>JABDFU010000012.1 GCA_013286385.1 Bacteroidota bacterium
TAAAGCAAATGGAGCAAATTGAATTCGCCAACTCCCAGAAATCCGAATTTGAAGGTCTCAATTATACTTGTAACCGGATTAGCGAGTACGATCCATCTGTATTGCTGTGGAACGAAAGAGATTGGATATACTATCGGAGTGGCATACATGGAAATTTGGACTCCAAATGCAATTAAAAATTTCAAATCCCTGTATTTGGTGGTTATTGATGAAATCAGAATGCCGAAACCAAAGCCCAAAATTCCCATTAACAAAATCAAAAATGGAAGGAATAGCAAAACAGTGTTTGGATGGATAGCGTGAATGCCGAGAAAATAAGTCCAAATGGCGAGGAATAACAACAACTGGATTGCGAATTTAATCAGGTTTGAAATAACGATGGAAAGCGGTACGACGATTCGAGGGAAATAAACTTTGCCGAATATATTTGCATTTGCGGTAAAGGTTTCAGAAGTTTTAATAAGTGTGTCAGCGAAATAATTCCAAAGGGTAACTCCGGCCAGATAAAAGAGCAGTTTTGGTGACCCGTCCGTGGAAACATGGGCAAGTCTTCCGAATACAAGCGTAAAAGTAATTGTTGTAATAAGGGGTTGAATGAAAAACCAGATCGGGCCAAGAATGGTTTGTTTGTAAACCGAAACAAAATCCCTGTAAACAAAAAGAAATATTAAATCCTTGAAACGAAGAATTGAGGCAAGGTTTAATTTGTACCAGCGGGTCGAAGGTTCAATTTCTCTGTCCCAAACTTCTGCCATGTGCGTATTGTGTTCCAAATGCTTTGCAAATATATCCTTTTGCCAGTCAGCAGGCATTGGCTTTGTATTTTTTCTTAAATTGCAGTTCGAAGTGTCAACTAACATGATAAATCTTACTCGGGAATGAATAAGTTGTGTTTATGGCATTGTTTTGTTTTTTCGTTTTTATTTGTTACCTCCGTTTCCTATTCTCAGTTCTCTCCCGATTCGGTGGCTCACCTGAGTTTTTGGATAAATTCAGATAGCGTTCATTTCTCCACCGGAAATCAGGTTGCCTATTGCTACGATTTGAGCGGCCATAAGGATACTGCAATTCAGAGGAATGTAAGCGATCAGCCGTCCCTTGTATCTAATGCTCTGTGTAACAGGAATGGCTTATATTTTGACGGGGTGCAGGACTTTTTGTCGGTTTCTGACACGCTAAAGGTCTGCACAACTTTTTTAGTAGCGCAATGGACTGGGGGGGGGGGACTGTTTTTCCTAATTGGACAGGAATTATGTCAAATGCCAACGGCGCCACACAACCCCAATATGTTTTTTTGCTTTATACAGGAAAATCCATTTTTTACCAGGATCCAAAGTATACAGCATTTAATACCAGCATCTATTTAAATGACTCATTAAATTTGAATTTTTCACCTATAAATGCACCAAAAATAATAACAGGCGAATCACCTACTTCCAAGACCATCCCCAATTTAATCATTGGAAATGATCCTATGGATGCCGGAAATTGCCATTGGAATGGCTATATCTTTGAAGTGATCAATTATGACACGGTATTGAATAAAGCTCAGATAAACCAGGTTGAAAACTATCTGCACAGCAAATATGCGCCCAAAGTCAATTTAGGTCCCGATATTTCTATAAATTCCGGATTCTGTGATACAACAATCAGAGCAGGAAGCTGCTATTTGAAGTACAGTTGGTCCAAATTTGACAGCGTCAATAATTCCTGGTCTGTAATCGATTCATTGCATGACAGTCTTTCCGTAAGCAATACGGGAAAATTTGCCGTTCATACCCTTGATGTGTTTGGGGCCTGGTCTTCAGATACTATAAGTGTAAAATTCCCGACCATCAGCTATCCTCCAAAAGTATTGCCTCTTTGCAAAGGAGGGACGGTAACCTGGAATACCCGTTTGGTCAATAGTCAATACACTTTTTTATGGCAGGATAGCATCGTTTCGGATTCGGCCTATTCCATTTCGAGTAGTGGAAACTATTTCGTAAAAATATCGGATCATAGAAATTGTTCTCTTCAATCAGACACCATTTCTGTTATTCTTGATGCTTTCAAAGATTCCACCTCGCTTGGACCTAAAGTAAGCATTTGTAAAGGAGCACGGATTAAATTAGTTCAGGGAGCAGCATTGGTTCAAGCGTATTCCTGGTCCCCGGGTGGCTCGACTCAGTCAAGTATAGCTATTCTGGATTCGGGCATGTATTATTTAACAGTAACGGATATAAACAGTTGCATGGCACTTGATTCAATAGACATTGCCATTAAGGGAGTTGCACCGATTGTCGGTTTTTCAATTACCAATACAAAATACTGTCAATCAGATTCTGTGAAATTCATAAATCTTTCAAAGGATACAGTCCCCGGTGATTCTATAAAAAGCTGGTTTTGGAATTTCGGTGATCTGACAACTGATACAACAAAGAATCCGAGCCATCTTTACAAGTCAAAATCGGATACCGGTACCTTCTCTGTTTATTTGATGATAACTTCCAGTTCAGGATGCAGCAATACAAGTCCGGACAGCATTATTCATGTTTACCCAAAACCATATGTCGATTTTTCTTCCCCATTCCTTTTGTGTACAGGTTATGCCACTAAGTTCACCCCCATAGACAGCCTGTTTGGCTATTCAGTTCAAAGTTATTACTGGAATTTTGGTTCTGGAAAGGGAGATACCAGCCAGCTTCCGGTTTCCCAGAAAATATTTTCGACTCCCGGTACTTTCAAAGTCAAATTGGCCATAACCAGCAATCATGGATGTATCAGTGATACCGCATTTCATACATTTACGGTGAATCCATCTCCAATCGCCAGTTTCACGACAACTCTTCCCTGCGCTGGAAGAGAAGTAATCATTACCGATAAATCTACATCTGTTTCCCCTATCCAGGATCACGAAGTCCTGTTCGGCGATAATACTTCACCGCTTTTTGTGACGAACGTTAACAATCTTACCCATACCTATACCAATTCAGGTCTTGATTCCCTTCTGATTATTGATTCTGCCTTCAATGGCTGCGTTGACACCTTTAAAACCGTTCTAACCGTTCATAGTCTTCCGATCGATACCTTTACAGTTACCGGAACTCCTTTTTGTCTTAATTCCGGGGTAAATTTTAATTCCCTGGCCTATATTTTCCCTCCGGATACAATCGTCAACTGGAACTGGATTTTTGACGGCACTAAAAGTATTGGTGGGAAATCGTATTCAACGGTTATAAATCAGTTTTCCACTCCAGGTGTACATACAGCCTTTCTTATTGCAACTTCTTCCACCGGATGTCTGGATTCTTCGCGTATTCAATCTTTCAGCATATTGCCATTACCCAATGCTGCTTTTACGTAT
This sequence comes from Bacteroidota bacterium, assembly GCA_013286385.1. GTDB lineage: Bacteria > Bacteroidota > Bacteroidia > JABDFU01 > JABDFU01 > JABDFU01. The sequence goes on from JABDFU010000012.1 coordinate 3,347, forward strand.
TCTTCCACAGAAATCAATCCCCCTTTAACTGTTAAATTTTATCCTTCATTTGAAAGTTCGAAAAATACCTATTTATGGAATTTCGGAGCGGGCAATCACAGCAGTCTTGCAAACCCGTCCGTAAATTATTCGGCATCAGATACAGGGTTGCATAAGGTTCTGCTTACGTTAATGGATTCTGCCGGATGTTCAGATACTTCTTCACAGCATTTTGACATCAATTTCGCGCAGTATGATGTCACGCTGTGTCCGGTGACCGCTACCGTTGATGCTTATGGTTTCCTGTCCGTATATGTTACGTTTCAGAATAGGTCCAATCGTCCGCTGACAAACTTAAGTTTTGTTGTTGATGTGGATGGTGATCCGGGATTTATTGAACAGTGGAATGGTTCGTTAGGTGTTGGAAATACACTCGTTAATTATGAACTGCTTACCCAGCCCCGGCTAAGTTCTACTTCAGAACATTCTTATGTTTGTGTAACAGCTGTTTATCCGGACGGCAGCGCAGATTCAGATCCTTCCAACAATACCTGTTGTGCTACGTTGAACAACAATGCCTTTAGTCTGCCTAACCCAAGTCCCAATCCTGTCAGCGGAAACATCACCATACCTTTTATTATTCCTGCGGATGGATTGGTGCAGATTAACCTGTTTAATAATCTGGGACAGAAAATGATGGAAACCATTCAGTTCCCTGCGATTAAAGGTTATAACAGCGTAACCTATTATGCAGGAAATTTACCTCAGGGTGTTTACCTGTATCAGGTCGACTACGGTACTTCCCAGGCGGTAAAGAAATTTGTAAAAACGAACATTCAGTAATTTCGCTGTCGTTTCTTAATCGCACTATTGTTTCTGCTGCTTAATAAATGTTTTCAGATTGGATCCTGCATTCCGCCGGAATTTTTCTTCGAATAAGTCGTGTTCGGAATCATAGCGTATAAATTCCATAAAGAAGGCATTTTTGCAGAGTAGCGCTCTTTTGCTGATTTTGATGTAACGGATTTTGTTGTTAAGGGCAAGATCCTGAACCCCCAGTACGATAGCTAAAATTAATTTTTCCTTTTTGGATTTTTTCTCGTAAATGCGCTGATCAACCGTAAGCGTTTTGTAAAGACTGTCCAGTTTTTTCAGGCTTCGGAGTATGTATTGATTATAAGTGAGTTCGTCTTGTTGCTCATTCGTGTATCGGATAAACTGCGCAGATTTTTTTCCGAATTTAAATGCGAGAAATTTTTTTGCGCCGGTTTCTCCTACAAAATTGGCGAGGTTCTCATTGTACTGAATATTGTCTTTTACGAAAACGGTGGAGTGGGTGAGTTCATGAAGAATGAGTTCGGCCAGATTTCCTTCGCTTTGATAGAGCATAGTTGAAAGTATAGGGTCTCTGAACCAGCCCAGAGTAGACCATCCGTTGGTGCTGCCAAGTTTTGTATCATATCCCTGGAGAATAAGACTGACCTGTTCAGCCTCGGCTTCTTCTTTACTGAAGAAGCCTTTGTAGGGCACTCTTCCGACTACCGGAAACCACCAGGATTTGATTTTAAGCTCAAAGGGTTCACATGCGGTAAGAACCCAAATGGCCGGCTTGTTTTTCTGGTCGTAAACGGAAGTATAGTTGGGAGAATTTTTTAGTCCAAGAGAGTCCATTGCATACTTTCGGATATCCTCAATCAGTAAAAGTTTTTTTTTAAGCGAATCCTGAAATTGTTTATCCTTCAGGCAATCTTCAACCGGACGGGAATTCATAACAATATACACTTGGCCTTTCCCCATTTTAAGGCCATAAATTAGCAGGGAGTTAAAACAGATCAGGAGGAGGCATGAAATCGCAAGAACTGCATCGGTCAGAATTTTTAACGTAATTTTAGCTTTCATTTGAGACTTAAGGTATGTTTTTTTTCATTTCGAAGCTGCTTTCTTTCCTGCTTAATCCAATACTCTGGATAGTAGTTCTGTTGATTTATCTTCTTACAGGAAAGGCCCCGGAGAGGAAAAAGCGTTTGATATGGATACTTTTGGCAGCTATACTGCTGTTTTCCAATCCGTTTTTATTCGACCGGGCACTGCATTATTGGGAGGTTCCGGCTGTTTCATTGCAGAGTTCCCAAAATTATGAGGTTGCCATCGTGTTGGGAACCATTGCGCGGTATGATAAAACAATGGATCGCCTGCAATTTTCGTATTGTGCTGACCGTATGTTTCAGGCTGTGGAGTTGTACCGGCAAGGAAAACTGAAGAAAATAATTTATTCAGGGGGCTCCGGAAGTTTGACGCGTCCTGAAGATATTGACGGTCCGTGGGTAAAGCGTTATCTGGTCACTATCGGAATCCCTGCGAATGACATTCTTTTGGAGGATATCTCCCGGAATACGCATGAAAATGCTGTCAGGGTAAAACTGCTTATAGACAGTCTGGAGGGGCCGCTGGGATTGTCCAAGAGGTATTTGCTTATTACCTCTGCCTACCACATGAGAAGGGCGGCGGCTTGCTTTGAAAAGGCCGGCGTCCGGGTGGATCCCTATTCAACAGACCGTATAAGCGGGCCGGTCAAATTCGATCTTGATTATCTGTTTGTTCCGAATGCCTTTACATTCGCAAGTTGGTTTCTGCTGAGTCATGAACTCTTCGGATGTTTTTTTTATAAAATAGCCGGGTATATATAAATCCTCCGGAGTTTATATCCTTGCCAACTGCTCTTCAATTGATTTGATTTTGGCTTCCGCATCAGCCTGTTTCTGACGCTCTGTCTGAAGAATTTCGGGTTTTGCATTGGATACAAAACGCTCGTTGGCAAGTTTGGATTGTACGGTTTTTAAAAAACCTTTATTGTAGGCCAATTCTTTTTCAAGACGATCCTTTTCGGCTTTAACGTCAATATCAACGGAGTAGGGGATGTAACATTCGAACTGCCGGATCTGAAAGGAAATGCTTTTTTCTGTTTTTTGAATGGAATAACTGATCTTGCCAAGGTTTCCAAGTTTACTGATCAGGTCAGTCCAACTGTTACTAACGACAGGAGTGTTTGATTTTATTACCAATTCAAGTACTTCTTTGGGTGAAATATTTTTTTCTTTTCGGCTATTACGGATTCCGATAACGAGCTCACTGGCGAGGGAAAAATCAGCCAGAATTGCTGAAGAGGTAGCTGTGGTTTCAGGCCAATCGGCAGTTATAATGCAATTCTTTTCGTCACGAACAGCAATCAAATGCCACAGTTCCTCCGTTATGAAAGGCATAAATGGATGCAGGATTTTTAAGATTTTTTCGAAAAATAAAACGGTGGATTCGAAAGTTGATTTGTCTATTGGTCTGCTTATTCCTTCGACAAATTCAGGCTTTACCATTTCAAGGTACCAGGAGCAAAAGTCGTCCCAGATGAGTTTGTAAACAGTCATCAGCACTTCGCTCATGCGGTATTTGCTGTAATGTTCATTGATGATACCGAGTTGTTCGTTAAAGCGTGAATTGAACCACTCAACGGCTGTTCTGCAGGCTTCCGGCTGAACGGAAGCCGGATCAACGGACCAACCCTTAATCAGCCGGAATGCATTCCAGATTTTGTTTGAAAAATTACGACCCTGCTCGCAAAGTGATTCGTCAAAAGGAAGATCGTTTCCGGCAGGGGAGGCCAGAAGCATTCCGACCCTGACTCCGTCGGCACCGAATTTCTCAATCAACTCAAGCGGGTCAGGGGAATTGCCGAGGGATTTAGACATTTTCCGGCCCAGTTTATCCCGCACAATACCTGTTAAGTAAACAGTTGAAAAAGGTTTTATTCCTCTGTACTCATAGCCTGCAATGATCATACGTGCAACCCAGAAGAAAAGAATTTCAGGCGCCGTTACCAGATCGTTGGTAGGGTAGTAATAGTTTATATCGGGATTCCCCGGATTTTTGAAGCCATCAAAAACACTGATGGGCCATAGCCAGGATGAAAACCAGGTGTCCAGCACGTCTTCGTCCTGGCGCAAGTCAGACGGCATGTTTGCGCCGGTCTGACTAAGAACTTTAAATTTTTCAACTGCTTCTTCTTTGGTTTTTGCCACAACAAAATTTCCCTTTTCGTCGTACCAGGCCGGAATCCGTTGTCCCCACCAGAGCTGTCTTGAAATGCACCAGTCGTGAACAGTTGACATCCAGTGCTTATAAGTGTTTACGAATTTGTCCGGAATCAGTTTGATTTGCCCGTTCAAAACATTTTCAAGCGCAGGTTTTGAAAGCTTGTCCATTTTTACAAACCATTGCATGGACAGACGCGGTTCAATTACAGCGTCTGTCCGTTCGCTGTATCCTACCTTGTTTTTAATTTCTTCAACCTTTACCAATCTTCCCAGTTCTTCCAGTTCTTTGGCAATTTTTTTACGGACAACAAATCGATCCTCGCCAACATAAAATCCGGCAGCCGGACTTATTTTACCCTCAGCTGTAAGCGTATCAATAATTTCTAATTTGTGTTTTTGTCCAAGATTGTAATCGTTTATGTCGTGTGCCGGTGTAACTTTTAACGCTCCTGTTCCAAAATTCCTGTCAATGTATTCATCAAAAATGACCGGAACAGACCGGTTTACAATTGGCACTATAATTTTTTTTCCTTTCAGATGCCGGTATCGTTCGTCCTCAGGATGAACGCAAATAGCTGTATCACCCAAAATGGTTTCGGGTCTTGTGGTTGCAATGGTTATCCACTCATTGGCTGCTCCTTCGATCTGGTACTTAAAATAATACAGTCTTGAATTCACCTCTTTGTGAATGACCTCCTCATCTGAAACAGCGGTGAGCCCCTGGGGATCCCAGTTTACCATTCGTACTCCCCTGTAAATCAAGCCCTTGTTATAGAGGTCGATAAAGACATCAATTACGGCTTCACTCAGATTTTCGTCCATTGTAAACCGGGTTCTGTCCCAATCACAGGAGGCGCCGAGTTTCTTAAGCTGTTCGAGGATAATTCCACCGTATTTTTCTTTCCATTGCCAGGCGTATTTCAAAAACTCTTCTCTGCTCAGGTCTGTTTTTTTTATGCCTTTTTCCCTGAGCATTGCCACTACTCTGGCTTCGGTAGCTATTGAAGCATGGTCGGTTCCCGGTACCCAGCAGGCGTTTTTACCCATCATCCTGGCCCTGCGGATCAAAACATCCTGTATCGTGTTGTTAAGCATATGTCCCATATGCAACACGCCGGTTACATTTGGAGGGGGAATTACAATGGTATAGGGTTCCCGTCCGTCCGGAACACTTTTAAAAAATTTGTTTTCCAGCCAATACTTGTACCACTTGTCTTCTATGCCCTTTGGGCTGTATGTCTTGGGAATTTCCATGGCTTGTATTTACGACTTGAGTTTAAGTAAGAGCGGAAAACCGGGTTCGAACCGGCGACCCTCAGCTTGGGAAGCTGATGCTCTGCCAACTGAGCTACTTCCGCCAATAAAAATGCAAAACTACTAAAAGATGAATAATTTTTGTTATTTTCGTGAGCTTAAAAAAATCAGATAATGAAGTCTGTTGTATTATCAATCGTTTTGCTCACTGCGTGTTGGTCTAAAAGCAACGCACAGGATGCGGCAACTCCTCCTGATCCCAACGCTCCTGAGATCGTTTTTGAGTCAGAAACGCATGATTTTGGAACGTTAAAACAAGGCGCTGATTGTTTCACGGAGTTCAAGTTTAAAAACACAGGGAAAGAACCTCTTGTCATAAGTAAGGCACAGGCTTCCTGCGGATGCACGGTACCTTCTCCTCCCAAGGATCCCATAAAACCAGGAGAAACGGGAGTCATCAAAGTAAAATACGATTCAAACCGCGTGGGCCCTTTTGAAAAGACCATAACCGTTACTTCAAATGCGAAGACGCAGCAGAAAATATTACGAATTAAAGGGCGGATAGAGGCAAAGCCCGTGGAAGAAACGTTTCCGGATAATGGAATGAATAAAAATGGCATACCTTTTGAGGGTAAATAGGCAGTTATAAACCAAAAAAACACAAAAATGAAAAAAGTTATTTTATCAATGGGATTTCTGATTGGTATGGCGCTGGTTGGAAGATTGTATGCTCAGCAACCCACCGTAACTCCTGATCCTACAAACCCGAATGCGGCTGATATCGTGTTTGAAACTGAACTGATTGATTACGGAACAATTGAACATAATGCAGATGGCAACAGGGAGTTTAAATTTAAAAATACCGGTAAAGAACCCCTGATTATTTCCAACTGTACCGGTTCCTGCGGATGTACTGTTCCGACATGGCCCAAAGAGCCCATTAAACCAGGTCAAACCTCTTCTATTAAGGTTCACTATGCAACAGACCGGATAGGCGCTTTTGAGAAGACTGTTACTGTAACTTCAAACGCTAAATCTGCATCGAAAGTTTTGAAGATTAAAGGTAATGTAAAGCCCGATCCAACGCCTGCAACTCCTGGTACACCTGCTGTTACTGCGCCCGTTGCCCCAACCGGTGCTAAAAAATAATTCAGATCTACTATAAGCAAGGCCTCTGATTCCGTATACGGAATGGGGGCTTTACTTTTAAACGCCTCCGCAAATGCCTGAAATTTCGAACAAAGGAAAATCAATGCCAGCTTCACCAATCCGAAAATTGGTGCCCTATGCTGAAAAAGCAAAAAAAGAGGGGAGGACGGTATACCACCTTAATATAGGTCAGCCGGATATTGAAACTCCTGAAATTATGCTTAGTGCAATCAAGAATGCGGATATCAAGACTATAGAGTACAGTCATTCGGCCGGAAACGAATCGTACCGGAAAAAACTGGCCGGTTATTACCGGTCTTATGATATTGCTGTTAACCCTGAAAATGAATTGATCATCACCACCGGAGGCTCTGAGGCGCTTTTGATTGCAATGATGAGTTGTTTTAATCCGGGTGATGAAGTTATTATACCTGAGCCGTTTTATGCCAATTACAATGGATTTGCCAATGCTGCAGAGGTAATCGTAAAACCTGTGAGATCCTTTATTGAAAACGGATTTGCACTGCCTTCCGTAAAGGATTTTGAAAATCAGATTACCAGGAAAACCAGGGGAATTATCCTGTGTAATCCGGGCAATCCCACCGGAAGCCTATACAGCAGATCAGAATTGGAATCTCTCAAAGGCCTGGTTTTACAATACGATCTTTTTCTGCTTTCTGATGAAGTGTACAGGGAATTCTGTTACGATGATAAACCTTACGTTTCTGTTATGCATCTGAAGGGAATTGAAAACAATGTTGTGTTGCTGGATTCGATTTCGAAAAGATACAGCGCCTGCGGAGCCCGGATCGGAGCGTTGATTTCTAAAAACAAGGAATTGATGAATGTTGCTCTGAAATTTGCCCAGGCCAGGCTTAGTCCTCCGACTTACGGTCAGATTGGTGCGGAGGCTGCCATCGGCACACCGGCAGCGTATTTCAAAAAAGTAAAAAAAGAATATACCGAAAGAAGGGATTTTGTCGTTCAGGCGCTAAACGAAATGGAAGGTGTTCTTTGTCCCAAGCCGAGCGGAGCGTTTTATTGCATCGCCCGTCTTCCCATTGACAATTCAGATACGTTCTGTCAATGGCTGCTTGAAAAATTCAACCATAATAATCAGACCGTTATGCTGGCTCCGGCGACCGGTTTTTATTCAAGTCCGGGTGCCGGTATAGATGAGGTGAGGATTGCTTATGTTTTAAAAAAAGAGGATCTTAAAAAGGCGATGGAATGCCTGGATGCCGCATTAAAGGTATATCCGGGCAGAACAGTTTCTTTGGTACAGGTTTAATAAATTAAAACTAAATAATGAAATTACTGGAAGGAAAAACAGCGCTTGTAACAGGCGCAACCCGTGGAATCGGAAAGGGAATCGCACTTAAACTTGCTTCACAGGGTGCCCATATCGCCTTTACGTATCTTTCCTCTGTTGAGAAGGGACTGGCCCTTGAAAAAGAACTGGGCGCAATGGGGATAAAAGCAAAAGGTTATCAGAGTGATGCAGGTAATTTTAAAGCAGCAGAAGAACTCGTTGCTGCAACTGTTACTGAATTTGCAACTGTTGATATTTTGGTTAATAATGCCGGAATTACCAGGGATACGCTTCTTATGAGAATGAGCGAAAGTCAATGGGATGAGGTTATTCATGCCAATCTGAAATCGGTCTTTAATATGACCAGAGCGGTTCAGAAGCCCATGCTAAAGCAACGCAAAGGCAGCATTATCAATATGAGTTCGGTAGTCGGAGTAAAGGGAAATGCCGGGCAAACCAATTATGCCGCTTCAAAAGCCGGAATCATCGGATTTACCAAATCGGTCGCTCTTGAATTGGGATCCAGAAATATCCGTTGCAATGCCGTTGCTCCTGGTTTTATCGAGACCGAAATGACAGCAGCGTTGGATCCGAAGGTTGTAGAGCAATGGCGGGAAGGAATCCCGCTTAAACGGGGTGGTACGGCAGAGGATGTGGCCAACCTTGTCTTGTTCCTGGCTTCAGATCTGTCTTCCTACATTACAGGGCAGACCATCAATGTTTGCGGCGGGATGCTGACTTAGGTCCTGGTCTTGGCATCATTCCAGTACTTATCCATTTCCTCCAGAGACATTTTGTCAAGTTGTTTGCCTTCTTTGGCCGTTTCCTTTTCTAAATACTGAAATCGTTTAATGAATTTTTTATTTGTCTTTTCGAGCGCATCTTCCGGATTGATATCGATAAACCTGGCGTAGTTAATGAGTGAAAAAAAGACATCTCCCAATTCAGATTCCTTTGCTTCATGGGAACCGTTCGAATCCACTTCTTTTTTAAATTCCAGAATTTCCTCCTTCACTTTGTCCCATACCTGATCTGAATTTTCCCAGTCAAATCCTACCGCTTTTGCCTTTTCCTGAATTCTTGAAGCCTTAACCATAGCAGGAAGTGAAACGGGAACTCCCGCCAGCACGGATTTGCTTCCTTCCCTGAGTTTTATTTTTTCCCAGTTTTCTTTAACCTGAGTCTCCGTTTCTGCTTTGACATCTCCGTATATATGTGGATGCCGTGTAATCAGTTTTTCACAAAGGGAATTAATCACGTCTTTAATTGCAAAGGCATTGGTTTCCGAAGCAATTCTTGAATAAAACACAATGTGCAACAAGATATCGCCAAGTTCCTTTTTGATATTGGGCAAGTCCTTTTCCAGAATAGCATCCGTCAATTCATAGGTTTCTTCAATGGTCAGATAGCGCAGGCTTTCCATAGTCTGCTTCTTATCCCAGGGACATTTTTCGCGCAATTCGTCCATGATTTTCAATAACCGCCCGAAGGCTTTCAGCGTTTCTTCCATAAACACGAAGGTAAATCATTATCTTTAAATACTAATTTATTTACATGTTCCGGATTTTTCGCAGACTGATTTTTGTAATTTTTTCTTTTTCTCCTGCGGTTCAGCTCAATGCCCAGTCGGGCTTCAGGAAATTTTTATCCACTTTGACGGATACAGCAGGAGGAAAGTCCGCCTATAAAGGAGAGAGCAGACTGGTTTACGAAGATCATATTTATCTGAATTCGATTAAAACGGTTCAGTTGTACGACTCTTCCTTTCAGCTTTCATCTCCGATCATTCAGTTGGGAACAAAACAGCAGCTAAAGCTGAGTTTTGATGATCTGGAGGGGGGATCAAAAAGTTTCACGTATACGCTTATTCATTGCAGCGCTGACTGGGAGCCTTCTGATCTTTCGATTATGGAATATATTACGGGTTTTCAAACGGATAATATCACTGAATACGGCTCTTCCATAAATACACTGCAGCCCTATACGCACTACAATCTTCAGTTTCCGAATGATAACATGACGATAACCAAATCCGGCAATTATATCATAGAAGTTTTTCAGGACAACAATCCTGATCATCCTGTTTTAACAAAACGATTTAGGATTGTGGATCAGCGGGTCAGTATTGACGCTTCGGTAAAACCTCCCTCAGAACCAATGGACAGGACCTTTAAGCAGCAAATTAACTTCACTATTGACCATTCCTCGTTTGAAATTGAAAATCCGTTCGGTGATCTGAAGGTGATTGTTTTTCAAAATGGAAGACTCGACAATGCCATATCCGGATTAAAGCCGTCTTTCGTTAAGGACGGTTTGCTTACCTATAATTACGACGTTGAAAACGTATTTACAGGCGGAAATGAATTCCGGAATTTTGATATCAAAACGCTGAAGACACAAACCGAACACATTCAAAAAATAAAAAGCGATTCGATCAACACAGTTGTTCTGATGCCCGAGGAAAAAAGAACATTTAAGCGGTACACTACTGCCCAGGATATAAACGGGCGATATCTGATTAAGATGCAGGAGGCCTCAAACAGTGAAAGGGAAGCCGATTACGCTTATGTTTACTTTTTTTTGCCGTATGAACCGGTAACAGATGGTAAACTTTATCTGTTGGGTGCTTTGACCGACTGGCAGTTTAGGAAAGAAGCTGAAATGGTTTACAATCCCAAAAGGATGGCGTATGAGGCCTGTCTGTATTTAAAGCAGGGCTATTACAATTACGAATATGTATTCCTTAAGGATGGTCAAAAGGCTGCTGATGAAACGTTGATTGAAGGAATGCATTTCGAGACAGAGAACGATTACAGCATACTGGTTTATTTTCATGCACCGGGGACATCCTATGATCAGCTGATCGGTATCGGGCAATTTAACTCCGCTACTGCCAAACGAAACTAATACCCCTGCTCTTTCCAGATGTAATTTTTTATGCTTACTCTGAAGTAGGCTAGTTTGTCCTGTTTGCTCAGTTGCAGGACGTCATCTTCCAGAGGTTTGATCTCATCCAATTCAGCCGGAACAATAAAATTGTTCTCCGGGTCAATAATGCCGTATTTCCCTTCGAACAGCACTACGGAGCACCCCTTCCTGAACGGTTCAGCCTCCTGATAATCAAAAGGGATAACCGTTTTCCCTGACTTATCAATGAATCCATATTTCCCTCCTTTTTTAACTCTTGCAAGGCCTTCGTGAAAATCAGTATTGATCCATTTCCCTTTTTTCAGAACAGGTCTGAGGTCTTCAGAAAACGCAGGGTTAATTTTTTCTGATTCCGTCGCACTAACCGAATCTCCGTTGGCACGAATTAATCCGTAACGCTGACCGATTTTTATTCTTGCCACGCCGGCCTGGAAATTATCGGCCCAATCGAATTTGCAAGGAATGACAATAGTTCCTGTCTTGTTGATATACCCCCATTTGTCACCGATTTCAACAAAGGAGAGACCTTCGATAAAATCTCCTGCCTTGTTAAACTTCAGGGGAATCACTGTTGACCCTTTCTGATCCACATAGCCGTACTTTCCGTTTTTGAGTACGGATGCCAGTCCTTCCGAGAAATTAAAGACTTCATCATACTCGAATGCAAGAATCAGTTTTCCGGCTTTATTTACCATGCTGCTTTTTCCGTTTTGCTTTACAACAGCAAAACCGTTTTGGTAAGAATCGGCCTCATCGTAGAGAATCGGAACAATGGTTTTTCCTGATTTATTGATGAACCCCGCCTTCCCATTCAATCCTACGGCAGCAAGTCCTTCTGAGAAATTCTCAACCCACTCATAAATGGCCGGAATCCGTACTGTTCCGGTTGAATCGATAAATCCGAACCGGTTGTTTTCCCGGAATTTTAAAAACGGTAATGCCGATAGTTCCAGTTCCTTATTTACAGTATCTAAAAAAGGGTAGTCCGGATAGTCGGTTCTGAACTGAGCAATTCTTTTCGGGCTGTAATCGCTGGTGTACAATGCGTATAAGTTGCGCCAGGCACTTTGTACGTTGTGATTTTCAGGGTATTTTCGTATAAACGACGCGTAAGCATCAACGTTACCTTTCTCCGTACTAAGTGCGTAAATAGAATTTTCAGCATCAATCCGGAAGGGGCTGTCCGGGAAGTGAAGAATGAAATCTTCATAGCTTTTCAGACTTTTGTCTTTTGTTAATTCCCTGAAGCGTCGATCCTCTAATCTTTCCCTTGCTTCTTTGACTTGCTCAGCATTCGGATAGTGTTCGGTAAAACCGGCATATGCAGCGTAATCATTCTTGTCGGTCGCCTGTTTATAAGCCAATCGGTTTCTAAGTTGCAGGACTTCCTTAACCTGAGGAGCCTGGGAATAAAAAGAGAGGTATTTTTCACAGGACTCCAGGCTGTTCTTTTTTTGGCAGATTTCAAATGCGTGCTGCTGAATTTCAGACAGCAGCAACACAAGGGCAGAATCATTGAGGTTAAAATTTCTGTATAATTTCTTTTCTTTTGCCGAAGCCCGCAAATAACAGGTTTGAGATTTTAAAACGTAAACATAAGCCGAATCGAGGTTGAAAAAAGGATTGTCGTTTTTTGAAAGGATGCTGCTCAGACCGTAGAATGCTCCTGCGGGATAGGATTTTTCGCATTTTTCAAACAGGTGCTTCGCCTTGAAGTAATCGTATATCCGCAAGGCTTCAAACCCTTTTTCCAGTTTGCCTGTCCATAGCGTTCCGATTGTCAATCCGGCTGCTACAACGAAACTAAAACTACTGCGCTTATCCATATCCAGAAAGCCGTCTTATATTTGTCTGCAAAAATACTCAATAATGAATGTAGGGAAAGGACATTGGATATTTGCAGCTGTTTTTTTTAGTGTCTTCCTGGTTGGTATGATTTGGGCCTACACAAAGGAAAAGCCGTTGTATAAATTAAATTTCAAGGGCGTTTACCGCATAATCATTTACATGATCCTTGTTTTGGGTGTCCTTTATCTTTTTGTCAGAATGAATTCAAAATAAATTTGACAAATTCTATAATTTATTGTACATTAGTACGTTGTGAGTTAATACGAATTGAAAAGATGAAAAAATACATTTTGGTGCTTTTGGGGGCCCTTGGTATTGGAGGTCAGTTGTTTTCAAAAGTAGTCGTTGTTGAAGGCAAGTACCAAAACAAAAATCTGTTTGTTCAGAATGGATTTGCAGCTTCGGGGGTTGGTTTTTGCACCTATGAGGTAATTGTAAACGGAAGGGTTGCAACAGATGAAATCAACGCAAGTTCTTTTGAAATTGATCTGGCTCAGTTCCAGTTAAAATACGGAGATAAAGTTACCATTGAAATTAAGCACCGGGATGATTGCAGCCCCCGGATTCTGAATCCCGAGGCTTTAAAACCCAAGGCTACGTTTGATGCAACCTATCTTTCCGTTTCTAACGGAGGATTGCTGACCTGGACGACAGCCAATGAAAACGGGTCCTTGCCCTTCATCATCGAGCAGTTTAAATGGAACAAGTGGATTCAGGTAGGTGAGGTTCAGGGGGTGGGCACACAGACTGAAAATTCATATTCTTTCCAGGCTGAATTAAACTCCGGCGAAAACCGGTTCAGGATTAAGCAGGTGGGATATGGCGCATTGCCCAAATACTCCCGAACTGTGACTTGCGTGTCGGTTGTTCCGCCTCTTACATTCAGCACCAATAAAAGTTCGGATGATATTGTGTTTTCCGGTCAGACCATGTTTGAAGTATATGATATATATGGCCAGATCGTCAAAAAGGGATTCGGAAAACAAATAAGTATCTCGAACCTTCAGAAAGGCCATTATTTCCTCTGTTACGACAACAGCGTAACAGAATTCAAGAAAAAATAATACTCCACAAACAGCCTATTTACCCTGCTTTTTTGCAACTCTTGCCTTCCTGATTTCGTAGAATAGTACGGAGATTGATAGAAGGAGGGGTCATGTTTTTCAAACTACTTAAAATCAGGTATGTTCTCATGCTTTCAGGGCTTTTTCTGATTGTGCAGGCCCGGGAGTGCATGGTGGGAATAAAGAAATTAAGCCGGCAAAAGGACACTTCTGTATTCTCAGGATTTGCCGATCTGGATGCCATCAGGCATAGGGGCAAGCTCATTGTCCTGGCTGAAAACAATTCCACCAGTTATTTTGTTTACAAAGGGGAACCAATGGGTTATGATTATGAATTGCTGAATGCCTTTGCCAATCATCTTGGCGTGGAACTTGAGATGGTAGTGATTGAAGACATGAATACCATACTGGATGAGTTAAATGCCGGTAAAGCCGATCTGGCAGCTGCAAATCTTACTGTTACCAATGACAGGACTAAACTTGTTGACTTTACGGATCCTCTCATGCAGACCAGGCAGGTATTGGTACAACGAAAGCCAAAAGGCTGGAAAAAGATGCCAGGCAGTGCAATTGAAAAAAAATTAGTAAGGAATCTGAATGAACTTGCAGGGAAAACCATTCATGTAAGAAAGGGTTCCTCCTTTTATTCAAGGCTTGTCAGTTTGTCCCAGGAGATCGGAGCTGAAATTGATATTACAGAAGCGGCGGGAAACCAGGATACGGAAGAACTTATCGGATATGTAGCCAAGGGATATATTCAGTATACAGTTGCCGATGAAAACATTGCTTTGGTAAATCAAACCTATTTTGACAATATCGATATAAAAACGGCCATCAGTTTTCCTCAGAAAATAGCATGGGCTGTCCGCAAAAGATCTCCTGACCTTCTGAAGGAAATTAACGGTTGGCTTGCGGATGCCAATTCTAAAGGATTGCAGGCTGCCGTATACAGCAAATATTTTGTGAATCAGCGGGAAGCCAGTGAGCGTATGGAAAGCGAATTTTTCTGTCTGAACGGAGGCTCCATTTCTCCATATGATCATGCCATTCAAAAATACAGCAAACAATTGGGATGGGATTGGAGATTGCTGGCCTCCATGATTTATCAGGAGTCGCATTTTAATCCGGAGGCTCAGTCCTGGGCAGGAGCATTCGGTTTAATGCAGCTGATTCCCGCAACATCAAAGCGATTTGGGGCCGATAGCCTGATCGCTTCACCCATACAGAATATTGAGGCCGGAACTAATTTTTTGATGCATCTGGACAGGTATTGGGCAGCTTTTATAAGCGATTCTTCAGAACGGATAAAATTCGTTCTGGCCTCTTATAACGTGGGCCTTGGACATGTTATTGATGCCCGGAATCTGGCCCGTAAATATGGCAAAGACCCTGATTTATGGGAAAATAATGTAGATTTCTATCTTTTAAACAAATCAAAACCAAAGTATTACAATGATGAAGTCGTCAAGTATGGCTATTGCAGGGGAGAAGAGCCCTATTATTATGTAAAAAAAATATTAACAAGATTGGAACATTATCGTAACGTAATGCGTATACAAGAACAAACCGCAACAATCGAGCTATGAACAGGGAACAAATACAAGAGGTACTCAAATGGTTAAATGACCAGATTGAGTATGCGAATGAATCGATTCACGAAGCTCATCAGTCTCGTAACTATGGCCGGGAATCCCAGTACGAAGGTGTCAGAGATGCCTTCATGAGGTGTCTGAACAAACTTAAAGAAGAACATGTCTGAATCAGGTTGGCAGAACCGACCAGCCTTTATGCGAGTAGTTAAACAAAAATTTTTCCCTTATCAGTTTCTTCTCCCCGAATTCAATCAGGTATTTCGGATTAATAGGCTTGCTTAAAAGCCGCACCTCAAAATGAAGATGATTCCCGGTGGCATTTCCTGTGGCTCCACCAAGCCCGACAGTCTCTCCTGAATTTACAACTTGTCCAACCTTCACCTTAATTTTGGACAAATGTGCATAAAGTGTTTCCAGCCCGTTTTCGTGCCGGACTACTACCACATATCCATAACCGTTTTGCCAGTTTGCGAAACGAACAATTCCGTCGAAAGCAGCGTAAACCGGAGTGCCTTTGCGAAGGTCAATGTCAATACCGTTGTGATTGTAGGTTTTATGCCAGCCGTAATTGCAGGTAATTACTCCTTCAGCGGGTAAGGTGAAACATGGATGCTGCTCGTCCACAATATTAATCAGACAGTTGGTATCCAGGCGGGAATTCATTTCGGTCCAGGAAAAAACATTTTTTTCATCCCAGATTTCTCTTTTTTCAATTACGGCAATGTTGATTTCCCTGATCATGTCCGATGGAATGGAATCCATTTCAAACAAATAATCAATCAGGGTTTCAAGCTGACCGAGATTCATGGTCCTTATGAAGCTTTGGGTAGTATCCGGAGAGGGAGGACTCTTTTTTTCAGCGTGTGGATTTTCTGAAAATGAAATAACAGGTACCAGTAGTCCTATTGCTAAAAACCGAAAGAAAAATAAAGACATGTGTCAGGATACTACAGCTTTTTTAAGTGCCTGTGCCATGGTTTTCCCAATTACAGCGGGCGATTCGACCACGTGTACTCCACAGGAACGCAATATTTTCATTTTTGCAGCAGCGGTATCATCAGCTCCACCAACAATAGCACCGGCATGACCCATTGTTCTTCCTGCCGGGGCTGTCTGACCTGCAATAAATCCTACGACAGGTTTAGTCCCATTTAGCTTTATCCAGTTAGCGGCTTCGGCTTCCATGCCTCCGCCGATTTCTCCGATCATAACTATGCCTTCTGTTTCGGGGTCTTTCATTAGTAATTCGACCGCATCCTTAGTTGAAGTGCCGATAATCGGGTCACCACCTATACCTATTGCTGTTGTGATACCCAAACCGGCCTTAACAACCTGATCAGCTGCCTCATAGGTCAATGTTCCGGATTTCGAAACAATGCCTATTTTTCCCTTTTTAAATACAAAACCAGGCATAATGCCCACTTTTGCCTCCCCGGCGGTAATAATACCAGGGCAGTTTGGTCCTATAAGACGGCAATTGCGGCCTTTCAGGTATTCCTTTGCAGCAATCATATCCCTTGTCGGGATTCCTTCTGTAATACACACGATTACTCTGATTCCGGCCTCTGCAGCTTCCATTATTGCATCTGCGGCGAAAGCCGGTGGAACGAAGATTATGGATACATCTGCACCTGTTGATTTTACTGCATTTTCAACCGTGTTGAATACGGGTCGGTCCAGATGGCTTGATCCGCCTTTGCCAGGAGTAACACCACCAACCACAGTTGTGCCGTATTCAATCATCTGAGTGGCGTGAAAGGTGCCTTCTGTACCTGTAAAGCCCTGTACAATCACTTTTGAATTTTTGTTTACAAGTACGCTCATTTTTATCGGATTTTGAATAAAGTTTTAACAGTCCGTGAAGATAAATAAAATGTAGGTATATTTAAAATTGAATAATCCATTAGTTTATCAGATACGATCCTCTAAATAGCGATACGATTTTGGCTCTGGCCACTCCTGATGGAGTGGGCGCAATTGGAATAATCAGAGTCTCAGGCAAAAATGCTTTTCAAATTTGCAGCACGCTTTTTTTCAGGAAATCGGGATTGCCTGTAGATATCAGCAAACTCAATTCTCACAGCATTCACCTTGGCGTCCTGAAGGAGAACGATCTGGTACTGGATGAGGTTCTGCTGAGCGTGTTTAAGGGCCCCAATTCCTATACTTCTGAGGACATTGTGGAATTTTCCTGTCACGGATCCCGGTACATTCAGCAACAACTGATTCAATTGCTGATTCGTCGCGGAGCCCGTCTGGCGGAGGCCGGAGAATTTACATTCAGGGCATTTTTCAATCAAAAGTTAGATCTTGTCCAGGCAGAAGCCGTTGCCGATCTCATCGCTTCAACCTCCGCTACTTCTCATCAGGTGGCGATGCAGCAGATGAGAGGAGGATTCTCCAGTAAAATAAAAATACTGAGAGAAAACCTTGTGAATTTCGCTTCTTTAATTGAGTTGGAACTGGACTTTAGTGAGGAAGATGTTGAGTTTGCCGATCGTAAGGATTTAAAGCAATTGGTATTATCTATACAAAAGGTGATTCAAAGACTTGTGGATTCCTTTGAATTGGGTAATGTGATAAAAAACGGGATTCCGGTTGCCATTGTTGGAAAGCCGAATGCCGGAAAGTCAACATTGCTGAATGTATTGCTGGAAGAAGACAGGGCCATCGTTTCGGACATTCCGGGTACTACACGCGATACCATTGAAGATGAAATGAGTATTGAAGGCATTCTTTTTCGTTTTATTGACACGGCCGGAATTCGTCAGACGTCTGAATTAATTGAGCAAATCGGGGTTTCACGCACTTTTGAGAAAATCCAGAAATCGTCCATTGTTGTTTACCTGTTCGATGTTCATGAACTCACAAAGACCGGCCTGAATTCTGAAATTCAGGAAATCAAGGAGCATCTGAATGAAAATTCACAGTTGGTTATTGTTGGAAACAAAATCGACAGGGAAGACCTGAGCTATACAGAAAAAGAATTCGCTTCCTTTAAGGACATTCTGTTCATTTCTGCCAAAGAGCGTCGTAATATCGACGCGTTGCGCAAGCGATTCGTTGACTTATTTGACAGCCGTACTATTAACGTTACGGAAACCGTAGTGACCAATGCCCGTCACGTTCAGGCCCTTCAGAATGCAAGTTTTGCGCTCGAAAAAGTGTACGAGGGGCTGAACCGTAATATTTCGGGGGAATTGATTTCTGTTGACATTAAAAATGCGCTGCATCACCTGGGACTGATTACCGGGGAGGTTACCAGCGAAGATCTGCTTTCCAATATTTTCAGTAAGTTCTGTATCGGAAAGTGAAGTCCTTTTACTCCGTTAAAACTCTCAGTTTTGAAATGTACATGAATTTTAGATTTTAGTTTCTGAGACCAAAGTAGTTTATTTTACAATCGGGCAGAGGAGGAAAGCCGTAATTAATTGCCTCAAAATCGGGCGACTTTCCGGTAGGGCAATTAATATGTTTTGCTTTCGAAGAAAACTTGGTGTTTACACGGATACTGGTACATCCTTACTGCAAAAGTGAATATCTGACCGAGCGTTTTTGGTATTTCCCGGATCACAGCTTCTAAATATTTTGAGAGAGTTAGAAAAAATTAAGGAGTTACAATCAAAACAGGTTTGGAAAGAAACGCTTTAAATAAATACTGACCTGTTTGATTTACTGAAAAGGTACTATTTTTTTTACACTTTACTTTTTATATGAAATGGATTCAATCCTAAAGCCTATTGGCAAAATCATATATTTAGAGATGTAGTGGTATAATCGAATAGATACCCTATTCAGTAAAACGGATTGAATTCTTGCCACAGTTCCTTTCGAATCAATTTGTAAGTACTCTTCACTGTACTTTTTATAGGAGATTAAATCCTTTTGTTCAAATAATTTTAAATGAAGTTCCCGGTAAAAGAATCTAAATTGCTTCAATAGCATTGCATTATTTATTTTCTTGTTTCCGATCAGTTGTTTTAATGCCGTCACTTTTCCAATCGACTGTGAAATGATATCGTGGTGAACATTGCTGCCATGTATACGATAATAAACTGTTCTGTCGGGAAGACCTAAGACATTGAATCCCGAATCGGCAATTCTTAACCAAAGGTCAAAGTCTTCCGTCCCCCTGAGAATCTGATTTTCATTAAAAAAGCCAATTTTTTCAAAAATGTTTTTTTTTAATAAAACGGTTCCGGTATTGGTTGTATTGGAAGTAAGTAAAATATTCAGAAACATTTCCCCGCTAAAACTACCCGTTACCCATTTGTAAGGAACAATGGATTTTGAATCTCCATTTTCGTTAAGGTAGAATCCCAGGGTATAAACCATATCGACCGAAGAAAAATCCCAATTTAAAAATTGAATTTCCAATTTAGTATTAATCCAGATATCGTCAGAATCCAGAAATGCAATTATTTCACCTTGGGCGCTTTTAATCCCTAAATTTCTTGCAGAGGCTTGCCCTCCATTTTCTTTGTATAAATACTTAATACGGCTGTCATTGGCAGCATGTTTGGAAACGATACTCTGTGTGCCATCCGTTGACCCATCATCAATTATGATTAATTCCAAAGTGGGATAAGTTTGGGTCAAAACCGAATTGATTGCTTCCGAAATATATGCTTCTCTGTTATAAGTAGGCATTATTACAGAAACCAGAAGGCTTTGGTTTATTAACTTATTTTGCATAGTCAATCAGTCCCTTAACAACAAGCTTAACAAGCTTAACAAGCTTAACGGGCTGGCTGCGAAAATACAACATAGAAACGGTTTCTCAGAAGAAACTAAAGAAGAATAAATTCAAGACATATTGGTTTTTTCCGATATTTGTTTTAATTAGAAAAATAAAGCACTGGATTGTCAGGATAAGCTACCTGAAAAACTAAGACAAGTTGGAATTATGCTGTTTCTGCTGAAAATTTTAAACAGGCTTGGTTGCATTAAATTTTTTAATTTCAACACCCAACTTGTGATAAATGGCAAGAAATTTAATTTGCCTATTTCCGGGGGTATAGGGTTTGGAAATATTCCAATGTCCGAAATCTGGATGGTAAAATGCCTTGATCTTCTATTGCAAATTAAAAAGGGGACGTTTATAGATATTGGAGCGAACATTGGACAATCCTTGCTGAAAGTTAAATCGGTGGACAGCCAAATCAATTACATTGGATTTGAACCAAACCCTAAATGTGTCAGCTATATCGAAGAAATCATTAAAGAAAACAATTTTTTAAGCACTCAAATTGTTCCCACTGGGGTATCAAATGAAAATGGGATTTTGAAATTAAATTTATTTCATAATAATGCTACTGACATAAGTGCAAGTCTTATCGATAATTTCCAAAATGACAATACGGTATACCAAAAATATATAGTTGTTTCAGATCAAGCTTCAATAAGCAGGATATTGCCTGATGATATTTGCATAGTCAAAATTGATGTGGAGGGTTATGAATGGTTTGTTGTTCAGGCACTGAATGAAGTATTGCTCAAACAACGACCTTTTGTATTAATTGAAATTTTACCGGTCTATTCAGAATCTAACCGTAAACGTTACGAACCTCAGATGAAACTTGAAAAATATTTTATTGATATGAATTACCAATTTATGAGAATTGTAAAAGATGCAGAAGATAATTTCCTTTCCCTTGAAATTATTGAGAAAATTGATGTTCATGGGGATACAACTAAATGCGAGTACCTTATTACTCCTCATGAACATATAAAACGGATTTGCTCAATTTTCAAAACATAATTTCACTCAGCTCCATTGGAAGAAATTGACAAGATGCAAAAAGTTCATTTGCCTGGTTTGAATGGCATAAGAGCTATTGCTTCTTTAGTCGTGCTTTTTGGTCACATAGATGAATACCTGTACCTTTTTGGATTAACCTCTTTAGGTCTTGATGAGCATTGTGCTCCAAGATATGGGGTAACTCTTTTTTTTGTTTTAAGCGGTTTTTTAATTACCTATCTGCTTTTAATTGAAAAGCATTTTTATAATAAAATTAATATAGTTCAATTTTATTTCAGAAGAATTTTACGGATCTGGCCTTTGTATTTTTTAATTATTTTTATTTCTCCCTTTATCCTGGTTTTGTTCGGTATAAATCCGTTAACGAAGTTATCCGGTTATCTGATGTACGTTTTGTTTATTCCAAATGTTGCATTTGCACTAAATAGGATCATCCCTGGTATCCCGATTCTTTGGTCAATCGGGGTAGAGGAACAATTTTATTTGTTCTGGCCATGGGTAATTGGCAAGTCTGAAAAACCGATCAAAGCGATCGTTTCGGTGATTCTTATATATTTTCTTGTTAAATTGATTCTGCATTTTTTTAATCACAATGAACTGATTTTGCTTACAAGAATTGATTGTATGGCAATCGGAGGAGTTGGTGCATATCTGTCAGTGGTCCATTTTGACAAATGCCGCATTATTTTTAATAAATGGATCCAAGGAATTGCCTGGATTTCGATTGGCAGTATCCTTTTGTTTCCGATCTATAAACCGGATTTTTTTATAAACGAATTATACTCCTGTTTGTTTACTATTGTTATTATGAACATAAGCCTTAATAACTATTCCCTGATTAAACTAAATAACGGTTTTTGGAACTTTGTAGGTAAGTTGTCTTATGGGGTTTACATCTATCACGTTCCGGTTCTCTTTATTTCATCGTATTTTCTGAAAAATAAATTTTCAAATTCCCCTGGCAGCATTTTTGGTATATTCTTAATTGTAATTACCTGCACCTATACTATTGCATACCTTTCATATAATTATTTCGAAATGAAATTTTTATTAATGAAAGGAAAATATTCTAAGGTGTTAAGTTCACCTTAGCCGGTATACTAATTCAATTTGAAACGCTACATGCGGATATTGTATTTGCTTGACTTTTATGCTTTGGAGGAGGATATTGATGGAAGGTCAAAAATATTTTATAATATATTTAAACATACATCTGACAAAATTGAAGCTGACATTCTTTTTGTTAACGTAGATAAACGGATAGTTCCTGAAAAGTTTTTTAATGTTAAAAATATATATTTTGAAAATAGTAAGGCAGGAGCTATACAACAAGTATATCAGAAAGGTATTTTTAAACCCGGAGCGTTGCCCCAGAGGGAAATATTAAAACTGGCAAAAAAGTATTCGTTTGGTAGTTATGATATTGTACATGCCTCCAGATTTTCATTTTTTAATTTTAAGGATATTCACCCGCGGTTTTTATTGGGCGTCGCTGATTCGGATTCCGATAATTTTCACAACGATGAATCTATTCGCAGGAAGCTTAGGTTTATCTATTGGAAGATCGTTGAATACAGGTTGTCCAGGATGAATTATTGGATGTCTTTTGTTTCTGAAAGGGATGCAAAGGCGTATAAAAATTCGAACAAGAGCTTTGTAATGCATAATGGGGTTGATTTTTTCAAATACAAACCTTTGCAATATGAAGCAGAAAAGGTTCTGAATTCATTTGTATTTCACGGCGTATTGGACTATCAGCCCAACATTGATGCAATTTTTTATATGTCTGAAACACTTCGTTTCATTTCTCCTGAAATCAAATTGCATTTGGTGGGCAGGGTAAATAGAAGGAGCATGTCCGAAATGGAAAGGATTTTCAAAGAGTTGGAAAACTGTGAACTGGTTGGTCCGGTCGATGATATATCCAAAGAAATATCAAAGTATCAGTTTTATATAGTTTTAATGAAATCGGGCTCGGGCATAAAAAACAAATTGATTGAAGCCCTGAGTACGGGGTGTATCGTATTTGCAAATGAGAGGGCAATAAATGGACTGGTAAAAACAGAAGAATTGCTCGAATGTATTTATCTGGTGAATTCTCCCAAAGACATAGAAATCGGATTGGCTGACGGGAAAAACTGGAGAACGAAATCGGAGAAGGCCATCACGTACATAAAGAAATATTATTCCTGGGAATTGTACGGGGAGAGGCTACTGTCTGTTTATAATTCAATTTTAACTTCGGGTCTGTAACACAATTTCAGCTTCCCGCGTTTTTTGAATACTGTTCAGTTTTTCTGTCAGGTTTTGTCCGTGACCTGTAAATTCCGGCTGGATTTTAATCTATTGTATAGTTTCATGTAGGCCTCCACCTGAATACGTTCACTAAAATGTATTTCAGCATATTCCCTGATTTTAGAACTTTCATAGGAATTTTTCGTTTCAATAAATTCTTTAATTGCATTGGCGAGAGACAGTGATGATATGTTTTCTGCAAGGATCCCCGTATGTTTGTTTAATACATGTTCCTTAATTCCTCCAATAGGAAATCCGATAATAGGAGTGCCACATGAAAAGGATTCTAAAATAACATTGGGCAGATTGTCTTCTCTGCTTGGTAAAATGACGGCATCCGCAGATGAATAATACTTTGCAAGTATGGCATCATTTGTTATCAGGCCTGTGGAAGTAACTGTCACGCCAGGTATGGAGAATTGTGCGGAAGTGCCAACTAATACTATGGAAATAGTATGTTCCGGTAAAAATTTAGCAGCTTCGAGAACTAAATCAAGACCTTTTCTATTGCTTATTTTCATTTGGGAAACAAACAGTAATAGAATCTTGCCGTCATCCGGGATATTTAACTCTTTCCGATATTCCATTTTTGGATGAACAGGAAAATGGTTGAAATCAATGCAATAGGGAATTACTTCCGATTGAAACTTTCCCAGAATAGGGCTTTTTGAGGCTTTATCCTGAAGCCAGTGGGATGGAGTGACAATTTGAAGCGTATTTCTGAAAGATTTCAGGGAGTCAATCTTAATTTTTACAAATTGTTTATTCAGATCCCCGGTCAACGTTTCATTTATTTTTTCATCGTCTTCGTAGTGAAATATACCTTTAACAGGATTCAAATCATGTAAGGTCCAAACGACCGGTTTGTTTATATTTTTAAAGAATGTAGGATAGTCCAGTACTTTTGAAACCCAATGCAAATTGACAATATCGACCTTTTTTACAATGGGATATTCGTCAATGCGAAAATTACTGAAAGGTAAGGAAGTAATTTCTGCATTGATTTTTGAATGTAAGCCATTGTATTCGCTTACCAATTTAATGTGCCTTTTGGCACTGGAAACCCGGAAAATTCGTTGTATTTTATTTACTATTCTAAATAAAATGTTTGAAGGTCCGTTGTTTAACGCGATAAAATTTAATTTTTCATTTTTGGTTAGGGAGGACTCATCATATAAACTCATAAAGTAGGATTCCACTCCATTCTTTAACAATGATTCGTGAAGTCTAAAAGCTGCACGTCCCGCTCCGCCATTCGGACTGGTACATATGTGTAATATTTTTAAAGCCGACATTTGAAAAAAAGGTTTACATCCGGTTGGTTATCGGAGTTGGTGCAATACACCCTGGCTGCACAGTTTAACACTTTTTGATCAGGATGGCTTATTTATTGGAATAATTCATCAAAATCAACCTTTGGAAAAACATCTACATATGTTTTTTTATTAGCATTGGCATTAAATATATTCCTCTTTAGACTATATAAATATTTGTAATTTTTAAAAACAGAAGCGAATACCCGCATTTGGTGTTCAGAGTCGAATTTATTCTGACTCGCCGTACGGGGTTTCATTTTATGCTCTTTGTTTAAGTCATAAAAATAACCATAATCACTAAACCAATCGTGATCAAATCCTATTAGATAGATACTCTCAAAACCAAGATGAAGCGCGACTATTATGGCTAACTCAGAAACTGTCCAGAGATTGGGAACTTTCCCAAGGTCAATCGGATAGTTAAAATCCTCTGACCGTTTTATATAATCTACCCAATTAATTTTTCGGTTTAAAAGAAGGTTATTGGCTTCCACCATCTCCATATCTCCGATATGCAGAAAGATTTCAGCATCAAAGATGTTTTTGTCGATTTCTTCCAGCCATTCAACAAACTTGTCTTTTGTAAAAAAACTGCTATGGCCCATTATAAGTGATGGCAAAATATGGTATTGAGGCCTGAACTCCGGAAAATCTTTATGGACAAAGGTGTTACTGACGCTCAATACATATTCTCCTTTAAGTTTTCTCAGATCCTGCTGTTTTACAGAAGATCCGGCAGCCAATATAAAACATCGCTTACCAAGATGCCGGTCTTTTAATTGTTTGTTTCTTTCAAGTAATTCATTAAAGGTCTCATGCTTATGGGATACTATTTTTTTAATCCCCGACTTATTAATTGCATTAAATATTGCAGGTGGGAAAATCCAGTTCTTAATAAAAGAGTTAAACATTTTAAATTCTTTGTTTACTAATGTAGGGATAAACTCAACACATTTAATAAACTTTTTTAACTTTTACAGGCATCTGCCTGTTGCTCTGTTGCGCTATTTGGAGAATGACATGCCGAAATCGGTAAAAGCTGGTTTTACCTATCTTTACTTATTCGGTCGGCCCTAAGC
The DNA here is from genome assembly GCA_013286385.1 of Bacteroidota bacterium. Classification (GTDB taxonomy): domain Bacteria; phylum Bacteroidota; class Bacteroidia; order JABDFU01; family JABDFU01; genus JABDFU01. Next base: position 29,009 of record JABDFU010000012.1, read on the forward strand.
AGCAATGAAAAACTGGAAACGTTGGATCAGTCTTGCATTTATTGTTAAAACAGGAATGTTTTGCTTCACCATTTCACAATTTACCATCCACTCAGAGAGTTACGGTGGGGCATTCCTGTTGGCCAGTGGAGATTCATTTTCCTATTTTGATCCTGTAGAAAATCTTATCAGCAACGGGCACTATGCGGATGATCACCGGATGCCTGGAATCGGGTGGATTTATTTTCTCCTGAGGTTGTTTTTAAATCCGTTTCATGCCTCTGGTTAAATCAGAAGCGTACAGCTCAGAATTCAATACGTATACAATTAACAGAAAATATTTTTGTATGGCTTTTTCAGGGTACGAAGGTGGTCTTAACATCAATTGCGATATTCCCGAGGATAGGGCAGAGGGTGTAATAAATGAATTGGCTATTCCTTCTTACGTTTACATCTCAAAATTTACGATTGACAGCATACGTTTGCTGCAGAATTTAATTTTAAAACTCAAAGATTCCTGCCTGACTGAATCCGCTAAGAATTCAATCAATCGGGCACTCGCAGAAATAATTATTCTTTGTTTTTTGTTGCTTTTACGGGTGTTTACCTGTCCATGGTTTACCCATTGGTACTTAAGCTTGATGAGCAGAGGTATTTTGTTACAGCCTATCCTTTGTTTGTTTTGGGGACTGTATTTGTGATTGATTATTTTGTGGGTAGAAGGAAATTTATTTAAGCTCCTTTTCCAGATATTCCCTCAGCCTATCTGAAGTTAGATTTCCTATCAACTGTCCGTCTTTGGATACGGCAATCTCACCGGTCTGTTCACTGACCACAATTGCAATGGCATCCGAATTTTCGGTTATGCCAACCGCTGCCCGGTGACGCATACCCAGGTCGGCAGGGAATTCACTGCTTTCTGTTACAGGCAGAACACAACGTGCCGAACGTATCAGGTTGTTGCTGATTACTATTGCACCGTCATGGAGAGGGCTGTTCTTGTAGAAAATGCTTTCCAGCAGCTTTACAGAGACTTTTGCATCCAGAGCCTCTCCCGTATTGGCATAAAAGTTAAGCTCGGCATTTCTGGTGATAACGATTATTGCGCCTGTTTTGGTTTCGGCCATGTTCCTGCAGGCTTTGACAATGGAAGGAATGTCCAGATCGAAAGACCGTCCCGCCTGCCACCTGAAGTCGAAAATTCCCTTTGCCACGCCTTTGAAGTTAGCGGTGCCCAGAAACAGCAAAAATCTGCGGATTTCAGGCTGGAACACAACGATCAGGGCGATAAAACCAACATCGATGAATTTTTCCAGGATGCTTCCGAACAGCCTCATGTCCATGTATTTGACAATCAGCCAAAGCAGGTAAACAAAAAGTATTCCGATAAAAATGTTGACAGCAACAGTACCCTTGACCAGATAATACATCCGGTACATAAGAAGAGCAACCAGAACAATGTCTATGACATCTGTAAGACTGAAATTGAAAAAGGCAAAGGCCAAATCAGTGTGCATACTGCAATATTAGGAAATAGAACGGTTATCTGCCATATAAATGATTATCTGCCGTATAGCTGAATCAATTGGATGCACTCCATGGCTTCTTTCACATCGTGCACCCGGAGGATGTCTGCTCCGTTTAAAAGGGCAAGACTATGCAGGGCTGTTGTACCGTTCAGTGCCTCATCGGCGGTTATACCCAGGGATTTACTGATCATTGATTTTCTTGAAAGTCCAACCAAAAGCGGGAGTCCGAAATGTTTGAAATGCGCAAGCGATTTCAACAGCTGAAAATTATGCTCAATTGTTTTGCCAAAGCCAAAGCCCGGATCAAGAAATACCTGAACATTTTCTTGGGGTTTGAGTTTTGCCAATTGAGCTGTGAAAAAGTTACCCACTTCTTCTACTACATTCTTATAGGAAGGCTTCTCCTGCATCGTCGAAGGATGCCCCTTAATATGAGTCAGGATATAGCCGGCTTTCAAATCCGTTACCCTATCAAACATCAGGGCATCTATAGTTCCACCTGATATATCATTAACGATATCGGCGCCTTCTTCTACGGCGCATTTGGCTACAAAAGATCTGAAGGAATCGATGGAAATAAGCGTATCCGGATAGTTTTTTCGCAAGGCTTTCAGCGCAGGAATCAATCGATTAAGCTCTTCTGCCTCGCTGATATCTGTGGCGCCCGGACGGGTGGAGTAGGCCCCAATGTCAATAATATCTGCTCCCTCCAAAAGCATTTTTTCTGTTCTGGATAGCATCCCTTCCTCATCCGAATACCGGCCTCCGTCAAAAAAAGAATCCGGACTTACATTCAGAATTCCCATTACCCTGGGTCTGTCGAAGGAGAGGTTTTTGCCTGAAAAATTATAAGTATAATTCGTATCTTGTAGGCTCATTTTGAGTGAATAATGAATGAAACGGTTTCACAATACGATTCAATTATAAAGATTTGTAAGGACATTTTTACCAAAAAGGCTAAAGATTATGGAACGGCCTGGAGAATATTGCGGGCAAGTTCAATTACAGATCAGCTTTTTATTAAGGCCCAGCGAATACGAACCATAGAAGAAACGGGAAAACAGAAAATTGAGGAAGGGATTCGGTCAGAATACATTGGAATAGTCAATTATTCGATTATAGGGCTAATGCAACTGGATCTTGCAACCGATGCCCGTATGGAGCTCCCCATTGATGAAGTTGGCCTGCTTTTTGAGCGGTTTGCCGGGATGGCAAAAAAATTGATGCTGGACAAAAATCACGATTACGGAGAGGCCTGGAGGGATATGCGGGTGAGTTCGATTACGGATTTAGTCTTGATGAAAATTTTGAGAATCAAGCAAATTGAGGACAATAAGGGTAAGACTATTATTTCAGAAGGCATTGATGCCAATTACCTGGATATGGTGAATTACGCTGTTTTTGCACTGATTCGTATGGAGGAACAAAGGGTATTAAATTAAACAGGAACAATGAAAGGAATCACTTCAATAGCCCGTTTTCTTGTCGGAGCGCTGTTCATTTTTTCAGGCTTTGTAAAAGCCAATGACCCTCTTGGTTTTTCTTATAAACTTCATGAATATTTTGAGGTGTTCAATATGAACTGGATGGCCCCCTTGTCTTTATTTCTGGCCATTTTCATATGCATTTTCGAAATCGTAGTGGGTTTTTCCCTTCTTCTTGGAACCCGTTTGAAACTAACACTTTGGATGTTGTCCCTGATGATGTTGTTTTTCACCTTCCTGACTTTTTATTCGGCCTATTACAACAAGGTTACTTCCTGCGGTTGTTTTGGGGATGCCATACCATTGACGCCCTGGCAATCTTTCATCAAGGATATTGTTTTGAGTGTATTAACGCTAATTTTAATAGTTGGAAGGTCGAATATCAACCCTCTTTTCGGACCAGGAATTGGACAATTCTTACTGCTGGTTTTCACCTTCGCTTCAATTGTATTTCCTGTTTACACCTATACGCATCTGCCTGTAATTGATTTCAGACCTTATAAAATAGGAACCAACCTGTACAATGCCTCACCAGAACATGTAAAGGTTAAGTTTTATTATACCTATAAAAATAAAGCAAGTGGGAAAGTGGAAGAGTTTGATCATTTTCCTTCGGATTTGTCGAACTGGGATTATGTCTCTGACAGGACAGAACCATTAAACAATAAAGTTAAGCCCATTGAACATTTTGAAATGCAGAGTCAGAACGGAGATGATCATCGGGATGATTTTCTTACACTAAAAGGTTATTCTTTTATTCTTGTTGAATACGACCTGGATCGTGCAGACCGTAAGGTTCAAGGCACAATCAGTGATTTTGCACAACTGTGTCGGAAGGACTCTGTTTCATTTGTTGCGCTCAGCAACTCGGCATTTGAGAAAATTACTGCGTTTAAAAAAGAGGTTGATGCTTCTTATGATTTTTATCTTTCTCCGGATGATGTACCTTTAAAGGCAATGATACGCTCGAACCCTGGACTTGTGATGCTGAAAGACTGCGTAGTAACAGCCATGTGGCCTTACAGGGAATTCCCATCTTACAATGATGTAAAAGAAAAGTATTTCAGGCAGGGTGACAAAATTCATAATTAAAAGACTGGTTTACGGAATACTGGTGTTGCTGGGGACGGCAACTGTGGTGTTTTTGCTGTTCAACGTCCTCCCCGGAGACCCAGCCCGGATGATGATGGGTCAGAGGGCCGACGCCCAATCCATTGCTATTATTAACAAAGATCTTGGCCGGGACAAATCATTACCGGTGCAATACTTTATGTACATGAATGATCTTTCCCCAATTTCTGTTCATACTAAATCGGATGTTAAGTCGGTATTGTACCTGAGTAGTGAAAAATACTCCTATTTCGAGCTGTTCTCTCTGGGAAAGGAGATTGTTTTTGTTGTAAAATATCCCTACTTGCGCCGATCCTATCAGAACAAGGTCAAGGTGGCTGATATAATCAAAGAGACACTTCCGGAAACGGCTGTTCTGGCGCTTGCTTCCATATTTATTGCTTCTGTTTTGGGAATAGTTGTGGGTGTTTTTTCTGCTATTTACAAAGATTCCTGGTTCGATAAATCATCCCTTGTATTTGCTATTCTTTGGATGTCAGGGCCCTCTTTTTATATTGGTTTGATTCTTGCTTACGTTTTTGGCCATGTTCTGAGTGCTTACACGCACCTTAATTTTGTGGGAAGCCTTTTCGTAATGGATGATTATGGAAACGGGGAATACCTCGAGCTTAAGAATCTGATTCTTCCTGCGATAACTCTTGGACTTCGGCCTCTTGCGATTATCATTCAGCTTACACGCAGTTCGATGCTGGAGGTCCTTTCACAGGACTATATCCGCACTGCTACTGCCAAAGGTCTTGGCTTTTATGTGGTAGTATTCAGGCATGCCTTAAAAAATGCCCTGAGTCCTGTCATGACTGCCATATCAGGATGGTTTGCCAGCCTTATGGCCGGTTCGGTATTTGTAGAAGAGGTTTTTGACTGGAAAGGAATCGGTAAGGAAACCGTTTATGCACTTCAGAAGTATGATTTACCGGTTGTTATGGGAGCAGTGTTGGTCGTTGCTGTAATTTTTGTAATTATTAATACGGCAGTTGATATTTTATACGGAATATTGGATCCCCGGGTAAGAGTGAGGTAAAAGCTGGAAGGGGTTGGCATTTAAGTTTAAAAATTAATGGACAGGCGGAAAATTGTAATAGGGAACTGGAAGATGAACAAGACCTGGGAAGAAGGGCTTGAGCTTTTTAATGCCATTGATGACCTTTTGAAGATTAAACCTGCAAAAGATATAGTCGTCGCGGTTGCTCCTTCCTATCTGTTTATTCAGGAATTTACACGACGCGGCGGGCGTATTAAAATTGCTGCTCAGAATTGCAGTCAGGAAGCTTCAGGGGCTTTTACCGGAGAGGTATCGGCTGTGCTGATAAAATCAGCAGGAGCCTCTCATGTCATCATCGGGCACTCGGAAAGAAGAACGTATTTTAAAGAAACCAACGAAGTGCTTTTCAAAAAAACCGAACAGGCCCTTGCCTGCGGTTTGATTCCCGTTTTCTGCCTGGGAGAAACCTCCTCGCAACGAGCCAATTCGCAGCATTTTGAAACTATTCAGAATCAACTGGAAGAGGGATTGTATAAATTGCCTTCTGGTTCATTTTCCCAACTTGCAATCGCCTATGAGCCGGTTTGGGCAATTGGAACCGGAGTCACAGCTACATCATCGCAGGCTCAGGAAATGCATCTGTTTATACGCAACTCTATTAAAGAAAAGTATTCGCCGGCTATTTCAGAGGCTTGCTCTATAATTTATGGGGGAAGCTGCACAGCTCAGAATGCAAATGAATTGTTTGGCTGTCAGGATGTTGATGGGGGATTAATTGGCGGCGCTTCTTTAAAAGCGCCTGATTTTATGCAGATCATTCATTCTTTTTAATTTATGAACTATTTTGAATTGGACTGCATACCTTCGATTAAGGAGCATTCTGAAATTCTGATTGTAAAATTGGGGGAATTGGGTTTTGAAAGTTTTCTGGAAACAGAGCTGGGGTTTAAAGGCTACGTGCAGCAGGAATTGTTTACCGAAACAGTAAAAGGTCAACTACTTGATTTACATCGGCAGTTTCAGTTCAAGGAGCATCTGAAATTGATTCCTGACGAGAACTGGAATCAGGAATGGGAAAAAAACTTTTCTCCGATAAATGTGGACAATCTTTGCTATATCTGTGCTTCTTTTCATCCGCCTGTTTCCGGTTTTCGCTATACGGTTGTTGTCAACCCGAAAATGTCCTTCGGTACCGGGCATCACGAAACCACAGCGTTGGTGGTTTCGCAATTGCTGAAACTCGATCTGAAGGGCAAAAGAGTATGTGACATGGGCTGCGGTACGGGTATTCTTGGTATTCTTTCTTCCAAAATGGACGCTCAGAGTGTTCTGGCTATAGATACGGATCAATGGGCAGTGGAAAACTCCCTTGAAAATATAGATACTAACAAAGTAACAGGTATAGTTGTTAAAAAAGGGGATGTTCAACAGTTGGCAGGCAATTCATTTCATGTTATTTTAGCGAACATTAACCGCAACGTGCTGTTAAGTGATATGGAGCAGTATGTCCGATCCTTAACAAAGGAGGGAATACTTATCGTTAGCGGATTTTTTGATATGGATGCCCCCCGGATTAAGGCAAAGGCGGAAGATCTGGGTTTGGAAATGCTGGAGGATTCCTATAAAAACAAATGGGCTATGCTCTGTTTGGTAAAGAAAATATAATGCTCAAAAGAAAAGGAATTTCTTCCCTTCTGATTGGTTGTGTGTTTGCCCTTTATTCCCTGCCTCTGGATGCTCAGGTAAAATCATTTACAGATGACCCTGTCAAATTCATTGAAGAGCTGAAGAGCTTTTTTGATGCAGGAACCACAAATAAAGATGCAGCCCGGGATTTTCTGCGAAAATTTGAAAATGAATACTGGTCGATCGGGAAAACACATGATTCAAAATTCAATGAATCCCAGAAGCAAATGTGTTACGAAGTGTGCAACCTGATGCTTAAAAAACGGCTTCACCTTCCTGATTTTACCAGTTATCTTTCTTCCATGATGAATTTTGTGGATACCAAACAGCCCGACAAGAATTTTTTATCCTGGCAGGATTGCATAAATAAAATTCTGAACGGTAAATCAATCCGAAGCTATTCGGAGTTTCTGGCCATGAGTGAAAACCTCTTTGCAAACAATGTATTTTATAAGTCGCCGACCTATGAGTGGAGTTCGAATACGAATAATTTTGAATTTCAGTACGACAGTGTTCCAAAAGTTATTTTCAGTTCACTGAATCTGGTTTGTCATAACAATCAAAAAGACAGTGTTGTCATTTTAAACACCAAAGGAATTTATTATCCGGCAACCGGAAAGTTTTCCGGCCATGGCGGAAAAATAACCTGGCTGAAAGCCGGATTGGAAGAAAATACGGTATATGCCGAGATAAAAAAATACGATATCTCGGTAAAATCGGGAGGATATAGTGCCGATTCCGTGGTGTTTTTCAATAAGACTTATTTTGACAAACCGCTCCTGGGTCAATTGACGGATAAGGCTTTGCCCGAAGCGGGAGGCATGTTATCCTATCCCAGATTCGAATCGTATAGCAAACGGCTTGGAATAAAAAATTTAAGTGATCGGGTGGATTTTGAAGGAGGATTTTCCATGCGAGGATCAAAATTTATAGGATCAGGAAATGCAAATGAAGATGCAAAGCTGGTCTTTAAACGAAATGATAAAAAGTTTCTGGTTGTGGGAACCAAACAATTCTTTATAACCAATGAAAAAATTATGGCTGACAATGCCAATATCAGGATCTATCTGGACAACGATTCGATATACCACCCCAGCCTGTCGTTTAAATACATATTAAAAGATAAACAGGTATCTCTTATTCGTTCAGATGAGGGTGTTGCGAGAACTGCTTTTCTGAATTCGTATCACATGCTGGATATGTATTTTGAAGAACTGACCTGGAAAACGGATGACCCTCAGATTCAGCTAAAAATGCTTTTTGGAAACACACAGGGAGAGGCCGATTTCGAATCCTCCAATTTTTTCAAATTGGGAAGGTATGAACAGATACAGGGTATAGACGGCTCCAATCCGCTGCTGCAGATTAAAAATTATGTCAAATCGCTCCAGGGCCTGCGGGAGTTTTACGCAACAGACCTTGCCAGGTACATGCGAATTACGGCTGATGAGTTGCGTCCGTTGCTGGTCAGAATGGCCACTATGGGTTTCCTGAATTACGATACGGAAAAGGACTGGTTGCAGATAAAAGACCGCTTATTCGTTTACCTGACTGATCGTGCCGGTAAATCAGATTATGATGTAATTAATTTTCATTCGGTATTGCCCAATCAATCCAATGGACTTATCAATTTATTGAATTATGAACTTACACTCAGGGGCGTTTCTTCTATCATATTGAGCGATTCTCAGAATGTGGAGATCTTTCCAAAAGAGCAAAAAGTAATTGTTCGTAAAAACCGCGACTTCACCTTTTCAGGCCGTATTCATGCCGGCCGGTTCGATTTTTTACGGGAAAACCTTTGCGTTTAATTACGACGCTTTTAAAATTGATATTACCGATGCTGATTCACTGAGAATGGCCGTTCGCTCGCGTGAACCCAATGAGCGCGGTGAGTATCCGCTTGTGAAAGTCAAATCGGTTATTGAACACATTAACGGAGACTTACTGATAGACGAGCCGAAAAACAAATCGGGGTACAAGAATTTTTCTGAATATCCGATATTTCACAGTGCAAAAGATTCCTATGTTTATTACCAGAAAAGAGGAATACAGGGTGGCGTATACAATAAAGACAAGTTCTATTTCCATCTGGAACCATTTACCCTGGACAGTCTGGATAATTTTTCAAATGCCGGTTTGAATTTTACAGGAGATTTTGTTTCGGCCGGTATTTTTCCCCAGTTCAAGGAAAATATAAAGCTCCAAAAAGACTATTCGCTTGGTTTTCAAAGACCGACACCTCCCGAAGGATTTGCCTTATATGGCGGGAAGGCCAAGTTTAATGATACCATTATGCTGAGTAATGAAGGATTAAAAGGAAATGGAGCTATTCAATATGTTACTTCAACCTCCAAATCAAAGGACTTCATCTTCTTTCCCGATTCAATGAACGGGATAGCGCAAAGTTTCGACGTGAAGGAAAGCAAACAAGGTAAGGTTGAATTCCCGCAGGTTAAAGGGGACGGCGTTTATATACATTGGAGGCCCTATAAGGATGTCATGCACATCCGATCCAGAGAGCAGCCCTTCTCCACCTACAACGGACAGGCCGTATTTGCGGGATCTATGTACCTGACCCCAACCTTGCTGTCCGGAAGGGGTAAGGCCAGTTTTCAAAAAGCAGAGCTTGAAGCAAATCTGATCCGGTTCAAAATAAACTCATTTGATTCGGATACCGCCGACTTTCGTCTCCAAACGATGGAAGCCTCTTCTCTTGCATTTTCCACTAATAATGTCAATGCCCATATTGATTTCAGTAAAAGAGAAGGACAGTTTAAGACAAACGGAAAAGGTTCTATTGTTAAATTTCCAGCCAACCAATACATCTGTTTTATGGAAAGCTTCAAATGGTTCATGGACAGAAGTGATATTGAACTGGGGGGCGCAGATAAAAGCAAAACAGGTGCAACAGATATTGACCTTCAGGGTACTGAATTTATCTCTATACATCCCAAACAGGATTCCCTGCGGTTTAATGCCCCCAGGGCAAGATTTGATCTGAAAAATAACGTTATTACAGCGATGGATGTGCGCTTTATCAATGTTGCAGATGCCCGGGTTTCTCCGGATTCGGGACGGGTAGTTATCCGCAAGGGAGCCGCCATGGAAACCTTGAAAAATGCCAAAATACTTGCCAATACAGTTACAAAATACCATACCGTTTACAATGCAAACGTTACTATTTTTGCCCGTAAAAATTATTCAGGATCGGGCTATTACGATTATATTGATGAACTCAAGAAATCCCAACCGATATACTTCAGTAACATTACTGTGGATACTACATTTCAGACTTATGCCGAAACCCAAATCGAGGATTCATCCAAGTTTATGTTAAGTCCTAATTTTGAATACAAAGGCAAGGTTAAGCTTCAGGCCACCAATCATTTTCTGACATTTACCGGAGCAACACGTATTCAGCATTCCTGTGAAATGCTGAAAAAGAGCTGGTTTAAGTTTTCTGCAGAAATTGATCCGAACAAAATATTAATTCCGGTCAGTAAGGATGTGACCGACGAAAAGGGCAGTAAACTTGGTGTAGGTGTATTGTTAAGCAACGATTCTACACACATTTATTCGGCTTTTTTGTCCGGAAAATTCGGAAGGGGCGATTCTTCGGTTTTACGATCAGAAGGCTTTTTATTTTATGATAAAATCTCCAAAGAGTACCGCATTGCGGAAAAGGAAAAGTTGACCGAACGCAACCTGACCGGAAATTATGTAAGTCTTAACATTGACAAATGTCTTATTTATGGGGAAGGGAAAGTAAATATGGGAACCGACTTTGGTCAGGTCAAAACGGAAGCAGTGGGTAATGCAAAGCATTTTCTGATTCCTGATTCTACTGCTTTTGACCTGATGATGACGGTCGATTTCTTTTTTGATGATGGGGCGATTGAAAAGATGGGGGAGACGTTTAATTCAATTGCCGATTTGAAACCTGTCGATTTTTCAAGGCCGACTTACGAAAAGGGACTTCGGGAAATACTTGGAAAGGAAAAGGCCGACAAGCTGATTTCCCAGATAAATCTATATGGGTCCTTCCGGAAATTTCCAGATGAGTTGAAAAAATCGATTTTCTTTACAGACCTGAAAATGCGGTGGAATTCAAGGACGAGATCCTATGTTTCGACTGGTAAGATCGGAATTGGAAATGTTGACAAGGTGCAGATAAATAAATATGTAAACGGCAGAGTAGAGCTGGTAAAGAAAAAAGGAGGGGATATTCTGAACATCTATCTGGAGGGCGACAATAATAACTGGTATTACTTTAATTATACCAGGGGTCTGATGCAGGCCATATCTTCAAACGAGGCTTTTAATACGGTAATTAAAGAGATGAAGCCGGACAAGCGTCAATCAAAAGCAGAAAAAGGAATAAGTCCTTATGTTTACAACCTTTCTACTACACGAAAAAAAGATGATTTTCTTAAAAAATCGGCTGTAACTACTGAAGAAGAATAACATGTCTCTGAATTTACAGCTTATTGATCTGATTGTTGCCTACCTTATGGGATCTATACCTTCTGCTGTCTGGATAGGCAGGATTTTTTACCATACGGACATTCGGGAATACGGCAGCGGAAATGCCGGCGCTACAAATACATTCAGAGTGCTGGGAAAAAAGGCAGGCATCCCGGTTCTGCTAATTGATATTCTGAAAGGCCTGGCTGCGGTTCAGTTGCCTTATTTGTCAGAGTTGATTCCGGGATCGGTGCCGTTTGTAAATCTTCAGCTGGTATTGGGCGTTGCTGCCCTATTCGGGCATATATTCCCGATTTTTGCCTCCTTTAAAGGAGGCAAGGGGATTGCAACACTTGTAGGTATTATTCTTGCAGTTCACCCTTGTGCTGCATTGGTTTCAATAGCTTTTTTTTTTGTTGTTTTTCTGATTTCACATTACGTTTCATTAAGCTCAATAACTGCTGCAATTACTTTTCCGATTGTTGTTATCGTTGTATTTAAAACGCAGATTCCTTCATTGGTCATTTTTTCGATGGTAATAGCTGTTCTTGTCTTAATTACCCACCAGAAAAACATAGAACGATTGATCAGAAATGAAGAATCGAAATCGCACCTTGTTAAAAAGAAGTAATACCTTTGCATGTAAAGACCAATTTGTATTACAGAGCATTAAATAGGCCATTTTTTTGTTTCTTTCTGGCGGTATTCTGCATTGTTAATGCTGCAATTGGACAGAAAACCTTTACTTCTGAAGAAGATCTGAAAAAGGAAGCAAGGAAACTGTTTGATAATGAGCAATATACTGAAGCGTACCCGCTTTATTCCCAGTTACTTAGCGTATATCCCAAAGATCCGAATTACAATTACCGTTTCGGTATCTGCATGTTATATACCAGTGAAAATAAAGAAAAGCCTATAAGTTATCTCGAATACGCTTCAAAACAGCCTGACGTTGATAAGGATGTGTTTTATTTTCTTGGGAAAGCCTATCACCTGAATTACAGATTTGATGATGCAATTGTGGCATTTAACAGATTTAAAAAGGACGCATCTTCTTATCAGATCAAAAAATTTCAGGTTGATAAACAAATTGACATGTGCAGAAACGGGAAAACCCTTCTGAAAAACATTACTGATCTTGAAGTTCTCGAAAAAAAACAAATCAGCGACAAGGAGTTTTATAAATCCTATGATCTGAGTACTATCGGAGGGAAACTGCTGGTAAAGCCGGATGATTTTCAGTCTTCTCTGGATAAAAAAGCAAAAGAACAAACCATTATTTATCTTTCGAAAAATAACAATCAGATTTATTATTCAAGTTACGGAACGGACGGGAAAAACGGCAAGGATATCTACATGGTTAAAAAACTGGCCAATGGAGAATGGAGTACCCCTCAAAATCTCGGTTCGAATATAAATACAGAGTCGGATGAAGATTATCCTTTTTTGCACCCAAACGGCAAGGTACTTTATTTCTGCTCAAAGGGCCACAATAGCATGGGAGGGTATGATATTTTTAAATCCAACTGGAACGAGCAGACAGCTTCCTGGGGTCCTGCTGAAAACATGGATTTTTCAATTAATACTCCCGACGACGATATCTTATATGTAACCGATTCGCTTGAAAAAACCGCCTATTTTTCATCCAGGCGATACAGCCCGGGAGGAATGATTGATGTGTATAAAATTAATACGGATCGCAAGCCGGTTGATCTTGCACTTATTAATGGGATGGTTGGAAAAGATCCGGATGGTAAATTTATAAAGGCGAAAATTACAGTTAAGAATGCGAGTTCAGGTGAACTGATAGGCATTTTCAACAGCGATCCCCAGACTGGTCAGTACAGTCTGAATACACCCGGGGGAGCCAAATTGGTCTTAACTGTAGAAAGCGAAGGATACAAAACCCAGTCTGAGGTAGTAGTCCTTCCGCAGCAGCAGGTATTTAAGCCCTTCAGGCAGGAAATCAGTTATACGGACAAAACAGAGGTTCTTACCGTTAAAAACTTCTTTGACGAAGCCATCGATGACAACAACTATTTGCTGGCACTCAATTTTATTAAGGAAAAGGCTAAAATGGAAATTAGCGCTAATGAAAGCGCGTCAAAAGAATCAGGAACAGTCAAAGTATCGGTAACCAAACCTGATAGCACTCTAAATTTACAGAATTCCCTTACAAATTCAGCGACTCCAAAGCCGGACGGAAGTATTTCAAATTCTGATTTGGTGAAAATTGCCTACGATGATGCGGCGGAAGTTCAAAAGGAGGCTGCGGAGTTAAAAAATCAGGCTGATCAGGCGCTTGGTTATGCCAATCAAAAAAATCAGGAGGCCCAGGCCAAATACACGGATGCCGATGCCGCATCAAGACAGGGAGACCAGGAAAGCGCAGCAGAGTTGAGGAAGGAAGGCGACCGGATTTCTCATGAAACTGTGGCATCGTTTAACCTTGCCAAGAGATTGGAGACTGATGCGTCAAACAAGCGGGACGAAGCTGACCTGTCCGTAAATTATGCCAAGGAACTTGAAACGGCATCAAAGTCAAATTCCAACGAAGCGCTAAAACAACTGGAGGAGCAAAAAAAGCGTATCGAAGAACTTAATCAGCAACCCAAAGGCACTGCTAACGCTTACAACAGCATGAAAATGGACGCAGACCTTAAGCAGAAGGAGCTTGACCGAACCAAAGAAGAATCTACTTCCTTGAAAAAGGAGATTAACGGGTTACTGGAACAAATTGTAAAAATCAATCAGGACATTAACGGAGAAAGCAATGATCAGCTGAAAGAAGGATTGAAGGCCCAGGAAAAAGATCTTGAAATTGAAAAAACGAAAAAGGAATCTGATCTGGTTGTTAATGATGCAAAAATAGGACCACTTGAAAAGGAAGCCGGGAATCTGAAGACGGAGGCGGAGCTTGTAAATGCTGTTATCGGTCAGATCAAGCCTGGAACCGAACCGTCTGTAAGCATTTCAGCAGTAGATAAGCAAAAACTGCAGGAGCAGGTGAATGGTTATAAGATGAAAGACGCGCCTGTTGTAACCGGATATGAAAACAACTACAACGGAAAATTAAAGGAAGCAGATGCCATTTCAGATGTTTATACGCGTGAAACGACCAAGTCGGCCTATTACAAAAACTGGTCAGATTCAATAAATGCCGACGTTACTGCTAAAAAGGCTCAACTGAATGCTATTTCAGATGAAGGAAAGAAAAAGGAACTGGAGCAAAAAATCCTTCTTTTATTGAACGAATCCTCACAAAAGAAAAAACTGGGCGAAGAAGCTGAATCCCGTGCCAAAGCGGTCAATTCGGGTGTAGCCACTGCTCCTCCTATAGCAACTACTAACTCTGCAGTAAGTACTAACCCTGCGGTGTCTACTACACCGGCTGTCTCCGCAACATCTACTCCGGCAATTTCCATACAGGCCGTAGATACCCTTGCAAAACCTGCCACTCCAATTGTTTCCGCAACAAACACAGCTCCGGTAACAAACACAACTCCGGTAGCAACGAATACTACTCCCGTTGCGAATACCCCTTCAGTTTCGATACAGTCGGTTGATACCCTTGGTAAAACTAAAACTACCACTCCGGCAGTGTCGGCAACATCTAACCCCGCAATTTCGATACAGTCGGTTGATACTCTTGGTAAAACTAAAACTACCTCTCCAACTGTTTCTGCTACAAGCACAACTCCGGTAACAACAACTCCGGTAACAACAACTCCGGTAACAACAACTACTGTAGTGACTACCGGTACTACTCCCGTTGCTTCTTTAAGCAACCCAATTCCTTTTCATTCCCTGCAGGTAAAAGACACAGCTAAAGTAATTGAAGATAAAAAAGAGGCTGAAGACCTGAATGCTCAGGCCATTTCTGACAGGAGTGAAGCCTATGGAAAAACCGATTCAGCGGAAGTTGGCCAGATTTTGCAAAAGGCGAGGGAAATTGAGGTTTTGGCTATGAAGAAGCAACAATCCGTTTCAGATGAGCAGCAAAAAAGCGAAATGGATAATTACAATTCGAATTTCAGTCAGCTTTCCGTTTACGCCAAAGCTTATGAAAACAGTACTTCAGATGATGTTTCCAGAGCTGAAATGATGAAAGATGAATCAAAATATTATTTTGATCTGGCAGAGAAATCACGGGAATCAGCAAGGTCGGCAACCACCTATTCCTCCTGCCAGGAATTGCTTGATAAGGCCGATGAAAACATAGCCATCGCTTCTGCAAAACAGGCAAAGGCTATGCAGATTTATACGAATTATAAACCTGCTCCCGGAGATCTGGTTAAGCCAGTTCAATCTTCTAAACCTCAGCCAACAGTAACTCAACCAACAGCAACTCAACCAACAGTAACTCAACCAACAGCAACTCAACCAACAGTAACTCAACCAACAGCAACTCAGCCAACAGCAACTCAGCCAACAGCAACTCAACCAACAGCAACTCAACCAACAGCAACTCAGCCAACTGCAACTCAACCAACAGTAACTCAACCAACAGTAACTCAGCCAAGAGCTACCCAACCAACAGCTACTACTCAGCCAACGCCGGCTAAACCTTCTTCTACCCAGGCAAATGCAAATCAGCCTGCTCCAATGCAGGCAAACGGTGCATTAAGCCCCCAGCAATTGCATCAGGTTCAAAAAACCCAGGAGTATGAGGATTATGTCGCATTGATGTTTCAGTCTGATTCTGTGTTGCAAATTGCTCATTTCGAATTCAGCGTTTCAGTGGCTTATCATAAGCAAGCAGAGGAAAGCAACAAAAAAGCAGATTTGGTTTCGAAGCAAATCGATGCGATTCCTGAAGGTCAGATTGTTCCGGACTCCCTTACCAGTTTGGCTTCCAGCTATAAAGAAGAGGCAAGGTCGTATCAGCAAAAATCGGATTCGATCCATAAACTGGGTGAAAAAGCAGAGGATGCATCAAAGTCAAAGTATGCAGAATCTGAACTCTATATTCATTCACTGGATAAAAACACCTCAACTAATATTTTATTGGCCTATAATGGTAAGGTGAGTACAACTCCTCAAAAGCCGACCAAGCCGGTTGCTAATCAGAATAACGCTGTAGCTTCAGCCAAGCCAGCAGTAAAACCCTCAATCAAACCGACAACAAAACCTGTAATCAAACCAATAACAAAGCCAACGGCGAAACCAACTGAGAATACAGCTGCGAATACTGTTGCATCTAAAACGGAAGGTATAACCTTAAATGGTAATGTGGCCTATTCGAAAAATCATCCAATACCGATTGACGCCAAATTGCCGGATGAGTTGCATTTCAGAGTTCAGGTTGGAGCATTTAAAAATCCGATCAAGCAAAGTTTATTTAACGGGATTACTCCGTTAACAGGCGAATCGACTCCTTCGGGGGTTATACGTTATACTGCGGGATTGTTCTACGATTTGAATCCTGCTATAGCTGCCAGGGATAAAATCCGGAATATGGGATACAGGGATGCATTCGTGGTTGCCTTTTACAAAGGCAAGCGAATATCATATGACGATGCGATGGAATTATTGAAGAATGGGAAGGGGAATACTATAAGTACTTCTACTAAAGAACCTGATCATATTGTGAACGGTGAGCAAGTAGCTGGCAACCCTGTGGCTTCAGGTCAGGTCGTTGCTCCAAAACAACCGGATCAGGTGGAAAAACCTTCTGTTACCCAAGCAGAAAAACCAGTTGTTAAACCTGTGCAAAATACAGGAACAGTTCAAACCACAGATATTGCTTCTGTAAGCGGTGTGGTTTATACGGTTCAGGTTGGGGTGTATTCAAAACCGGTAAGTCCTGCCCAATTATTTAATCTTGAATCCATCTACACCGAAACGATGGACAACGGACTTAAGCGCTATACTTCTGGAAATTACACGACTGTTGACGAGGCTATTAAGGCAAAGGACAGGATTGTGGCAAAGGGAATTAAGGATGCCTTTATAATTGTTTACAAAGATGGAAAAAGAATGACAGGTAAGGGCGTCGCAGGAAATTCTGCCGTTGTATCAACTGCACCGACCGGGTCGACGTCCGTCAATAAGCCTCAGGCTAATGATGTAAAAGCCAAAGATGTCGTATTCAGAATTCAGATCGGATCCTATAGCGGAGAAGTGCCGATCGCCGTGGCTAATAAATTTATTTCCGTTGCTTCCAAAGGAGTGAACATAAGTAAGGATGAGAACGGAATGACGGTCTATTCTGTTGGCACGCTTAAAACGTACGATGAGGCGGTAAAGCTGAAAGATGAACTGGTAGGTTCGGGATTAACAGATGCCTTTATTGTTGCCTACAACAAAAACAAGAAGATGGATCTTGAGGAGGCCAAACAGCTTCTTAATAAATAATACCAGAAAAGAGGCACCCGAATTGACTATTGCATCTTCTGTGTCAACTTTTTCCAGGATAAGTCACTGGCTTTGAATCAATGAGCGCCACTAAAATAATATATTGCACCTTTATTGTCACTGTTATGAGTACGAGCCATCTATTTGCACAAAGCAAATATCATTCTGAATTAATCTGTAAAGCCTGGATGTTAGAACCCGGGCAGTATTTTCCGGATTCGTTAATTAATTTAAGGGCTGTGTTAAAGGAGGAAATGGATAGTGGCTTTTATTATGGGATTCTTGGTGGACAGAAAATTAAATTATATGGAGAACTTTATATTTTTATGAATACCGGAAGATGGGGGTACTTTTTACAGAATGGAGGAACAGCCTGTATCGAAGCCTGTATGACTGGACGAGGTGGAAAGTGGGAATTCAAAAAAAGTGAGTTGACAGTTCAATATTCAGATAAGGTTTTTGCCTTTAATGCCAGCTATACCATACTATCACTAAGTCAGGCATCAATGTGCTTGCGTTTGAGAACAAAAAAAATCAATGGAAAAGATAATTGCAGGTAGGAAATAAAATAAAATTAAATGCTGAGAAGTTTCAATATTTTCTGGATATCCTCGGGCGTATCAATACAGTGGCTTTCATGGTCAGTTACCGCCACTTTAATTTTAAAACCATTCTCCAGCCATCTTAACTGTTCCAGGGATTCTGCATTTTCAAGGGGGGAAGGCGTTAAAGCTGATATTTTTTCAAGCACATCTGAGCGATAGGCATACATTCCCACATGGCGGTAATAGACAAAGTTTTTGTGCCAGTCTTTTGGCTCAATTCCTTTCAGATGCGGAATTACCGAACGGCTGAAATAAAGCGCCTCCATATTCTTGTTTACAACCACTTTTACTTCCCCTTCATTAAACAGTAAATCCGAAGAAGAGACCGGAATCACGAGGGTAGCCAGTTCGGTATCCCGCTCTGAGATAACCTCCGCCAACAGGTCAATCTGAGTGGGATCAATGAAGGGCTCGTCCCCCTGGATGTTGATCAGATGACTGAATTTTCCGTTCAGCTTATTCTCTTTCAGATTATTCAAGGCTTCAAAGCAACGGTCTGTTCCGCTCTGATGGTCCGATCGGGTCATCACAACCTCCGCACCAAATTTTTTTACATGTTCATAAATTCTTGGATCGTCCGTGGCCACAATTACTTTAGAGAGACGGGTTGCATGCATGGCCTGTTCATACACACGCTGAATCATGCTTTTCCCTTTTATTTCAACAAGAGGCTTTCCCGGAAAACGGGAAGATGCATACCTGGATGGAATAACTCCTAAAATCATGAGGTCTGCGAAATCATGGGGTATCCGTTTCTACTATGTTTTCGTGATCAAGGGTATAAAAGCCTGTTGAGATCAGATTTCGCAGATCAATGTATTTTTCATAGGCAGGGGAATAGCTCACCCGTTCGTTTAGCACCCTGTCGTAAATTCCCTGAAGTCCGATCATCAGTTCGCAGGCTTCACGGAGCGCAAAATTTCCTGATTCACCGGAAGTGATGTAATCCGCAAGTTTGTTTTTTTTAACATATCGGTTTAAAAGCGGATTTGATTTGCGTTTGACGAAAATCCGTAATCCGGCTGTTTTTGCGACCGGTAAATCCAGAACATCATCAAATACGAACGCAATTTCAGAAGGCTTTACAGCGTATCGGTTGCAAAAATGTTCAATGGCTTTGGATTTATCGGCTACTTTAAAATAGCAGGACGTAAAATGTTCCCGTTGGCTGAGATAAAAAGACGCCCTGTTTTTTTCCCCTGAAAGAACGGCCGTAACGGGTAACTTATTTGTGTTTAGCCAATAGGCAAATCGAAGGAGGTTGGTTCCCATTGCGTCTACTTCACTGCAGACGCTGGATCCTTTTTCGTCTTTTTCACCGGTATTAAAAACACCATCCCAGTCAAAAATGAAAGCCTTTATCGTTTTAAGCCGCAGGGAAATTTTGGGCACCGGGGTAAGAAAGGTACCGCCAATCCCGGTGAACACAGTTTTGATATCGTCCGGTTTAGCCAAGAGCGAATTAGCCTTTCAGGTCCTGAATATCCAGCATTCCAACCGGTTTGCCTTTGCTGCAGACCAGAATGGTATCCACATTGGTCTTTTTGAAGAGTGCGGCGGCTTCATTCAGAAGCATGTCGGCATCAATTGAAACAGGAGCAGAGTAGTTAAAATCCCCCATTTTTTTATTCAGAAAATCCTTTCCTCCTTTGGGAAGGGCCCTTCGAAGGTCGCCGTCTGTGAAAATGCCCTTGAGCGTGCCATCTTTGTTCACTATCGTTATACAACCGAACCCATATTCGGTCATTTTAATAATGGCATCTACAAGTTTGGTTTCAGCTTTTACAATCGGATTGACACCGTTGATGGCCTCCCTGACTTTGACGGTCATTAGTCGCGTGTCTGTGATAAACTGTTCGGTTCCCAGTGTTGTGAAATGATTCTCTGTCAGGGCCTTTAGAATTTTTAGAGGAACAGTAATCGTATGAACCCCTATATTGATTGCATTTCGAACATGTTCAACACTGCGAACAGATGAAAACATTATTTTGGTAGCATATCCGTAATATTCAACGGCGTCCACACATTGTTCAACCAGAGAGAGTGCGTCATGACCCTGATCCTGCAGGCGGCCTACCAGCGGACAGACGTAGCTGGCTCCTGCCTGCATTGCCATGTAGGCTTGCTGAAGGGTATAAACCAAATGAACATTAACCAGATATCCTTTGTTTCTTAGCATTTTGCAGGCGCGAACGCCTTCCAGGGAAACGGGGATCTTAAATACGGTTTTTTTGTGATCCAGTCCCAGTTTCAACTGGCGCTCTGCTTCTTTGAGTATTTCTTCGGCTGTGTTTCCCAGTGCTTCAATCTGCAAAACAGGAACAATTTTTGAAAGCTTGACTATTGTTGCATCGATGTCATTGATGCCTTCCCTTTGCATAAAGGTTGGAGTGGTGGTGAGGCCGTTCAGAAAGCCCAGTTTAAAGCCTTCTTCTATTTCTTTTAAGTTGGCCGAATCGAGGTATAGTTCCATAAAGTCGAATTGGTTCAGTTAATTTTATTAAAAGTAAGAAATTATTTTCTGTAGCGGACTTCTGTCTGATGCAATTCAATCAGCGGTTTCAAAAATTCCTCCAGATCGTAAACGCAGAGCTGGCTGGCAGCATCGCAAAGCGCTTTTGAAGGGTCGGGATGTGTTTCCACAAACAGGCCATCCACGCCCGATGCCACACCGGCTCTGGAAAGTACGGGCAGAAATTCACGCGCGCCTCCTTTTGCGTCAGCGCTCGGGATTCCGTATTTGCGGATGCAATGGGTTACATCAAAAACAACCGGATAACCCAGGTTGTTCAGGTGAAAAAATGCCCTGGGGTCAACAACCAGATCATTGTATCCGAAGGTATAACCGCGTTCAGTGAGAATGACCTGATCATTTCCCGCTTCAATGCATTTTTGAAGCGGATGTTTCATGTTTTCGGGAGCCAGAAACTGTCCGTGTTTAATATTGATGACCTTTCCAGTTTTTGCTGCAGCAACCAATAAGGTGGATTGCATGCACAGATAGGCCGGAATCTGAAGCACATCACAAACTTCGGCAGCTGCGGCAGCCTGCTGGGGATAATGAATATCGGTCAAAACCGGAAAGCCGAACTGGGCTTTGACTTTTGCCAATACCTTAATTCCTTTCTCCAGGCCTGGTCCGTCATAGAATTGCAAACTACTTCGGTTGTCTTTCTGAAAGGAAGATTTGTATATGATCTTAATTTTCAACCGCTCAGATACCTCTTTCAGTTTTTCTGCTGTTTTCAGCATAATTGATTCTTCCTCAATCACGCAGGGGCCTGAAATCAGAAAAAGATCGTTACTGCCGCAAACAACCGATCCCACTTTTACCGTTTTCTTCATTTCGTAGATTATAAACGTTTAAACAGATTTTTAATGCTTTCGTGGCTGATCTTATCTTTCCAGTCGGGACCGATGGCGTGCAACCACATGTGCGTAAGATTGTACGCAACCGAAGCCATCTGAGAAATCTGATCTTCGGTCCAGGTACGGGAAAGATGTTGTGGCAGGACGATCTTGTGTTTTACAAGCATTTGCCTGAATTCCCTGACTCCCTCAGGGTAATAGTCTTCCAGGTGATTAAAGGCAAGGCAATTGGCATAACAATGACGTGTGCCAAGGATTTTGGAAAGTCCGTAAGACAAAGCATGACACACACCTACCTCAGAGTAGGTAAGGCTTAATCCTCCCATCATCGAGGCAATCATCAGTTTTTCATCGTTGGCTGCGTTTTGTCCGCAGCCCGGATTTATGAACACATCACGGCAAAGTTTCAGGGATTGCTCGGCATAGGCATGACTGAAAGCGTTGTTCAGTTTTCCATTTTCAGATTCTACGCAGTGAATAAACGTATCCATACCGGTGTAAAACCACCAGTCAGTCGGAACGCTTGAAATAAGATCGGGATCCAGAATAACCTGATTAAATACGGTCCAGTCACATTTTAATCCCAGTTTTTTTTCGGGACCAGTCAGCACCGCCGTCATTGAACATTCGGCTCCTGTACCTGAAATCGTGGGAACACCAAGATGGTAGATTCCCGGCTTTTTAATCAGGTTCAATCCCTGGTATTTTGAGGAAGAGCCTTCATTGGTAAACATCAGTGAACAGGCTTTTGCAATATCCATAACAGATCCTCCGCCAATGCCAACAATACCAGAAGGAAGACCTTTTTTTTTAAGAATGCAGTCCCTGATTTGATCAACCTGATCAGTAGTAGGTTCTTCGGGGTTTACATCTATAAAAAGCAGAACGTCTTCGGGCTTAACCGGAAGCCGTTTTTCGAGCTCTTTTCCTTTAAAATAATGGTCTACGATGAAAAGAAAAAAACGGTTATGTTCAGCACGTTTTTCGGATAGCAGAACATCCAACTGATTAAAGCTACCACGGCCATAAATGACCTTATCAATATTCTTGAAGTTTTTGTGCAAGTTCAGGCAGTAACCGGTTTCAACGCTTTAGCAACGCAATCTGAAATTTTTGAAGCAAGTTCCTTCACTTCCTTTTCTGTCCAGGTGCAGCGGATTCCAAAGGAAATCAGTTTGCCGATAACTTCCTGGGTTTTGGGAAGCTGAAGACTTGAATAATCCTGGCGATCAGGAGCCAGCTGAGCCGTAAATTTAGCGGCTGAGCGCATTCCCTTCAGGTGATCCCATTGGTTAATGAAATGATACATATTCAGAAACCAGTAGTTAAATCCTCCGATAGCAGCTTTGTTCAATTCATTCACGGTGCGTTGCGCTGAGGCCGTGTCGGGTAAAAAAATATTCAGAAAGGTTGCTGAGTCGCCGGCAGGATCAGGCAACCGGCTGAAACCTATTTCAGGATTTTTGGAGAGTTCAGAAACAAGCAGTTGTTTATTGTGTCTGTTCTTTTCCAGAATAAAAGGAACCCGTCGGGTTTGAGCAACGGCAACAGCTGCATTGAGTTCGCTGATCCGGTAATTGAAACCAAGAATGGGATGTTTTTCCATACCCCTGTTGCTTCCGATATGGTCGTGTCCGTGGTCGGTATAGGTTTCTATAAGCTCATACGTTTTTTTGTCGTCGGTAACGATAACTCCGCCTTCTCCGGCAGTGGCAATTTTGAAAAAGTCGAAGGAATAACTGCCTGATTTTCCGAATAAGCCGACATGCTTGCCTTTATAAGAGGCGGCAAAGGCCTGTCCGGCATCCTCAATCAGAATCAGATTGTGTTTTTTGCAGGTAGCAAGAATGCTCTCCATTTCTGCCATTCCTCCGCACATGTGCACAAGGCAAACGGCCTTGGTTTTAGCCGTAATTGCTTTTGCTATTCCGTCGGCACTAAGA
>JABDFU010000013.1 GCA_013286385.1 Bacteroidota bacterium
GGCAGCCAGGGCCGATGTAGGTCTCGTAATTTTTACAGTGGTTGAAACGCTGCAATCTTTCGAATCGGTAACTGTTACCGAATACGTTCCGGCAACCAGGTTGGTAACTGCAATAGTGGATGACCCAGTTGACCATGCATAGGTATAAGCAGGTGTTCCGCCGCTTGCATTTGCGGAGGCTGTTCCGTTTCCTGCTCCAAAACAGCTAACATTTGTGCTTGAAACCGTGACTGCAGGTCCCGAAAGGTTGCTGACCACAACGGTCTCCGTAACGCCGCATCGGTTGGCGTCGGCAACAGTTACCGTATACGATCCGGCAGAAATATTTACATCGGTTGAAGAAGTAGAACCAGTACTCCAGGAATAGGTATAAGGCGCCGTTCCACCGCTAGAAACCGTTACCGACGCAGAACCGGTAGGTCCGCAATTGGCAGGAGAAGAAGTGGTAGTGGCATCAATCAATCCAGGCTGCGTGATGCTGGTACTGGCGGTAGCAGTACAACCATTGCGGTCTGTAACCGTTACCGTATAAGTGCCTGGGCTTAACTTAGTAGCTGTGGCAGTTTTCTGAGCAGGCGAAGTAGACCAGTTATAGGTATAACGGCCAGAACCTCCTGCTGCAACTGCAGTTCCTCTTCCGTTAGCGGCTCCGTTACACGTCACGTTGCCGGAGTCGATGCCAACACTTATAGGAGGAGGGTTGTTTATTGTAACGCTGTTGGTAGCAGTACATCCTTTCGAATCGGTTACCGTAACCGTATAGGAACCGGGACACAAAGCCGTGGCAGTTGCCATTATCTGAGCAGGACTCGTAGACCAGTTATAGGCATAAGGAACCGCTCCTCCGAAAGGAGTAGCAGTGGCAGACCCCGTACACAGTCCATTACAGGTAGCATTGGTACCTCTTACATTCACAGTAACGGCACACTGTCCGAACAATTGCACGGATGATGCAAGAATCGAAATAGCGAGGATTAGTTTTTTCATTGGGTTACTGTTTTATAGTTGTTGTCTTTTTTTTATTGTTTTGTCCGATTTATTTTTGATTTTCAGTTCACAAATTTGTCTTTTTCGCTAACTCAGGATGTTATACTTAAAAATTTATCTTTAATGATTTAATTTCCCTTTTATTTCCCTTTTATAAGTCAGGGTTATAACCGGGTCTGTTAGTTTAAGAATCGCTAATTTAGACCAAATTCAAACTGAAAGGATTAAAGCCTGATTAGAAAAATATATAAAACCTCCGGTTCAAGGCTAACTCCTTGAAATTTAATACATTTAAAACTCCAAAAAGCCCTTTACTATGAAAAAAAATGCAAATTTTCTTCTTGTTTTTTCTTTTTTAGCAGCCTTTCTGGCATGTAAAAATGAAAACCCGGTACAAAGCAATGCCAATTCTGGGCCTTCAGAAGGTAAACCAACAGCAGCGGCAAACCCGGCTGAAGCTGAAAGCCCAGCCGGATCAGCAAACTCCGCAGGATCAGTCCGGCTATGGGCCGACCAGGTGGAATCAGGTATAAATCTGACCGTTCCTGAAGACTGGACACCTGAGGATTTTAACACGATCTATAAGAACATCAACCGCAAAGCCATTTACTCAGATATTGTGGATGCTGTCCTGACCGGAAAGCAAAAGGCGTATGATTTTTTCAACGACTCGGTGCTGACCCTTGATAATGTAAAATCAATACTGGCCAAACCCAATCACGGCGCAAATGACATAAGTCTGATCCGGATCAGGGAAAAACTTTCTTTCGATAAGGAAAATTTTAAACTCCAAACCGAGCCCAATTGTCTCATACTTTATGTCAATCACTTGTCCAACGGAGAGTTGCATGGGTATGAGCCGCTGTTTTATGTCCATATTAAGTAGCGATTAGCCCTGCCTTCAGCAGGCAGGGCTAATCGCTATTCGCTAATCGCCATTTAAATAACATCCCTCTGTTGATTTCTTTATACCCGGATCTGACCAAAGCACCACCCATTGTTCTAGTTTTATCGCACTAAAAAAACTGAGATGGCCCCAAACGATCGCAAAGACAAAAAAATCTTCGTACTCGACACTTCCGTAATATTATACGATCATCACGCGATTAAAAATTTTAAGGAACACGACGTAGTTATACCCATTACCGTTCTTGAAGAGCTTGATAATTTTAAAAAGGGAAACGACACGAAAAATTTTGCTGCACGGGAATTCATCAGGTATATTGACAAGATATCCGGCCGAAACACTCTGCAGGACTGGATCAATATCAACGGCAAGGGGCACGGCCTTTTTAAAATTGAAATGAATCAGCATTCGAAAGTTGATTCTGAACGGATTTTCGGAGAACGCAAGGCCGATCACCGGATTTTAAATACTGCGCTTTACCTGCATGAGCAGAATCCCGGAAGAAAAGTGATTATGGTTACCAAGGATATAAACCTGAGACTCAAAGCCAAATCACTCAACCTGACATCAGAGGACTACGAAACAGGCAAGATAAAGGACATTGACGAGATGTATACCGGACGAACAGTAGTCGAAAATGTCTCCTCGGCAAGCATTGACGAAATTTACGAAAAGGGGAGCAGCGATCCGGCTCCTGTGCTTAAGAAATCGAAGGCGGTTGCCAACCATTTTTATGTGTTGAAGAACGGATCGAAATCGGTATTGTCTCATTTCAATCAGGAAGAAAATTCACTGGAACGTGTAAAAAAAGTTTCTGCCTACAAAATAACTCCAAGAAATGCCGAACAGGCGTTTGCCCTGGATGCCATTCTGAATCCGGATATTCGTCTGGTTACGCTTCAGGGCGTTGCAGGTACCGGAAAAACCCTGCTGTCTCTAGCCGGCGCGCTGGAACAACGAAGGAATTACCATCAGATTTACCTGGCCCGGCCCATTGTTCCCTTGAGCAACAAAGACATCGGTTACCTGCCCGGAGATATCAAATCAAAGCTGAACCCTTACATGGAACCCCTTTGGGACAACCTGAAGTATATCAAGAACCAGTTTGACGAAAAAGAAAAAGAGTTCAAGCAGATCAGTGAGATGGTGGAAAATGAAAAACTGGTGGTCTGCCCCCTGGCCTATATCAGGGGCAGGAGCCTGTCAAATGTATTTTTTATCGTTGACGAAGCCCAGAATCTCACCCCTCACGAAGTAAAGACCGTCATCAGCCGGGCCGGAGAAAACACAAAAATTATTTTCACCGGCGATGTTTTCCAGATTGATACGCCGTATCTGGACACCCAGAGTAATGGCCTCTCCTACCTGATCGACCGGCTCAAAGGACAAAACCTGTACGCTCACATTACCCTTGAAAAAGGAGAACGCTCTGACCTGGCCAACCTGGCCAACGAATTTTTGTAATGAAGGCAGCGATTCTTCGTATTATCGTTCTCGCAGTGGTTTTGGCTGCAGGAATTTATTTGTGGAACACCTGCGCCCCGTTGGAAAAAAGACTGGACGCACTTTGGCTGATCCTGACAGTTTTCATCCTTTCGTCTGCTCTTTTTCAGTTCCTGCTGATCAGGTCTGAAACTCAAAAACCAGGAACTTTTGTACGCGTGTTTATGGGGGCTGTATCTATAAAACTACTGCTCTATATAGGCTTGATCGTACTGTATTGCATTTTTTTTCCGGCCCATGCCGTTGTGTTTATTACGGGATTCCTGATTCACTACCTGCTATTCAGCGCCGTCGAGGTTGTTTCTCTTTTCGGCCACTTCAGAAAAAAAGAGTCCAGCCCGGAAAAATCATAATTGCCTGTTAATCAGTCATTAAAAAAGGGTGGTTAATTTTGTGTTAAAAACTCGTATAAAATCGTGTTTTAAATCCCCCATTTTATCTAAATTCGCAGCACTTTTTTAAGAATATTAAAAAAGCATTAAAGAAGACAGCAATACGAAGTTGAAGATGGGTAGATTTTTACTTGCAATTCTCACAATACTAGGCCTTTCTTCTTCTGCCCTGAAAGCAGAAGAAAAGGATTCCAAAGAAAAAAAATTCAACCCCGGTGAGCTTATCATGGAACACATCGGAGATGCACACGAATGGCATCTCTGGGGAGAGGGCGATGGTGCTACCGCAATTCCGCTTCCGGTAATCGTTTACTCCCGTGATCGCGGCCTGGATGTGTTTTCTTCGGTTCACTTTGAGCACGGACGCAAAACCTACAAAGGCTACAAACTTGATCATTCCCGCATTGTTGCCGTCAACGAAATGGGAACCATTGACGCTATTGATGCGTCAGTCAACCCTGAATTAACGGACGGAATCTGGGACATATCGATCAGCAAAAATGTAGTCACCTTGCTTTTCAGTTGCCTGTTCATGCTCTGGCTCTTTATTTCAGTTGCCAGAACCTATGTTGCAAATGCCAACGGAGCCCCCAAAGGCAAGCAAAGTTTTGTTGAACCACTGATTACCTTTATCCGTGATGAGGTAGCTAAACCAAGCATTGGTCCCAAATACGAAAAATATGTACCGTATTTGCTTACCGTATTTTTCTTTATCCTGGTCAACAATCTGCTGGGACTGATCCCCATTTTTCCGGGTGGAACGAACCTGACCGGTAACATCGCCATTACCATGAGTCTTGCGCTGGTAACGCTCATTGTCATTACGCTTACTGCGAACGGAGGATACTGGAGGCATATTTTTGCTATGCCCGGCATTCCTGTAGGCATTCTGGTCATCCTTACTCCTATCGAAATTCTTGGATTTCTGCTTCGTCCCTTTGTATTGATGATACGTCTTTTTGCTAATATTACAGCCGGTCACATCATTGCGCTTTCTTTTTACAGCCTGATCTTCATTTTCGGTGAAATGAATGTAGGCCTTGGCTACGGAGTATCCGTGCTCTCGATTGCTTTTACTGTATTTATGGGCTTTCTCGAATTACTGGTCGCGTTCCTTCAGGCCTATGTTTTTGTGTTGCTGACTGCCATGTATTTTGGTGCCGCCATTGAGGACCATCACGCACATGTAACAGACCAACACCAGACGCTTTAAGCTGAACTTCCCGACAGCGATTAGTTCGGGAAACTAATAAATTAACACTATGTTAGCATCTACATTATTACAAGCAACAGCAGGAGGCGGTGCAGGTTACGGTATCGCAGCGCTCGGAGCAGGTGCAGCAGCAATCGGTGCAGGTATAGGCATTGGTCGTATCGGAGGAAGCGCCCTGGAATCCATGGCACGTCAACCCGAAATGATGAATGACCTTCGTGCCAACATGATTCTGACTGCAGCGCTTGTTGAAGGAGCTGCCTTCTTTGCAATGGTTGTTGGTCTGCTGGTTATCTTCATGAAGTGATTCCTGAGTAACGGCAGTTCAAAAACACAAACTGCTGTTTCAACGGTTGGTTGAAGCAGCAGTTACTTTAGTCAGACTTATTTTGAAAAACAAAATTTATAGCACATGGAACTCGTAAAACCCGCATTTGGTCTGATCTTCTGGATGTTTGTATCCTTTGGTATTATTTTTTATCTGCTTAAAAAATACGCCTGGCAGCCCATATTGAAAATGCTGAAAGAACGCGAGGAAGGCATACAGACCTCCCTGGATTCGGCAAAAAAAGCAAGAGAGGAAATGGCTGCCCTGCAATCCAGCAACGAACGCATTCTCAGTG
Organism: Bacteroidota bacterium; assembly: GCA_013286385.1. Lineage (GTDB taxonomy): Bacteria > Bacteroidota > Bacteroidia > JABDFU01 > JABDFU01 > JABDFU01. The sequence goes on from JABDFU010000013.1 coordinate 5,626, forward strand.
AAGCAAAGGCTGAGCGGGATGCTTTGATAAAGGAGGCAAGGGAAATAAAAGAATCCATTATCAACGAAGCCAAAACAAAGGCAACACAGGAAGCAGGCCGCTTAATGGCGGCCGCGCGTGAAAACATTAACAATGAAAAAATGGCAGCCATCACCGAACTCAAGAATCAGGTCGCCCTTCTTTCCATGGAAATCGCCGAAAAAATTCTGAAAGAAGAGCTGACTTCTCAGGAAAAGCAAAAAACGCTTATCAAGGCCTTACTTGAAGATGTTAATTTAAATTAAGAATGGGCAAACTCTCTTCAAGATACGCGAAATCACTGCTTGAGTTATCCTTGGAAAAAGGATTGCTCGAAAAGGTATATGCAGATATGAAGCTGATTCACAGTACCTGCAGGGAGAATCCTGAGCTCAGAACCCTGCTGAAGAGTCCCATTGTAAAGACCGACAAGAAACACGAAATTCTCGAAGCTTTATTTGGAAAAAAAATCGAAAACATCAGTTTTCAGTTTATGCAGATCATCGCAACCAAACGCAGGGAAGAATACCTCGAAGACATTGCAGCCTCTTTCATTGAACAGTACAAGACACACAAAAATATTTTGACCGCTGTAGTAACGACAGCTCAGGGACTGGATGAAGAGCTCCGAAAGCAGGTGCTTGAAGTGGTTAAGAAAAGCTACAAGTCTGAAGTTGAACTCGTCGAAAAAGTTGACAAGGATCTGATCGGAGGCTTCATCATTCGGGTTGGAGACAAACAGGAAGACACCAGCATTGCGCGCAAATTAAAATTACTATACCGAACATTTAACGAAAACCCTTATTAGCCAGACTTAATTTTAAAAAATTTAGTCTGGCTTATGCCCGAAGGGCCATAAAAGAACAAATGAAAATTAATACATACTAGAAAATGGCAGAAGTAAAACCAGCAGAGGTATCAGCGATCCTGAGACAGCAATTATCAGGTCACAAGACCGCATCAGAACTTGAAGAAGTAGGAACCGTTTTGCAGGTAGGGGACGGTATTGCCCGTATCTACGGACTGGGAAATGTTCAGTCAGGCGAACTGATCGAATTCGAAAACGGACTCCGCGGAATCGTTCTCAATCTTGAAGAAGACAACGTCGGAGCCGTATTGCTCGGTTCCTCGAATGAAATCAAGGAAGGCGACACGGTAAAACGTACCCGAAGAATTGCCTCCATTAACGTAGGAGAAGGAATGCTTGGACGCGTTGTGGACACATTGGGTGCACCCATTGACGGCAAAGGGCCTATAAAGGGGCAGACCTATGAAATGCCGCTGGAAAGAAAAGCCCCAGGGGTTATTTTCAGACAACCGGTAAACGAACCTCTGCAAACAGGAATCAAGGCGATTGACGCGATGATTCCGATTGGAAGAGGACAACGCGAACTGGTAATCGGCGACCGTCAAACTGGTAAGACCGCAGTTTGTATTGATACCATCATCAATCAGAAAGAATTTTTTGCCGCAGGCAAACCGGTGTTCTGCATATACGTTGCCATTGGGCAAAAAAGTTCAACGGTAGCCAACGTGCAGCGCGTTCTCGAAGAAAACGGCTCAATGGCGTATACTGTTATTGTTGCAGCAAGTGCTGCAGATCCTGCACCCATGCAGTTTTATGCGCCCTTTGCCGGAGCATCCATTGGAGAATTTTTCAGAGATACCGGTCGGCCGGCGCTGATTGTATTCGACGACTTGTCTAAACAGGCCGTAGCCTACCGTGAAGTTTCCTTACTGCTGAGAAGACCTCCGGGACGGGAAGCGTATCCGGGTGATGTGTTTTACCTGCACAGTCGCTTGCTTGAGCGTGCGGCCAAGATCAATGCCAACGATTCGATTGCCAAATCGATGAACGATTTGCCCGATTCCATTAAGGACATTGTAAAAGGAGGAGGTTCACTTACTGCTTTACCGATTATTGAAACCCAGGCCGGTGACGTTTCTGCATACATTCCGACGAACGTAATTTCGATTACGGACGGACAAATATTTTTGGAATCCAATCTCTTTAATGCGGGGGTACGTCCTGCGATCAACGTGGGTATTTCGGTATCCCGTGTGGGCGGAAATGCACAGATTAAATCCATGAAAAAAGTGGCTGGTACCCTCAAACTCGACCAGGCCCAATACAGGGAACTCGAAGCTTTTTCGAAGTTCGGATCAGACCTTGATGCTGCGACTAAGTCGGTACTTGACAAGGGTTCGCGTAACGTAGAAATTCTGAAGCAGGGCCAGTTTTCTCCTCTTCGTGTGGAACAGCAGATTGCTATTATTTATTGCGGCACCAAAGGCCTGTTGCGTGATGTTCCGATCAACAAGGTAAGAGAATTCGAAGCTGATTTCCTGCAGTTTATGGAGAGCAAGCATGCAAACGTTTTGGCCGATCTGAAAGCAGGTAAATTTGATGACTCCCTGACATCGGTGCTGGAAGCTGTGGCAAAAGATATGTCTAAGAAATATAAAAAATAGCGATTAGCCCTGCCTGCGGCAGGCAGGGCTAATCGCTCAGGAAAACAGGAAACAATGGCAAATTTAAAAGAGGTCAGAAACAGAATCGTATCGGTTGGTTCGACCATGCAGATCACCAGCGCCATGAAAATGGTGAGCGCGGCCAAACTAAAACGCGCGCAGGATGCCATTGTTCAGATGCGGCCCTATGCCATCAAACTTCGGGAAATCCTTGAGAATTTAAGTTCGAGCCTCGACAGTTCAGAAGGAGCCTTTACCAAACAACGTGAAGTAAAAAATGTATTGCTTGTCGTCATCACTTCCAACCGCGGACTCTGCGGTGGATTCAACGCCAACATTATCAAGAAAGCATCGCTTCTTATCCGTGAAAATTACAAGGGCTGTAACATAAACGTTATAACCATTGGAAAAAAAGCCACGGACTTTTTCAAAAAATCAAATTGCAATCTGGTGAGTTCGCACAACGAACTCTTTGACGCTCTTACTTACGCCAGAGTCGCCCCAGTTGCAGAAAAAATCATGCAGGATTTCGCTGCAGGAATCTATGATAAAATTGAACTGGTCTACAATCAGTTTAAAAATGCAGCAGTTCAGTTGCCGCAGAACGAACAGTTTCTTCCTGTTCTTCCGCCGCCAGCAAATCCGAATAAAAAATCTGCAGCTACCGATTATATTTTCGAACCCGGCAAAGCCGAAATCGTTCAGGACATCATCCCCCGTTCATTAAAAACCCAGTTGTACAAAGCCCTGCTCGATTCTCAGGCATCCGAACACGGAGCCCGCATGACAGCCATGCACAAAGCAACCGACAACGCCAAGGAAATGATACGAGTACTGAAACTCAACTACAACAAGGCGAGGCAGGCAGCGATTACAGGCGAGATTCTCGAAATCGTGGGCGGCTCTGAGGCATTGAATAACTAGTTATTAGCTAATGCCCTGCAGGCAGGGCTATTCGCTTCAATCAGAATTTTTATTTGTCTTTCCAGTTCCTCTACCCTTTTTTCCAGTTCTACGTTTTCTTTATCCTTCTCACAACAATAGAGAAGCGCTCGAATTCGCAAATACCTTATTCCTGCCGGATGAATCCATCGAATCCTTAAATTCCCTCCGCAAGACCCTTTCAAAAATTACCGGCAGAAAAGAAGAAGCGAAGGTTATGATTCAATTCAAAAACGGGCTGATCAACAGCCCTGAAAAAGATTTTTTATTGTACCAGTTTGATTTTATTTCCTGGGCAGAAAGTAAAATTCAAAACAGGTCCTTTGCAGAAATGATGCGATCCAGGGAAAAATTAGTTTAGCCGATTTTTATTTTCTGCCCCGGCAGCAGCATATACTTATCCCCGAAATTATTCAGACGCTTGATCGCGTCTATCGTAGAACCGGTCTTGCGGGCAATTTCCCAAAGGGTGTCTCCTTTTCCTATCGTATAATATTTACCCGGACCGTTTTGCTCGACAACTTTTGAGCTCTGCCCCGGCTGAGCTACAGCCGGGGCAGCTGTATTGGTTCCGATCTTGTTGACAAAAACGGTTAACTGCTGTCCGGGTTTAACGTAATTCGTTTTCAGATTATTCCAGAGTTTCAGGTCGTAAATCGTGCACTTGTATTTATTGGCAATCGTATTCAGATGTTCGCCTTTCTTAACAGTGTAAACCTCCTGAACTTCCTGCATGGCCATAACATCCTGACTGGTTGGCTTTTCTTTTTTCAGGTAATTGTAGATGGCCTGTTCATTGGTAACAAAATTTCCGATTTTGCCCGCAGGTAAAGTAAGCGTGTAAGGGTGCTCAGCGGAATAAGGGATCACAGCTTTCTTGTATTCAGGATTGAGAAATTCTATTTCTTCAACCGGAATTCCCAAAATGGCAGAGAGTTGTTCAAAACTCACCTGTTGTTTTATTTTTACAGTATCCACTTCGTAAAAAGAACGCTTAGGGATACTTGAATACAGGTTGTGCTCTGCAGTATTGCGCATAACATAATTTACCGCTATAAAGGCTGGCACATAACCCTGTGTTTCCCGTGGCAGGTACGGCGCTATTTCCCAAAAAGTATGTTTGCCTCCTGAACGTCGGATGGCTTTATTCACCGAGCCAGGTCCGCTATTGTATGCAGCCAGCACCAGTTGCCAGTCTCCGAACATCTCGTACAAAAAATGAAGGTATTCACAGGCGGCCACGGTTGATTTATAGGGATCACATCGCTCGTCTACATACGAAGTGACTTTCAGGTCGTACAATATTCCTGTGGTGTACATAAACTGCCAGAGTCCCATTGCGCCTGCCCTTGAACGCACCCGGGGGTTCATTGCAGATTCTACAATACAGAGGTATTTCATTTCCAGCGGAATGTTGTATTTATCAAGTAATTGTTCGATCATCGGGAAATACAATTGCGAAAGACCTAGCGCTCTGGATACAAGTTCCCGTTTACGCACGGCATACAATTCGATATACGATTTTACTGCGGGGTTAAACTGAAGGTCAAAGGGAGACTCTGCATCGAGTTTCTGAAGCCGGGATTCGTAAACGGCATCGTCATAACGGGGAATCGAATCCGGACTAAAGTGAAACTTGCTTAAGTTCGGAGAAGGGGGTTTGGTCAATCCCTTGTCAAAATACTTAACCATCGCCAGACTGTCCAGTGCAGCCGCAATCGCATCATCCTGAAAAACAGGAACACCGTTGTCTTGCTGAGCAGAAACAGCCCGCCAGATCAAGCAACCCGCCAGTATGACTATTTTTCTCATCCACCTTAAGTTACGAAATTAAACAACAAAACACAAGACAAAACACCGACAAAAAACAAGACCGAACACAAGTATAACCATTAACGCCGGTTCGAAAATAATAGTATCCTAAACTTATTAACCAAAAGCTGTTATCAGCGCCAGGTTAACGATATCTCAGCCTATTTTCAGGGCAGTCTGCTGGTAATTGTTTACGGCTCCCAGCAGTTCATACTTCAGGTAATAGGCCGAAGCAAAATCATCAAATGCTTTAAATTCCTGGGTTGGAGTTACAAATTCATCAAAAATCAACACGTCTCCCTTGTGGAGGAAGGGCGCCATTGAACAAAGAACAAAAAGCGTTGAACTATATAAATCACAATCAATGTGAAGGACTTTGGGATTTTTGCCCGAATAGGACTTCAGAAAACCCGGAAGGGTCTGCTGAAACAGACCTTTGTAAAACCTGCACCGAAGATCCGAAACCTCAGGAAGCCGGTCATCGGCAGATAAATCCCCTTTTTTAAATTCCCCGAAATCTTCCGGAAGGCCCTTAAACGTGTCGAATCCGTAAAAATATGAATGGGCCTGCTTATTGTCTTCCAGCCACCACTTTATGGAATTCCCCCTGAACACTCCGAATTCAAAATAATCGATTGCCCGTCCTTTAAATTCGTTTTCAGAAACGAATTTGAACAAATCAAACATTTTACTGAACACATAGCCACGGGTGTAAAAATCGTTCAGTCCGGCATCCCGCTTTTGCTTGCCAATCCACTGCGACTGACGAATCAGGTAATGCAATTTCAAAAGCGACGCGTTTAAGGGAACAAGAACCTGATGGGCCCTCATCCTGAAAAACAATTCTTTCAGATTTCTTTTGAATACAGAAACGAATACCATGTTCAGAAAATTTTAGTTGAATGCAAACAGTTTTTTGATTTCAACAAAGATATACCGGGTATCCGATCGGTTTATCAAAAAACGCTTCCAGCTGTATCCCGTTTCTTTTTTAAAGTTAAAAATCAGGAACAAAGTAGTTGCAAAATAGGAAGCGCTCGAGCTGACAGCCGCACCTGCCATCTGATAACGGGGAATAAGAACAAGACAGAACAGCAGCGTGAAGGTGAATCCAACAGCAGAAGCAAGGGTATTGATACCGTTTTTCCCGATCGCAGCGAAATAATGAACGTACAAGGTGGCATTTGCCACGAATACGATTCCGGGCAGAAGATAAATCAGCAGGTGGCGGAGGATTTCAAATTTTTCACCGAACAACTGCATGTAAAAACTTCCCGGAATCAGCAGCATAACTCCCGCGAAAAAAAGTGTAAGTACCAGACTGAATTTGGCCAGAACCAGGGTTAGTTCGCGGGAGTCAGCAGGCTCTGTCGAATTAACCACTTTTGAATACTGCACCACAGCTATACTCCTGTTGATCAGCCAGAGCGATTCGGCTATGGAAACAGCCGTTGAAAAAATTCCAAGAGAGGCGTTGTCCATGTATTTATCAAGCATGAAATAACTCAGGCGGCAGTTCAGCAAATGGATAATGGTTGCCACCTGAATGTAAACCGAATTCTGAACAATGGCCTTCAGGCTGTTTCCCCAGGACCGCATAGATTCGGTTTTAATTTCAGGCAACAGCACGAAAGTGCTGGCCAGAAACACAAATGCATAGCCCAGATAAAGCGAGGTGATGTAGGAACGCACATTTTTTTCCTTCAGCAGGTAAAACAGCAGAAGTAGTGAAACAAAACTGATGATAACCTGAAGGGCGCTGATCCAGTTGTATTTGCGTATTTTTTCAAGACCGATAAACAGATTCAGATGAACGGTTCCGAAGGCCTGCAAAACCGAAAGTAAAAACACATCCCTGGCATATTCCGGAGGCAGGAGTTTACAAAACACAAGAATGGCTGCACCTGCAAGCGAAGAAAGTATCCCCCAGAAATAAGAAGGCAGAAGCAGTTGAAGCAGCGGTTTGCGCGGAGCCAGGTACATCAGCGCCGAGCCCCCGACAATCCCGCAAACCACCTGATTGTAGGTTATACACAGGATAATCAGACTGATTAGACCCAGGCCTTCTGCACCAAGCTGCTTGGCATTGATAATAACAATAAAAAATCCGAGAACAGAAACCAGAATTTTTGAAAAAAATACATTGGCAATTTTACTGAACATACTAGGTGTTTAACAACAGCGTCTCTGCCATTCCCACAGCCCTATCCAGCCCCGAGAGATCGGTGCCTCCGGCAGTTGCATAGAACGCCTGTCCCCCTCCGCCTCCTTTGATCTCTTTGGCAAGTTCACGTACAATAGCGCCTGCATTTAAGTTGTGCTCCCTGACCATCTTATCTGATATGATTACCGAGAGACTTGGCTTGCCTTTTATTTCAGCACCAAGGACCATGAAAAGATCGTCCAGTTCGTTCTTTAATTCAAAGGAAATATCTTTGATCGCCTCGGCGGAATCCAATACGATCCGTTCAGATATAAACCGCATACCTTTAAGACTCTTTGATTTTAACAACAGTTCAGCTTTAATGAGCTGAGCTTTTTCCTTCAGCAGGATTTCATTTTGTTTTTTCAGCTCGGCATTCAAATCCAGAATATCCCGAATGCCCCTGATCAGATCCTTTGGATTTCCAACCAATGTTTTAACCCGTTGAAGTTCGGCAAGCCGTTCTGAATAAAAAGATTCGGCTTTCACCGAGGTAAGTGCTTCAATCCTTCGTATACCGGCAGCAACTGCAACCTCCGAACTGATTTTAAACAGTCCGATCTGCCCGGTCGAATGAACGTGTGTTCCCCCGCAAAGTTCGATAGAATAATTCCTGTCAAATTCAACCACCCGGACCCGTTCCCCGTATTTTTCTCCGAACAAAGCCATAGCACCGGTTTTCTTTGCCTCCGAAAGGAGCATTTCTGTTATGGAAGCAGCAATATTTTCCCTGATTTTTTCATTCACCAGCTGTTCGATCCTGGCCAGCTCTTCATCCGTAAGTTTGGCGAAATGGGAAAAATCAAATCGCAGATAGTCTTCATTCACCAGCGATCCTTTCTGCTCTACATGCGTCCCCAATACTTTCCTGAGCGCAGCATGCAGCAAATGGGTGGCACTGTGATTGTTCTCGGTGAGCCTGCGTTTGCTCCTGTTAACCACGGCCCTGAAAGACCGTGTCAGGTCTGCAGGCAGTTTATCCGTAAAATGTACGGTGATGCCGTTTTCTTTTTTAGTATCCGAAACACTTGTTTTTTCAATTCCGTTATCCAGGAAACCGGTATCTCCGACCTGTCCTCCGCTCTCTGCATAAAAAGGAGTTTTGTCAAGCACCAGCTGAAAGTGCTCCTTGTTTTTGCTTTTCACTTTCCGGTATTGAACGATATTTGCTTCGCAGTCGGTCTGTTCATACCCCACAAATTCTGAACTTTCCAACTTTTCGCCAACCTGAACCCAATCCCCCGTTTCCATCGCTGTAGCTTCCCGTGATCTGTTTTTCTGCTGATCCATGCATTTGTCAAATTCCTTCCGGTCAACACAAAATCCGTTTTCCCTTGCAATCAGCTCGGTCAGATCCAGCGGAAAACCATAGGTATCAAAAAGTTCAAATGCGTCTTTTCCCGGCAAAATTTTATTCGCCTTGCGATTCAACAGCTCATTAAAAATCGATTCCGTCCTGCTGATTCCATTGGCCAGGGTTTTGAAAAAAGAAGTCTCTTCTTCGAATACCACCTTTTCAATTACGCTCTGCTGTGCTTTCAGTTCGGGAAAGGCTCCGCCCATTTGCTCAGCAAGCACCGCAACCAGTTTACATATAAATGCGTCCTTCAATCCCAAACTCTGATAACCGTAACGCACAGCCCTTCTTAAGATCCTCCTGATCACATAGCCAGCCCCTGTATTCGAAGGCAATTGCCCGTCGGCTATTGAAAAAGAAATCGCACGCACATGATCCGCAATGACCCGCATGGCAATATCCGTTTTTTCATTTTCTCTATACCTGATTGAACACAAATCCGAAATACATCCGATCAGGGGCTGAAAAACATCCGTATCGTAATTGCTCTGCTTCCCCTGTAAAACCACACAAAGCCGTTCAAATCCCATTCCGGTATCCACATGCTGGGCCGGAAGTTTCTCCAGACTTCCGTCTGCCCTACGGTTAAACTCCATAAACACATTGTTCCAGATTTCGATCACCTGAGGATGACCGGTATTGACCAGCAATTTCCCATCTCCTTTTTTTTGCGCGTCCGCAGTGCGAATATCGCAGTGAATTTCGGTACAGGGGCCGCAGGGACCCGTATCCCCCATTTCCCAGAAATTGTCTTTTTTGTTTCCTTTAATAATACGTTCGTCAGGATTCAGGCCCGCTTTTTTCAGCAAAGCAGCCCAGCAATCATAAGCCTCCTGATCAAAAGACAGGCCCTCCGATTGCTCACCCTCAAATACCGTAACGTACAGTTGGCTTTTATCGATTTTATAAATTTCAGTCAGTAGTTCCCAACTCCAGGCAATGGCTTCTTTCTTGAAGTAATCCCCGAAACTCCAGTTACCCAGCATTTCAAACATGGTATGGTGGTACGTGTCCACTCCCACTTCTTCCAGGTCATTGTGTTTTCCCGAAACACGCAGACACTTTTGTGTGTCTGCGATCCGCTTATGTACCACCGGAGCGTTACCTAAAAACAAATCTTTAAACTGATTCATTCCCGCATTGGTAAAAAGCAGTGTAGGATCATTTTTGATAACCATCGGAGCCGAGGGAACAATAAAATGTCCCTTATCCTTGAAAAAATTCAAAAATGTGCTTCTGATCTGTACAGCGTTCATCAATTCTATAGCTATTTTAGAATTGCAAAAATAGCTTTATTTCCCTAAATTCGCGTGCCTTGAACTAAAGTTAAGCATGTCAAAGATCAAGTATAAATTCAATACCAAATCCCTTAGTTACGAAAAACTCGAGATTACGTTTAAACAGCGTTTCTCCACGTTTATTTCCTATCTGGCAACAGGATCTGTTTTTGCTGCCATTACGGTATTGATTGCCTTTACCTACTTCGATTCCCCAAAAGAAAAGACTCAAAAACGGGAAATCGAAAACCTGCGTCTTCAATACGATCTGCTTGACAGGCGCATGTCCCAGGTATCCTCTATTTTGCAGGAAATGCAGGAAAGGGATGACAATATTTACCGTGTAGTCTTTGAGGCAGAACCCATTCCCGAAAATGTGCGTAAGGCCGGATTCGGAGGAATCGACCGCTACAAAGAGCTGATGAATTACGAAAACTCTGATCTGATTGTAGAAACCACGAAGAAACTCGATCAGCTCAGCAAACAGCTGTACATCCAATCCAAATCCTTTGATGAAATCATGAATATGGCCAAAAACAAGGAAAAGCTGCTGGCCTGCATCCCTGCCATTCAACCCGTTTCCAATAAAGACCTGAAATACCCTCCTTCCGGATACGGATACCGCACCGACCCGATTTACAAGACAGGTGAATTTCACCCCGGCATCGATTTCACTGCGAATACCGGAACCCCCATTTTTGCAACAGGAGACGGGGTCGTTGAGGTCGCTGATGATGTCATGCAGGGCTACGGAAACCATGTGGTCATCAACCATGGATTCGGATACGAAACCCTCTACGGCCATATGAGCCGAATCAAAGCCTTTGTGGGTCAGAAAGTTAAACGGGGCGAACTGATCGGATACGTAGGTAGTACCGGCCGTTCAACCGGCCCCCATGTGCATTACGAAGTCATCCGGAACGGCGAAAAAGTTAACCCCATCAACTACTTCTTTAACGACCTCAGCCCGGCCGAGTACCAGCGCCTGACCGAACAGGCATCCCGGGCATCTCAGTCATTCGATTAATTACCTTACTTTTGCGGTATGTTCAAGCGCTACATTTCGTATTACACCGCCACCGCCGTTGTCGTCTCCAACATGATAGGTACCGGTGTTTTCACCAGTCTTGGATTTCAGGTAATGGGCATACACTCAGGATTCGCGCTGATGGTACTCTGGCTGATTGGCGGGATTGCTTCCTTATTGGGGGCCTTGTGTTACGGCGAACTGGGAGCCGCCTTACCCCGCTCCGGGGGAGAGTACAATTATCTTTCTAAGATATACCATCCTGCAGTAGGATTTTTATCCGGCTGGGTTTCAGCAACAGTGGGCTTTGCGGCTCCTGTGGCCGCAGCATCCATGGCTTTTGCAGAATACTTTAAGAAAGGTACCGATATGCATCCGATACTGCTTGCTGGCAGAGATTTCAGTTCTGCATTGTTGGCCACATCGATAATACTTCTGGTGAGCGGTGTTCATTTTTTAAAAGTGCACATCGGCAGCCGCTTTCAGAACATCTTTACAAGCGTCAGTATCGTTACCATTCTTTTTATCATTGTCAACGGCTTATTTGCCGGACACACCGGTGATGCAAATTTTTCGCCCTCCCCTTCTGCTTTTCACGACATCCTCAGCTCTTCTTTTGCCATTTCCTTTTTCTTTGTAAGTTTTGCTTATTCAGGTTGGAATGCCGCTGCCTACATCGCAGGCGAAATGAATAATGTTCAGGAAAATCTTCCCAAGGCTCTTCTCAGAGGAACCCTATTTGTTACGCTTTTGTACATCCTGCTCAATTTTGTTTTTCTTTACACAACTCCGATAGCCGGCATGGCCGGCAAAAAGGAAGTTGGTTTTATTGCCGCCACCTGGATTTTCGGAACACTTGGAGGTAAAATAATGGCCGTTATCATTGCAGTAAAACTTATCTCCACCATAAGCTCCATGACCCTTGCCGGTCCGCGCATCATCAGCGTGATGGGCGAAGACCTCAGTGTTTTCAAAATGCTCTCCGTCAAGAACAGACATAACGTTCCGGCAATAGCCATCTTAACCCAGTCCTGCATTGCGCTTCTGTTTGTTTTCACGGCCAGCTTCGATCAGGTTATCACCTTCATCGGCTTTACACTGAATCTGTTCACATTTTTAACCGTGTTGGGACTGATGATTCTTCGCATCCGGGAACCCGATTTACCCAGACCTTTCAAAACGCCCGGGTATCCTTTTACTCCACTTGTTTTCCTTGGCATAAGTTTATGGCTGATTTATTTCGGAATATCCGACAAGCCTAAAGAATCGCTTGCTGCTATTGCAATTGTTTTAACCGGACTGATCATTTACTACTTCGGAAAACCAAAACAAAGCTTGGGAAACACCAAACAACCCTGAGGATGCCGCTCTCAAAAAAAGCAAGCCTTCTTCTGTGTATTCTTCTTCTCCCTCTTTTTTCAGCTCTTGCCCAGAACGACCAGCAAACGTTTCACACTTATCTGAATACGCAGCTTCCCCAGTACAAATTTATTTTTGACAACAAAATCAAATACCGCTTGCAGATTATCTACATCCGGATCGACCGGGACGAAGCCAACGTCCCCCACTTTACCCAGTTCAGTTTCAACAACAATCCTGAACTTTTCTTTTACTGCGCGAGTACGGTAAAGCTCCCCGCCAGCATGCTGGCCCTTGAAAAAATCGAATCCCTTAACGGCCAGAACAATCCCGGACTAACCCGCAAGAGTGAAATGGTCACCGACAGTGTTTTCTATTGCGAACATCACATCAGCAAAGACACCTCAGCTGAAAACGGACTGCCCAGCATAGAAAATTACATTAAAAAAATGCTGCTGGTCAGTGACAACGTTGCCTTCAGCAGAGTTTATGAATTCTTAACCTGCGATTACATTCATACTCAACTTGCCCAAAAGGGATTTCCAACTATGAGAATGGTGAACAAACTCGATGCCGGCTGCATGGGAGACACTTCCAAAATAGCTCCGCCTGTTTATTTTCTAAGCCCCAAAGGAGACACCGTTTACCATCAACCCTTCATTCAAAAATCGAAGTTGTCCCTTCCCTGCCCGATCGCCAACGCCAAAGTGGGAAAAATACATCACGACAACTGGGATCGAAAAGTTCCCGGGCCTAAAGATTTTTCACTGCACAATTACATACCACTTGATAACCTAACCGGGATTTTAAAGGAACTGGTTTTTATGCCCTATTTGAAAACACAATGGAAACTGAATACGGACGACCGGCATTTTTTACTCAAAGAAATGGGTATGCTGCCCAGAGAAAGTGACTGGCCCAGGTATAGCTTCCCCACCTATTACGATTCTTATAAAAAATACCTCCTGTACGGGTCAACCGTTCCCAAAATAAAATCAGACTCTGTCCGGAGTTTCAATATCGTTGGCCAGGCTTATGGTTTTTTAACCGATTGTGCCTACATTGTCGACGTGAAAAACAAGGTTGAGTTTTTGCTTGCCGCAACCATTTACGTCAACGAAAGTGAAGATGTGGGTTCAGGCAATTACCAGACCCATAAAACCGGACTTCCCTTTTTAAAAGACCTGGGCACCGCTATTTACAAAACCGAACTGCTTAGAAAAAAACAGTTTCCTCCCGATCTGTCTGAATTTAATTTTTACAACTGAATACGATCCCTAATCTATGAGAAGACTCCTTTATCCGTTGATTTACCCGCTAATAGCTATACTGCTGCTGAGCATTTCTTGTTCAACAGATGACAGCAATGCCAGATTAAAAACCGAAAAGGACAGAATGGATTCCATAAAAAAAAGAGCGACAGATTCCATCGCATCCATTCCGGCCTGGTCCACCGCCAACCCCTACAATGACTTCGCCTGCTTAATTGCTGGCGTAAGCAATCCCGGATCAAAATACAATCACCTGCTAGACAGCAACAGTGCCTGGAAAAAAAATACGGAGTTCATCAAAACCTCCTGGCATAAGCTCGACACCGCGCGGCTCGAAAAAATCTCCAAATGGAAAAACCAGGAATTCCCTGCCGCACTAAAAGCGGCTTCTACTGTTTTTTATCCTTTTTCAGGGCCCGATTTCCTCACCGCCTTTACGTTTTTTCCTGACATGGACACCCTTGTAATGCTGGGTCTTGAAAAACCGGGGCGCTTTCCTGAACTCGAAAAAATGAACGACAGTCAGGCCGAAAATTATGTTCAGGATCTCAATTCCTGCCTCACCGATATATTCAGCAAAAGCTATTTCATTACCCGTAATATGCAGCGCCAGCTGAGCAACCAGAAAGTGAACGGCATACTTCCAGTCATCGCCTTTTTTATGGAAGAAACGGGCAATCAGATCACCGACGTCAGCTACCTTTTGACCAGGACCGACAGTCTCTCCAAAACCAGCAGTATTGTAGAAATCGATTACAACAAAATCGGTAAAGAATCTCCCCTGGGCCTGAAAATCAATTATGTTCACGGCCGTAAACTGGGCACCGTTTATTACTACCGCTTCGACATATCCAACAAGAATTTCAACGACAGTGCAGCGTTTTATGTCAGACTGAATAAAATGAACCCTGCCGTTACCTACATGAAAAGCGCTTCCTATCTGATGTACAATAAAATGATGAGTAACATCCGTGAATTTATACTTCGTAAAAGTAAATTCATACTTCAGGATGATACCGGCGTTCCGTATAGCCTGCTGGTACAGGAAAACAAATGGGACATTAAACTTTACGGTGAATACACCCGGCCCGTCAAAGATTTCCCATACCTGCACGAAGATCAGCTCCTTAAAAGTGCCTGTATGCAAACCCCGCCTCCCCCCGACTTACCTTTCCACCTGGGCTACCACTGGGGAAATAAAAAAGACCTGCTGATCCTGGCCTCCAAAAAGTAGTATATTTGCGTATGCAAAAAACAGCCCTTTTTATTCCTGCCCTCCTGCTTGCATTTGCCTGCGGATCCCAGCAAAACCAAAAGCACAACAGTGCACAGGATTCGATTAAAAAAGACAGCAGTCTGGCCGCTTCAGCTGATACCAGACCAGCCCATCATCCGGTAAACCGTGAACTAAACGACATGGCCCGCTACATTGCAGGCATGACCATTGAACCCGGAAGCAAACTCAACGCATCTCTGCTTTCAGACAAAGATTGGGCCGCCTATTCCAAAAAAATGAACGCCGCATTCGCCAAATACGATAGCGTACAACTGAAAAGGATGAAACCCTGGGTAGAAAGCGAACTTTCGGGGTTGAAAACAAAAAATCTTTTCTACCCTTTTGCCGGGGCTGATATTCTCAATGCCTATACCCTGTTTCCAAACGCCCAGAATTATTTTATGATCGGGCTCGAACCGGTCGGAACACCTCCCGATTTTGCCAAGATCCAAAAACAAAAAGACCTTACCCATTACCTGAACACCGTTAACCAGTCCCTCGAGTCCATTATCAATTTCAGTTTCTTCAGAACCAAGTCGATGGCTGTTGAGTTTCACCAAAGCGATGTCAACGGAACCATTCATGTACTTCTGCTTTTCCTCGAGCGTACCGGAAACAGCATAGTTGACATTAAGCCCGTTGCCGTAAATACCAAAGGCGAATTGATTACTTACGATTCCTTTTCTGCATCGCAGAAAGACACGGTGAAAAACAAAGGCGCTCAGATTGCATTTGTAAGTTCAGACGGTACCGAGCACACGGTTACTTATTTTTCAATCGATTTGTCCAACGGCGCTTTCCCAAAAAATGAAGGCTTTAAAACCTTCATTAAAAACAGCCAGGCCGACGTTACCTATATCAAATCCGCCTCCTACCTGATGCACAAAGCCTATTTCTCTGACATACGTTCAACTATTCTGGCCAACAGCAGAGCCATCCTTCAGGACGATTCGGGGATACCCTGGAAACTGTTCAACGACGATGCACACACTGTCACTCTGTACGGAGCCTATACCGGAACCATTTCAATATTCCCGAAAGACTTCCAGAAAGACCTCGACGATGCCTACAAGAAAGAACCCGGAAAGTCAAAAGTCAAGAACCTGCCCTTCGGTATTGGCTACAAATACATCAGGGGTGAATCGAACCTGATGCTGAGTGTGCGCAAGTGAAGCGATTAGCCCATTCGCTGATCAACAGAACTCCTCGTAAGCCCCGATCAGATTATCCGCAATCAGACGCGCAGACGCTCCTTCGATGTGATGCCTCTCAATAAAATGCACCAGCTTGCCGTCCTTGAACAAGGCCACACAAGGCGAAGAAGGAGGATAGGGAGCAAAATGTTTGCGGGCCTGAGCCACAGCTTCCGTATCAAATCCGGCAAACACCGTAGTCAGTTTAGAAGGTTTTTTGCTTCCCTGAAGGGAAAGCTTTATTGCCGGACGTGCGGCACCGGCAGCGCAACCGCATACCGAATTAACTACCATCAGCACGGTTCCTTTACTGTTAACTGCAGCATCAACTGCTATGGGGGTGGTCAGATCCTCAAATCCTACAGAAATCAATTCTGACTTCATTGGTTTTACAAGCGCTTCGGGATACATTTTTTATTTTTTTGTTTGTGCAATTTACGAAATTCCCGGCGATTTTGACTGAATTTTGATAGTTTTGTTCGCCTGAACCAAACCCATTCTGCTAACTTAACCCCTTTTCACTTGAAAAACCTGATGCTGATATCCATGGCCGCAATAACTACCCTTTCCCAGGCCCAAACCACTTCGCCCAAACTACTTGAAAAAGTAGAGAAAAAGGGAAACGAACTGGTCGTACCCTACGAAAAATACGTATTGGACAATGGCCTTATTCTGATCATTCACGAAGACCACTCTGACCCGATCTGTTATACCCAGGTTACCTACCACGTCGGATCTGACCGTGAACAGCTCGGACGTTCAGGATTCGCCCATTTTTTTGAGCACATGATGTTTCAGGGCTCCGACCACGTCGGGGACAATGAACACTTCAAAATGGTCACTTCAGCCGGTGGTAGCCTGAATGGAAATACCACCACCGATCGCACGGTTTATTTTGAAACCCTGCCCAATAACCAACTCGAAACTGCACTTTGGCTCGAAGCCGACCGCATGGGTTTTTTGCTGGATGCCGTTACCCAGAAAAAATTTGAAGTTCAGCGTTCCACCGTTAAAAATGAGCGTGGACAGAATTACGACAACCGTCCCTACGGTCTTGTAAATGAAAAAATAGGGGAAGCTCTTTATCCTGTCGGCCATCCCTATTCCTGGACTACCATAGGTTATATTGAGGATTTGAACCGTGTTGATGCCAATGACCTGAAAAAATTCTTCCTCCGCTGGTACGGCCCGAACAATGCCGTACTCACAGTTGCAGGAGATGTGAATCCGCAGGAGGTACTCAAAATGGTTCAGAAATATTTCGGAAGCATTCCCAAAGGTCCCGAAGTAAAAGATCTTGAAAAAATGCCGGCCAGACTGGACAAAGACCGTTACATCTCTTACGAAGACAAAGTGCGTTTCCCTCTGCTTCATATTGTATGGCCGACAGTACCGGCCTTTAATGCAGACGAAGCTCCGTTGGATGTTTTAGCCAGCATTCTGTCCGGAGATAAAAATTCGATTTTCTACCGGAACTTCGTTAAATCACAGATGGCCATGAGCGCAAGGACTCAGAACCCCTGCATCGAATTAGCCGGCCAGTTCAACATCTCTATTCTTGCCATGCAGGGAAAGACCCTGACCCAGATGGACTCACTGGTTAAAGCTTCCCTGCTACAATTCGAAAAACGCGGAGTAACAGAAGACGATCTGAAGAAATTCAAGGCCAGCCGGGAAGCAGAGGTCATTACCTCGCTAAGCAGCGTCAGTGCCAAGGGCACCCAGCTTTCTATGTACCAGATTATGACAGGCGACCCCAATTACGTGCAGAAAGACCTTGACCGCTACAACAGAGTAACAGCCGGGGATATCATGCGGGTGTACAAACAATACATCAAAGACAAACCGGCCGTGTACTTAAGTGTTTACCCAAAGGGTAAACCTGAGGTTGTTGACAAGCCCGATAATTATACCATACCTAAGCGAGACTTGTCGAATGTAAAGGAAAGCGATGAATACAAGAACCTGGTTTACCACAAAGCCAAAGATGATTTTGACCGCAGCAAACGTCCGGGCGCCGGCCCTAACCCGGTAGTAAAAGTTCCTGAATACTGGTCAGAATCCTATGCAAACGGATTAAAAATCATCGGAACACCATTGAATGAACTTCCGGTAGTTACCGTACAATTTTGCATAGATGCGGGCCATCGTTTTGACGAGAAGAACAAATCCGGACTGGCTTTCCTCACAGCCAACCTGATGAATGAATCCACACTTAAGCACAGCGCTGAAGAAATCTCTGAAATACTCAGCCGTCTGGGAAGCTCAATCGACATCAGTACCAACGACAATGAAATTAAGATCACGCTTACTACCCTATCCAAAAATTCTGCCGCGACAATTAAAGTCGCGGAGGAGTTGCTGCTGGAGCCAAAATTTGACAAGGCCGAATTTGAACGGGTACAAAAAGAGCAACTTGAAAAAATCGCAAACCAGGCAAATCTTCCTGTAGCGATAGCTGACAACGTTTTCCAAAAATTGCTTTATGGAGACAACGTGACGGGCATTCCGTCCATTGGAAACACAGCCAGCGTATCCGCTTTGCACCTGGAAGATGTGATAGCCTATTACAAAAAACACATCAGTCCTTCTGCAACCAAACTGATTGTAGTTGGCGATGTCAAAAAAGATGAAATCCTCTCAGAGCTTTCTTCCCTGAAAAAATGGAACGGAGAAAAAGTCGTGTATCCAGCTGAGCCTGCCGTGACTGCAATAGATAAAACGAAAATCTATTTTGTAAACAAAGACAAAGCCCCCCAATCCGAAATCCGTATAGGGTACCTGGCCATGCCCTACGATGCCACCGGTGAATTTTACAAATCCAATGTCATGAATTATATTCTGGGAGGTGCCTTTAACAGCCGCATTAATCTTAAGATCAGAGAAGACAAAGCCTATACCTACGGAGCGCGTTCTTTATTTTCAGGAACACGCTACAAGGGTCCGTTCAGAGCCAGTGCAGGAGTCAGGGCAGATGCAACGGCCGCCTCCGTCCTTGAATTCATGTATGAAATCAACAATTTCAGGCTGATGGGAATCAAACCCGAGGAACTCGATTTCATCAAATCCTCTATGGGACAGAATGATGCGCTCCAGTATGAAACAGCACCTCAGAAAGCCGGATTTCTCAAGCGCATATTAGACTACAACCTCGACAAAACCTTTGTCGACAAGCAGCAGGAAATCCTCAAAGCTATGACCAAAGAGGAAATTGATGCCCTGGCAGGCAAAAATTTACCTGCCGATAAAATGTATATTCTTGTTGTCGGAGACAAATCAAAAGTCTATGACAATCTGCTGAAGCTGGGTTATGAGGTCATTGAACTGGACACTGATGGAAATCCTCTGACCAAATAACCCATTAGGGAAATCAAAGCAGGGCTGACTTAATTCAGGGGTACATTATATATCAAGGAATGTATACTCTGCAAATGAAGGTGTTCCACCCAAATAATCTATTCCTAGTATCGTAGGTTTTACACTGTTTCATGGGCGGCAAAACTATAAAAAGATCGAATACCCATAATTTTGAGCATCAAAACGAAGCCAATTCGCAGATTGGGAAGTCAGAATGGAGTATTTCAGGATAGGAAAATTTAACTTTTTTTTCATTGCAATAAATGGACATCACAGCTTTACAGCAGGTTCAGGACATCCTTTTTTTGCGGAAAAACTCCCTGAGCAGGTCCCCGCACTCTTTTTCAAGAACACCGCCTGTTACCTTTGTTTTGGGATGAAGCAAAGAACTTCCCGCCGGCGAACGCTCCACCAGTGAATAGCCTCTTTTATCATCCCTTGCTCCGTAAACAATTTTGCTGATCTGGGTCCAGAAAGCAGCGCCTGCGCACATCACGCAGGGCTCCAGCGTAACGTAAAGCGTACATTCATTCAGATATTTCCCTCCCAGGTGATTCGAAGCCGAAGTGAAAGCCTGCATTTCTGCATGAGCAGTAACATCGTTCAGGTGTTCTGTATAGTTGTAGCCCCGTGCAATGATTTTACCCGAGCAGACGATCACCGCTCCAACCGGTACCTCATCCGCATCCCTTGCCCGGATCGCTTCCTTCAAAGCCTCCCGCATATAAAATTCATCGTTCTGTGCTGTTTCCACAGGGACCAAATTAACAAATTACTACCTTTGGCCAAATGAATTTAGCTACCAGATTAAGAACCCACTCCTGCGGCGAACTCCGCATTCAGGATGTTGGAAAAAAAGTTGAATTATGCGGCTGGGTCCAAAAGTCAAGAGACCTGGGCGGTATGACCTTCGTAGACCTGCGCGACCGCTTTGGCATCACCCAACTCGCCTTTAACACAGAAACTCATAAAGAGCAAGCCGGCAAAACAAAGGAACTGGGCCGGGAATTTGTAATCCGTATACAAGGCAAAGTAGCCGAACGCAGCAACAAGAACCCTAAAATCCCCACGGGTGAAATAGAAATCGTCGTTGAAAAAATTCAGATTCTCAATCCTGCCCTGACTCCTCCCTTTACCATTGAAGACCAAACCGACGGTGGCGAAGAGCTCCGGATGAAATACCGTTACCTGGATATACGCAGAAACCCTGTGCGGGAGGCCCTGGAACTCAGACACCGCCTGGGAATAGAAGTGCGGCGATACCTCGACAGCCAGCAATTTCTGGAAATCGAAACACCGGTACTGATCAAATCCACACCTGAAGGAGCCCGGGACTTTGTAGTCCCTTCCCGCATGAATCCGGGAGAATTTTACGCGCTTCCCCAAAGCCCTCAGACATTCAAGCAGCTGTTGATGGTTGCCGGAATCGACCGCTATTTCCAGATTGTAAAATGTTTCCGCGACGAGGACCTCCGGGCCGACCGTCAGCCCGAATTCACACAGATCGACTGTGAAATGTGTTTTGTAGAACGTCCCGATATTCTCCGCATGTTCGAAGGAATGGTTCGCCATCTGTTTAAAGCGGTAAAAAACATTGAGCTTCCTGCGTTTCCGCATTTAAGTTATGCGGATGCCATGAAACTTTACGGTTCAGACAAACCCGATACACGTTTTGACATGAAATTTGTCGAACTCAAAGATGTCGTTTCGGGAAAGAATTTTAAAGTATTTGATCAGGCCGAACTGGTTGCCGGTATTTGTGCAAAAGGTTGCGGGGAATACAGCCGCAAACAACTCGACGAATTGACAGAATTTGTAAAACGCCCTCAGATCGGAGCTACAGGCCTGGTCTACCTTCGCTGCCAGCAGGACGGATCGCTTAAATCCAGCGTCGATAAATTTTACAGTGCTGAGGATCTGAAAAAATGGGCCGATCACTTTGGTGCCCAGGCCGGCGATCTGATATTGATCCTTGCCGGGGAAACAAATAAGACAAGAAAGGCCCTGTCCGAACTCCGGCTTGAAATGGCCAGCCGTCTGAATCTGCGTGATCCCAACACCTTTTCCTGTTTATGGGTTATCGACTTTCCCTTACTGGAATATAACGAAGAAGCCAGACGCTGGTTTGCCATGCACCACCCTTTTACATCGGCGAACCCTGAGGATCTGCATTTGCTTGAAAGCGATCCCGGTTCTGTCCGAGCCAATGCCTACGACATGGTCATCAACGGAGTCGAAGTCGGAGGAGGCTCCATTCGGATACACGACCGCAACGTTCAATCCCGGCTTTTCGAACGTTTGGGTTTTACAGAAGAAGAAGCCAAAGAACAGTTCGGCTTTCTGCTCAATGCATTCGAATACGGAGCTCCCCCTCACGGAGGCGTTGCCTTCGGATTTGACCGCCTGTGTTCGCTCTTCGGCGGAGCAGACAGCATAAGGGATTACATTGCTTTCCCGAAAAACAATACAGGAAGGGATGTGATGATCAATGCGCCATCGAGGATCAGCGGGGAGCAGCTTAAAGAACTCTGCATCAAAACAGTGTGAATACAAGTCTATTTATAGCCCTGCGGGCTACTTAATCAACGTAACGTCACCAATATAGGTATGATAGACGTTGAACACATCCGTTAAAACTACCTTATACACGTAAACGTCCTGCTGGCAAATCTGGTTTCCTCCGTTTGCCGTTCCATTCCATCCGAAATTCAGGTCATAAGTCGTAAAAATAAGATTGCCCCAGCGGTCGAAAATAATCATTTCGTAACTGACTATTCCTATCCCCTCACCCTTAAACGTATCGTTCAGGCCATCCCCGTTCGGAGTAAATGCATTGGGGATAAAAAATTCGAAATCAGGTCCGACAACCACACAAAGAGTTGTAGAATCGACACAACCATCTGCATTCTTCACAATCAGTTTGGTACAGAAAGTGCCCTTACTGGCATAGGTATGAGTCGGGTTCTCAATTGTACTGAGAGCCGTTTCTGAAGTGTCTCCGAAATTCCAGAGCCAGGAGTTTTCTCCTGTACTTTGATCCATGAAATGGAAGATCGGATTGTCAATCGTTGCCGAGCTCGGATCCGTAGTAAAGGCCGCGTGAGGAATGGGGAAAACCGTGATCATATTCTGAATGGTATCAGACGAAAAACAACCTTGGGTCGTTTCAGCCCACAATGAAATCGAATAAACACCTGCCTTGGTAAAACATTCCTTAGGATTTTGCAGAGCAGATGAATCCCCATTGCCGAATTTCCAGGACCAGGTATTAACCTGATCCGGCACTGCAGTGCTCTTATCTTTGAAAACAACACACAACGGAACACAACCCGAAAGCGTATCGGCGACAAAGCTAACCGCAGGCACCGTATTCACAGTGACCGCAATGTTTACAACCACGGGGCAGGCGTTTGCATCGGTCACGGTAACCGTATAAACCGTGCTGGACAGGGGCTGCAAACTTTCCGTTGAACCTGTCATACCACCGGGACTCCAGCTGTACGTATAAGCAGGGGTACCGCCGGCCGGACTGACAGCTACAGAAACGTTCTGTCCGGCACAAAGTGCAGCAGGATTAGGAGGAAGAACCGTCAGTGCAGGAGGCTGGGTAATCTGTACTACGGCTGAAGAGGTGCAGGAGTTATTATCGGTAATGGTCACGGTATAACTACCCTGGCAAAGATTTGGATTCGCAGCGGCAGCGACGGCATTGCTCCAGGCGTATATATATGGCCCTGTGCCTCCATTGGCCTGGGCCAGGGCGCTGCCGGTACAAGTACCGAAACAACTGACAGGTACCGGATTCCCGATGCTCGCATTGACCCCGTTCAGATTTCCTACATTGACAGTCGCCGAATTGGTACAATTATTATTATCGGTTACAGTCACTGTATAAATTCCCGTGATTAAATTCGGATCCTCAAAGGCTACCCCGGAAGCAACCTGGCCTGTAAACGCATTACTCCAGCTGAACGTATACCCTCCAGGTCCCGGAGTACCTCCTGTAGCCGTGGCACTTGCGCTACCGTTGTTTGAATTGCACTTGGCAGAAAGACTGGAAGTTGTAATTACAAGTGCTGTGGGAGAAGGAACCGTTATTGTTGTATCCTTCTGACAACCGTTTGCATCGGTAAGGGTAACACTCACAGTTCCGGCGCAGAGATTGTTAACGCTCAGACCGGTTCCTGCTGTGCTCCATAAAGCTCCGATGGGAGCAGTTCCCCCGGCAGGAATCACAACCGCCTGCCCGTTGCAGATAGCGCTGCAGGACGTACTTAGTCCTGTACCAGTCAGCGTAAGTGCCGCCGGCTGGGGAAAAGTCACTGTATTTAGTACCTTGCAGCCATTCGCATCTTCAACGGTCAGGGTATACACTCCGGCGCCAAGACCCGAAGCGGTAGCCCCGGTTCCTCCTGCCGGCGCCCAACTGTATGTTAATGGAGCTGCGCCTCCGACAGCAGTTGCGCTGACCGTTCCGGTCCTATCTCCGTGACACTTCAATAAACTGGGAGCTCCCATCGTAACCATCGGGCCGCCGGTGTTGCCGACAATGGCAACGGCGCTATTGGTGCAGGAGTTTACATCTGTAACAGTAACCGTATAATTTCCGGCAGCGAGCCCGTTATCCGTTGCACCCAATACCGGTCCGTTCCAGGTGTAGCTATATCCCCCGGCTCCTCCATTGCCCGTTGCAGTAGCCGAGCCATCCGAACTTCCGCATGCCGCATTGACAGTCGTTGCATTTACAGTAAGGACCGGAGGCTGCGTAATCGTAAAAATTGTGGTGTCTGAAAGACAGGTGGCGTCATTCGAAATTACAGTATAGGTTCCGGCAGCGAGCCCTGTAGCTGTTGAAGAAGTTCCCAGTGCCGTCGGCGTCCAGGAATACGTGTAAGGACCTGTTCCATTGGTAGGTGTTACAGTAGCACTTCCGGTGGCAGCTCCGTTGCATTTAACATTGGTCTGGCCCGGGGTTACCGCAAGAGTGGCACCCGTTGAAGCAGGAATAACCACACTGTCCAGAAATAGCATGGGAGCAGTACATGGCGGACCAACAGATATGGTAACCGTATAATTTCCGGCACACAAACCCGTTGCCGTTTGCGTTGTCTGACCGTTGCTCCAGGAATAGGTGGGAGCTGGTACAGGAGGATTGTTGCATAGCAGGAGTGTGGATTTCGCCGTACCGTTGCAGGCAACGCAGGTTGAAGTAACCGTATGGGTTATATTTACAGGGATAGGGTTATTGAGCGTGATTTCTGTGACATAACCTTGTCCGCCGACATAAGCGATTTTATCATTTGCGCCCAGCACCACATCGTAAACCGTATCGGGCAGCGCGATGGTCGAAACCAGTCCCAGGCCTGAATTGTAAATCTGAAGGTTGGTCTGGTTTCCAACATACACATTGTCGCAAAAATCGGCATCCAGGCCTCCCCATCTGAAATACTTCGTGTTCAGTGCAATACTGTTGCCTGTAGCGCCTGTTGTTTTACTGGCTTGTTTAAGTGTGGCTCCGTCATACATATAAAGGAAATTCGGACTGGCAGCCAAACCGTTCATCCCGTTGGCGTCCCCTACCATTACTCCGACATAAGGTATAGAAGCAACCTCTGCAAATGTAAAACCGTCAGGAGTTACAAATCCGGGCGGAGTAAGAGCAGGAAGCGGCAGGGAAAACACATCGTTGGCGAAATCCGGGCTGATGAGGGGCTTGGTAGTTGCCATATAAACGACACCACCGGCAGGATCTGAAGAAATCAAACAGATATCATGTCCAAAATCTGTAACTCCCAGAGAATTCACAGGGGTAAGGGTAACCAGATTGGTGTCAAGCATACAGGCCTGTGGATTGGGTGCATTTGTGCCGCCACCGCCGATTACGATGTTCCCGCTGCAGGGGTCATAAACCGCCCTCCACATTTCCAGAAAGGAAGGACTTCCGGTGTACTGAGCCTGCAGCGCCCCGAACGTACTTACTTTATCCGCGTAGGCCCCGTTGCGTTCAGCGCCATCAACACAATAGGAGCTACCTGATTTTCTGTCAACCGCAAAGTCACCGTAATAAGGGAGGCCGTAGGAATTGGGGAAAACAGTATTATACGTCCATTGCTGCACGCCTGCGGCATTGAACTTGGTCAGCTGATAAGGATCAAAACCTCCATAGGCGTATACATTCCCAAGGTTATCATAGTCCACATCGAAAACATCGTCATAAGGTGCGGCGAACAGTGGGTCAGTTGTCCAGGGATCGATAACGAGTGTCTGGCTTTTATCGATCGGGGACTTTATCAGAAAGGATTCAACCTGCCCTTCCAGTCGGTAGGAAACAGAAACGGCTCCGCCGCCCTGATAAAAACTTACCGGAGCGTGATCCGTCAGTTCTCCTATCTCGGTTGCGAAAACAGCATTACCGTTCAAATCAATACGGGAAACCCGGACTTCGCTGTACCTCAATTTTACAATCGAAAGGTCTGCCCCGGGATGAACAACTACAGTGTACTTCAAGCCGGTTTTTCCGGTTCCCGGAAATCCGTACTCAATATCAATACCGGGATATATGTTACGGTAAATTAGTTTCTTGAATACCCTAACCTTATACGTATCCTTTGTTCCTTTAGGATACGTATAATACTGTTGCTGCAACTCCTGAACTTCAATCTGTACATCCGGATTCGATCCCTCCCAGGTCAGGTTCAGGTAATGTTGCACAGGTTTTACAAATTCGGTATCTTCCCCCTCCTTCTCCATTTCTTCCCGGTCCGGCCCGGTCTTTCGGGCCGGGTATTCGGTATACTTATATACAATTCCGGAAGGCGTAAAATTGGCCTTTACCTTTCCAAGGGAAGCCTGAAACTTTATGACCGGCCGGGAAGGAACAACCGTATCAAACTGACCGATATTTTCAATAAACAAATTATGATCAAAGGGAACTTTTGTCCAGGCAGTTAAATAAGAAACCTTTTGCCCGAAACCAAAACCAAACGAACCGAAAATGGCAGAAAGTACCGCAAAGACGCATTGTTTCTTCAACTTGCCCTGAGTTTGTTGACCCCCTAATTTAGCAAAAAATCAGGGCATTATCAAATAAACGGGGCCTGATCAAATAAACGAGGTCTGATCAAATCCGTACGCCTATCACCAGAATATCATCCACCTGTTCTGTACTGCCCTTCCAGTTTTCAAGTTCTGTCTTCAGCTTTTCCTTTTGCTCCTGAAGGGGCAGGTCAGCCATCTCAAACAATAGCTGCCTGAAACGGGTCACGCCAAGCCTTTCCTTTTCCGCTCCCTTTAGTTGGTCGCGGTATCCGTCAGAAAAAAGATAAATCATCATTCCCTTTTGCAGAGGTATACTGTGGTTTTCAAACTCCACCTCTTTGGGTATATGATCATTCCAGATCCAAATACGGTCGCCAATTGAAAACGTTGTTGGCTTAATCACTTCAATTTCCTTTTTGTCTGAACCCTTGATACGGCTCACTACGTAAACCGGATGCATAGCTCCCGAATAATGCATGCATTGACTGGTAGTATCTATCACACAAATAGAGACATCCATCCCATCCTGTGAAACGCCGGCGCTGTTTTTCCGGTGAAGAGAATCAGAGATCCCATTCTGAATTTCTTTAAGAATCAATGCAGGGTCTGTAATCTGCTTCTCATTTACGATCTTGTTGAGCAGCATATTCCCGATCATCGACATGAAAGCCCCGGGAACTCCGTGACCCGTGCAATCCACAGCGGCAACAACATAAACGGTTTCGGTTCCGGTCCGAACAGAAGAAAACCAGTAAAAATCTCCGCTTACAATGTCTTTGGGCTGATAAAACACAAACGCATCGAAAGGGAAAACCACTTTTATATCATCTTCGCTCAGGAGCAGGGATTCCTGAATATAACGGGCATAATTGATGCTGTCGGTAATCTGCAAATTCTTAGCATCCACTAATTGCTTTTGTTTGACGACTTCAACTGTTCGCTCATTTACTGAACGTTCAAGCACTTGTTTTTCATTCTGAAGAGCAACTGTTCTTCTTTGGATGATGAATCTGAAAAGCGCCAGACCCGAAAGCAGGTACAGCACTATGCTCCACCAGGTCCTGAACCAGGGAGGTCTTACTGTAAAGGCATAGCACAAAGGCTCGCACCAGATACCCTCCGGACTTTGCGCCCGGAGTTTAAAGATATACGTTCCTTCGTGCATATTTCCGAAGGTGGCACTTGTTTTCGATAACACGGGGCTCCATTCTTTGTCGTATCCTTCCAGAAGATATTGGTAATTGATCAGGTTGGCCCTTGCGGGTTCAATGGCGCAATATTCAAAACTGATATTATTGTAATCATAGGGAAGAGCAAGGTTCAAGGGCACCGGATAAAATTTGCAGGTGCTGTCGTATTTCAATCCCGAAAATAAATTCATCGTGCTGTCGCGGTCATTCCAGTTAACGCTCCGCTGGTTGATTTTTATGCTTTGAATCGCCAGCGAAGGAACCAGGCAATTCTTGTGAAGTGCCTTCTGGTCAAACCGCACAAGACCCGTTTTCACATCTCCCGTTGCAGCCCACAGTATTCCTTTGCTGTCTGCAAAAATCCCTCCTTTTCCGGTGTTGATGTCTTTTATCGCGTAGCCGGTTTGCTGATTGTAAACTTCAAAAACAGGATGGTAAGCCCCAAGCTCCGCATTGTTCAGTGAATTCGAACCGGGAAGTAGTTGTTCAAGATTAACAGTACCTGAGTCCTTGGCTAAGCCAGGTGACAAGGCATAACTCAAACCGGCAATTCCTTTGTTAGTGCCGGCCCAGATCGTGCCTTCCTCATCCTCTGCCAGACTGCAGAGGTAATTGTCAGGTAAGCCCTGCTGTACGGTATAACGGACAACAGAAAGTGAATCCATTTTTTTAACGGATCGGGCATCACAGCGTAACAAGCCCTGATCTGCGGCAATCCATATGTTGGCATTTTTGTCTTCCAGTATGGTCCATACATTTTTATAGGGAAACCCATTCACCCCCGAATAGGAGGCAACTGTTTTTCCGTCAAAAATCATAATCCCGTTTCCGGCCGTTCCAAGCCAGATCCGGCCCGACCTATCCTGTGTAATGCAGCGAATTGCATTGCTGCTAAGTCCATGGCCGACAGTGTAATTGCAAAACCCCGTTGAAGGACTGTAATGACTCAGCCCTCCGCTGGTAGCCATCCACATGGAACCATCCTTATCCTGCAAAACGCTCCAGACTGTGTTGTTTACAAGACCTTGCGCAGTCGAGATAAATGTATAATGAGCTTTGCCTCCGCTGGAATCCCCGGGACTGAAACGGCAAACGCCTTTGGACAATGTTCCGATCCAGAAATCTCCTGAGCGATCCTGGGTAACGCTAATGCAGGTGAGCCCTTCAAGACCAAGGCTGCGGTTAAAATCCGTAAAACAGCAAGCCTTGCTTAAAGGATCCGGACAGCTAAACCTTATAACCCCGGCTGCTTCCGAACCCATCCACAGATCTCCTGACCGGTCTTCCGTCAGGCTGAAAACGAAATTCGAATACAATCCCTGTGCAGGCGTGTAGTTCAAAACACCCTTCCCGTCAAAACGACAGATACCGCCTCCAAAAGTACCAAACCAAAGATTGCCTTCATTATCCTCGGTAATGTTTCTTACATCATCAACCGAAAGCCCCTGCTTGCTGGTAAAACTGCTGAATCCGCTGAGCGGATTATAGCAAACAACACCATTCTGGCAGCCAAACCAAAGCAGTCCGGCTTTGTCTTCCTTACAGCAGCTTACTCTTTTTAATTCCATATCCTGAACAGATTTTAGTACCGTTATTTTTTCTGTTTTTAAATCCAGGCAGCTGATTCCATTTTCTGTACCTATCCAGATATTGCCTGACTTATCGCCGAGAATAGAATACACCCGATTGCTTCCAAGTCCATCCGCTTCTGTGTACTTCTTATACACTTTTTCACCGTCAAACAGCAACACGCCCATACCATACGTTCCGATCCAGAACCTCCCCGGTCTGTCCTCATACATGCAGTTTAAACCAATCACAGGAAAACCCGCCTCGCTCTTGTAGGTTTTAAACTGCAGAGGTGAAGACAAGGGATTGCCCTTACTCAAGCCTGCTCTGGAAATAAACCAGAGAAAACCCTTTTTATCTTTTACGATACTTCGTATATCCGGCCCGATCAAACCTTCTTTGGCAGAATACGTTACAAACCGGTATCCGTCGTAACAACTCGCTCCGCCACCACTGGTTCCAAACCAAAGATTTCCTGAATCGTCCTGGGTTATGCAGGTTACATTGTTATTGGCCAGCCCCTGTTCAGATGAAAAATTAACAAAAGCTTTACCGTCGTAACGGCTGACTCCTGCTCCAAATGTTCCGAACCACAGATTTCCAAGGTTGTCTTTAAAGCCTGCAGAAACTGTACTCAGTGCCAGCCCCTGCTCGGTATTATACTGGGGCATACCGATAAAAAAATCGGCAGGAATACGTTTAGCCGTTTCAGTTATCTGAACTGTCAAAGATGCCTTACAGGTATCGCTCAAAATAGTTTGGGGAACAACTTCCGAAAATCTGGCCTTCAGCCAGGTGGAAGGTGCAGACGGAAAAAACTGCGAATCGGCCGCAAGAGGACTGCTTCCCGATTTGCATCCCTGAAACAAGGCCATGCAGCCGGCGAGACTCAGGTAATAAAAGATGCATATACTCCGCATAAATCTAATTGAGCGCTTTCTGCCGCTCCTTTATTCCGTCAACCACCTTTTGTTGGGCATCGATTTCTTTTTTCTTCGCTTCTATTTTGTCTTTGTTCATCGTAATCTGACGCTCGTTATCAGTAATTTTTTTCTTGTAGTTTTCATTATCGCCGGCCAGACCCGCATTGTCTTTTACTATTCCGTCCTGTTGTTTGTTAAGTTTGTCCAGCGTTTTCTGGTTGTCCTTAATCAAATTAGACAAGGCCTCGCTGCTGCTTTTAGCGGCAAAATCCCTTACAATTCCCTTCCCGGTTTCCATGTACACTTTACGGTCGGGCGTTGTAGCGCCCGCTGTAGCAATGGGATCAAAAATAACAGTGAGCTTCACCTCCCCGGTCTTCACTTTTTCAACCGTTGCCGTAACATCCCAGGTGCCGGCCGACATGGTTTTAATTAGTGCTCCCTTGGCAACTATTTTGTCCTTCCCGGCATCAACCTTGGCCCCATACTTCTTCATCAGGTTTTTCCAATCCGATACGATATCCGAAGGATCAGCTTCGTAAACAGTTGTAACTACTGCATCTCCCGACTCGGTAACAGTAATTTTCTGACCGTAACAGGCTAGTGTTAAAAAAAGGCCAATGGCCGGAAGCAGATGGTGAAGGGGCCGGATGCGCTTTTTCAGGTTCATGAGCTTAGTTTTTAGAAAAAATGTAACGTTTAACTATCAATTTAAAGGATTCGGTAAATCAATATCGGTTACGCCCCCGGTAACGATAAACTTCATTACCTCAGCCGACTTGGCATCAAGTACCGTAACGTTTTCTTTAGGGGTGATAAGCAGTACGCCTGAAAATGCATAGGAATGCGGCATGTAAACGGCAACTTTGCCTTCCGGAATACTCAGGTAGGTCAGATCGGTCTGGGTAATAAAACCCAGTTGCTGATTTCCGGTTTCTTTGTTCACCAATACCAGAACCGGTTTGTCAAATTTCTTTTTGCTTCCCAGAAACGCCGAAAGCAGATCCTTTACAGAACTGTATATGGTTTTAATAAACGATGTACGCTCGATTGTCCGGTCTATAACCAGCATAAGGGATTGAAAAACCAGGCTGGAAGCAAGCATGCCGATTAAAATAACCAGTACAACCACACCGCAAAAACCGATCAGGGGATCGATGTTGGGATGGACTGTAATTCCAAGCGAATGCATCACCGACCCGACCCCGTTAAAAAGCGCTGCAAGAATATAAATGGTTACAAAAAGGGGCGCAGCGGTTAAGAGACCTTGTATAAAATACCTTACTAAATGTTTCATCCTCTGTAAATTAGACGAAATTAACACTCCTTAACAAAGGTAGTAAATTTACCCGTTAAACTTTGGCACTTTTCTTGCATCTAATATATTAAGAAAGCAAAACCTAATTATCCAGAATAAAAAACCTAAGAAAATGAAAACAAAAATTGCAGTGCTGATGTTAAGCTTAATGCTGGGCACAGCGGTAGTAAATAGTGCAGAAGCACGCGGATATGCCGGCCGGGGCGGATACGGATATCACGGAGGTGGATATGGATTCCACGGAGGATACGGATACCGTGGCGGAGAAGCATTCCATGGTGGTTACGGATACCGAGGGGGTTATGGATATGGATACCGCGGAGGTTATGGATATCGGGGAGGTTATGGCCCCTACTGGGGACCGCGCCTGGGGGTTGGCCTTGCCGTTGGCGCTGCCTATTATGCACCTCACCGCTCCTGGGTAGGCGGCTACTGGTCCTATGACAGATGGGGAAGATCCTTCTGGGTACCCGGACGTTGGGTTATCGTCTAAAGTCAGGGACATAGCGAAATATTTTACTAATTTAACTGAAAATATTTCGGGAAAATGGACAAAATTCAGATCAGAAAGGAGATTGAAGGCTTGATCCAAAACATCAGGGAACATTTCGATAACACGCTTGATCAGGATCACATACCTCAGCTCGAACTGGAATCCATTGTCACAAAAATCGAGAAACTCCATCAGAAGGCTATCATCTTCCATTACCTGAATACAAAGGGCAATGAGAGCGACGCGAAAATAAACCCGTCAACTGCTCAAACAGATTTATTCGGCAGCACCCTGGGATTTAAAGCTGCAGCTAAACATTCCCAAAAAACGGAAGACATTCGTTCAGGAATAGGAATCAACGATAAATTTCAGTTCATTTCTGAATTGTTTGAGGGAAATGAAAACGAATACAATGCTGCCCTCAACCAGCTGAACACCTATCCATCCTACAGCGAAGCCGAAGCCTTTCTGAACAGCATACGTGGAATCTACAAGTGGAAAGACGACAATGCGTTTGCTGATAAATTTTTAAAAATGGTCCGGAAAAAACTGAAATGAAAAACCGTCGTGGTCTTTCATTTCATTTCAGACTAGCCATCTCCGTTCCTTTCTCATTTCTATCGGTCCTCTTCCTCCAGTCCTTCACTTTTGCTCAATCCCTTATCGCCACAGAAAACCCGGACACACAAAACCTGTTTTTTGCCCACAGCAGCATTGACAGCTTATGCAGTCCACGAATGCACGGACGAGGCTATGTCAGTAGCGGAGACCGGATAGCAGCAAATTTTATTGCCGGTCAGTTCCTCAAATTGGGTCTGAAACCTCTTCCAAATTCCTTCTCTGGTCCCAACTCCTCCGCCGGCCCCAATTCGGCCTCCTCAGCTTATTTTCAAACATTCTCTTTCCCGATCAACACTTTTCCAACTCCGATTCATATAAGAATCGGAGGCAACGAACTGATCCCCGGAAAAGATTTCCTGGTACGGGCTGATTGTCCTTCGATAAAAGGGCAATTTGCAATTGCCGATTCCACAGACTACCTCAGTACTAAAATATCAACTAAAAAATTTTACCTGCTGAAAAACCAAAAAGAAAATTCCTCCAGGCCAGCCGGACTGCTATTCATTAGAAAAAAACTAACCTGGGACGCTTCCGTTCAAACGGGTCCCTATTGCACAATAGATATTCTCGACTCAGCCTTGTCAAAAATCCCTTCTTTTACAGATAAAAAAGTGACGATTGCAGTTGATATTAAAAACCGTTTTATTAAGGATCATCAAACTCAAAATGTCATCGGGTATGTCTGCGGAACGCAGCACCCCGATAGTTTCATGGTTTTCACTGCACATTACGATCACCTGGGACAAATGGGAAGTACCGCTTATTTTCCCGGTGCCAATGACAATGCCAGCGGATGTGCAATGCTGCTCTGCCTGGCCCGCTATTATTCAGTTCACCCGCCCACCTGCTCTGTCGTCTTTATGGCCTTCGCAGGTGAAGAAGCCGGACTACTGGGCTCCCGTTATTTCGTTGAGCATCCATTAATTGAACTCGGCCGCATAAAATTTCTGATCAACCTCGACCTGATCGGTACCGGAGACGAAGGAATCTGCGTTGTAAACGCCACTGTTTTCAAAACCGAATTCGATTTGCTGAAGAAGCTCAACGACACCAAGGCGTATTTCAGTTTTATCAAGCCCCGTGGCAAAGCCCGAATCAGTGATCACTTCTTCTTTACCGAAAGCGGAGTCAAAAGCTTCTACATCTATACCCTCGGTGGAATCAAAGCCTACCACGATATCTACGACAGACCCGAAACGCTTCCCCTGACAAAGTTTACAGAGGCCTTTAAGTTGCTGAGAGATTTTACGGATGTCCTTTCTAATTAATTCGAAAAGAAAGCCGTCATTTATACCAGTGAAAGCAAAGCCTTAACTGTTTTAGAATTACGATCGAATTTAGGCAACAGTTATCCCAAAAGAAGAATTTTCACTGATAACCTAGAAGATTCCTTCAATTATGTAATCAACACGAACCATCCCCATTTCAAAAAGAAAATTCAACTGATTAAACGGGAAATTTTTGTCTGGGACAACAGGCTATTCGGATAATGCGATCAAAGGTAATACAATCAAACGCTCCAATTTTTGACCTTAAAAAGGTTAAATTTGCCCATTGAATATCCAGCTCTACATAGTTCCCACTCCCATCGGCAACCTCGAAGACATTACCCTCCGCGCGCTGAGGATTTTAAAGGAAGTGGATGTGATCCTGGCAGAAGACACCCGCACGACCGCCAAACTCCTGAATCATTTCGGAATAAGCAAACCGATGTTTTCGCATCACCTGCACAACGAACATCAGACCGTGCAGAAACTCATAGAGCGAATGCAAAACGGAGAGGTGATCGCCCTGGTGAGCGATGCCGGAACTCCCGGGATTTCTGATCCGGGTTTTTTGCTGGTACGGGAAGCCGTGAAGGCAGGCCTGGCAGTACAATGCCTGCCGGGACCAACTGCGTTGGTCCCGGCGCTGGTAAACAGCGGCCTGCCTTGTGACCGCTTCTGCTTCGAAGGATTCCTTCCCCAGAAAAAAGGCCGTAAAACCCGCCTGGAAAATCTGAAAGACGAAGACCGCACAATGGTTTTCTACGAATCTCCCTTTCGCCTGGTAAAAGCCCTTCAGGAATTCTCCGATATCTTTGGCCCCGGGCGCCAGGCATCGGTATCCAGGGAACTCAGTAAAATTTACGAAGAAACCAGAAGAGGAACGCTGCAGGAGCTTATTTCCCATTTTTCCACCGGCACAGTGAAAGGTGAAATAGTCATTGTAGTCGGGGGAAAATAAAATATCTTTGCTCCCGGACAATCCTGCGTAACACACTATGAAAACCACTTTTTTTTCGCTATTCCTGTCAGCCTCGCTCGCTGTTAGTGCAGCCCCTTTCGCACCCGGTGATACAAACAAAATCGACCAGTCCGGCAGAAAACAGGGCTTTTGGAAAGAAGTCACCGGAGGCTTCGAATGGTACGGATACTACAGCAACGACCAGAAAAACGGAAGCTGGGTAAGTTTTCATTCGGGCACCAATCCTCCACAGGTAAGCAAATCAGAAAGCTGGGTAAACGGAAAACGCAACGGCCTTTATAC
Organism: Bacteroidota bacterium; assembly: GCA_013286385.1. Lineage (GTDB taxonomy): Bacteria > Bacteroidota > Bacteroidia > JABDFU01 > JABDFU01 > JABDFU01. The sequence goes on from JABDFU010000013.1 coordinate 40,871, forward strand.
CGAAACCGACCGCAACGGATCCTTAACCCTGCAAAAATCATATAAAAATGACAGCCTTAACGGAGTGACGATAGAATATTCATCAGGGGCAAGGCCAAAATCAGAAACACCCTACCACTCGGGTAAAATCAACGGCATTAAAAAACTGTACAACCAGGAAAATTTTAAACTGCAGGAGGAAGGATTGTTTGTAAACAACAAAAGAGAAGGTCTTACCAGATGGTATTATGTCGCAGGCAAGGTCAGCATAGAATACATGTACAAAGACGGCAATCTCGAAGGCCCGATGAAAACCTATTATGAGAACGGCAATATCAGCAGTCAGGGTACATATGTCAACAACGAACTCGAAGGTGATTACGCCGAATTCTACGAAGACGGAAATCCCAAATCCCTGGGCAAATACCTCAAAGGAAAAAAAGAAGGCATCTGGAAGGAATACGACGAAAACGGCAAACTGAAAAACCAGAAATACAAAAACGATCAGTCCGTACGATGAACCCCGTACTCCACATAGAGCCCTTACAAAACTGGATACCGGTAGTTAAGCGTCCACTCATCATCAGCGGACCCTGTGGAGCCGAAACCCGTGAACAACTGCTTAAAACAGCTGCGGAATTGGCAGAGCTCAATGCGGTTCACGTTTTCAGGGCAGGAATATGGAAGCCGCGTACACGACCGAATTCCTTCGAGGGGGCAGGAAGGGCCGGCTTAAAATGGCTTCGGGAAGTAAAAGAAAAATACGGATATCTGACGGCCGTCGAAGTTGCCAATGCAAAACATGTCGAACAGGCGCTCAAAGAAGGAGTGGATATTCTTTGGATAGGGGCCCGTACTACCGGCAATCCTTTTTCGGTTCAGGAAATTGCCGATGTCCTGAGAGGTTCAGGAGTTGCGGTAATGGTCAAAAACCCGATTCATCCCGACCTGCAATTGTGGATTGGTGCACTCGAACGCGTCAACCAGGCAGGCATTAACCGCATCATTGCCGTTCACCGGGGGTTCTACACACACGTCCCGCAAATCTACCGCAACCCGCCGCATTGGGAAATTCCGATCGAGCTGAAAACCTATTTTCCGGATATCCCGATCATCTGCGACCCCAGCCATATCTGCGGAAACCGCGAACTACTTCCCGAAATCTCCCAGAAGGCACTCGACCTTAATTTCGACGGACTGATGCTCGAAGCTCATTTCGATCCCGATCGGGCCCTGAGTGACAGCCAGCAGCAATTAAAACCAAAGGACCTGGGCCATCTGCTCAGCAATCTGGTCGTTCGCTCAAGCGATTGCAAATCAACAGAGTTTACCGGCACCCTTTCCCTGCTGAGAAAAAAAGTCGATCAGGTAGACGAAGAAATTATACATTCGCTGGCTCAGCGCATGGAACTCATTGACAAAATAGGAGATTACAAAAAGGAAAACAACCTAACGGTATTGCAACTCGAGCGCTGGCTCGAAATACTCCGTACCCGTTCGGCCTTCGCAAGTTCAAAGTCTGTGGACAGTGAATTTATTCAGAAAATATTCCAGCTCATCCACAAAGAATCCATTCGCAGACAGACCCTGCTGATGCAGGAGGGTGTTGAAAAATGATCAGGCGCTGGAAATTAAAGGCCAAGGCTGCTCCGGCCCTTATCCGGCACCTCAGCGCTGAATTGGGAATTGATCCGGCCATTGCAAATCTATTGGCTCAGCGGGGCATACAAACTTTTCAGCAAGCCAAAGATTTTTTTCGCCCCAGCCTTCAACTGCTGCACGATCCTTTCCTGATGAAGGACATGGACAAAGCCATTCACCGGATCGAAAAGGCGCTGAAAAACAACGAAAAAATTCTTGTATACGGGGATTATGACGTAGATGGTACTACAGCAGTAGCCCTGGTATATACCTATTTCAAAAACATTCATTCCCAAATCGATTACTACATCCCAGACAGGTACGGCGAAGGTTACGGTATTTCCTTCAAGGGAATAGACTGGGCCCGGGAAAACGGATACCGTTTAATCATTGCCCTCGATTGCGGAATCAAGGCTATTGACAAAATTGAATACGCAAATTCGCATCTCATCGATTTCATTATTTGCGATCACCACCGACCCGGAAGTGAAATACCGGATGCCGTTGCTGTGCTCGATCCCAAACGAAGCGATTGCCGGTATCCGTTCAAAGAGCTATCGGGTTGCGGTATCGGATTTAAACTGGTACAGGCCTTCAGCTCAAAACACAAACCCGATCCCGAAATCCTGGATTCACTGCTCGATCTCGTTGCGGTAAGTATCGCTTCAGATGTTGTTCCGGTGGTGGACGAAAACCGTATTCTTTCTTTTTTCGGATTGAAGCGTCTCAATAGCAATCCCAGGCCCGGATTTAAGGCCATGCTTGAACTGGCCAAAGTTAAAAGGGAACTCAGTCTGAACGATCTGGTTTTCATAATAGGGCCGCGAATAAACGCGGCCGGACGGTTGGAAAACGGAAAAAAAGCAGTCGAATTATTGATCTCAGAAGATGCCCCTTCCGCCCTGGTTTTCGGGAAAAGCATAGATATTACCAATCTGCAAAGACGGGACCTCGATGTTAAAATTACCGAAGAAGCCCTTCTGCTTATTTCCTGCTCACCGGATATGCACTTGGCCAAATCGACCGTTCTCTTTCACAAAGAATGGCACAAAGGCGTAATCGGAATTGTGGCTTCCCGCCTGATCGAAAAATATTACCGGCCGACGATTGTGTTAACCGAATCAAACGGAATGGCTACCGGTTCGGCGCGCTCGGTCAAAGACTTCGATGTCTACGAAGCCATTGATGCCTGCAGCCATTTACTCGAACAGTTCGGGGGACATAAGTATGCCGCGGGCCTGACCCTTAAGATCGAAAACGTAGCTGCTTTCCGCAAAAAATTTGAAGAAGTGGTCTCCTCTACCATCCCCGAACATTTACTTACTCCTGAAATTGAAATCGACGCGGCTCTTAAACTTTCCGGTATAAACTCAAAATTCATGCGCATCTTAAAGCAACTGGAACCTTTCGGACCCGGCAATCCAGCCCCCGTTTTTCTGACGGAGGCTGTTGTGGACACAGGAAATGTACACATCGTAGGAAGCAATCACCTGCGCATGGACCTCCGGGAAGCCGGGACAAACGCTGCACCCTTTCAGGCAATCGCTTTCGGTTTAGGCGAAAGCTTCAGCGAGATATACAAACGCAAGCCCTTTGCAATCTGTTACAGCATTGAAGAAAATCAATGGAATTCCACTACTTCGCTTCAGCTGAACATCAAAGATATCCGGTTTCCCGAAAATTCACCGGTTGCCTGAAAACTCCCCACCTGATGGATTTTGCAAAAACAATCATAGACTGGTACGGCAAAAACAAACGTGATCTTCCCTGGCGCGAAACCAGTGACCCCTATTTCATCTGGCTGTCTGAAGTTATCCTTCAGCAAACAAGGGTCGACCAGGGAACGAGCTACTACCTTACGTTTATCCGGGAATTTCCAACGGTAAGTAAACTCGCTGCAGCGTCCGAAAAAAAAGTTCTGAAACTATGGCAGGGCCTGGGTTATTATTCCCGTGCCCGAAACCTCCATGCCACAGCGAAATACATCAGTTCGAAACTCAAGGGAAAGTTTCCCGACAAGCACCAGGACATTCTGAAGCTTAAGGGAGTCGGCCCTTACACGGCTGCAGCCATCTCCTCCATTGCCTTCCATCTTCCTCATCCCGTAATCGACGGAAATGTCTATCGCGTGTTGTCCCGGGTGTTCGGTATACGAACACCCATCGATTCCACAAAAGGCAAAAAAGAATTCAGCGAACTCGCCCACGAACTCCTGGACAAAAGCAAACCTTCGCTTTACAACCAGGCCCTGATGGAATTCGGATCTCTCTTTTGCAAACCAAAAAATCCCGATTGCGGAGAATGCCTGCTTCGTTCTTCCTGCATGGCTTTCAGCACAAAAACGGTGGACGAATTGCCAATAAAAGAAAAATCCGCCAAAGTCCGTAACCGTTATTTTAATTACATGTTAATCCGGCAGAAAAATGCCGGGAAAAACGAATTCATTCTCAAAAAACGGACGGGCAAAGACATCTGGAAAAACATGTATGATTTTCCCCTGATCGAAACAAAAAAAGAGCTGAGTGAAAAAAAGCTGCTGAAGACAAAGGAATGGCAAGACCTGTTCGGCAAGACAAGCCTCACCATTGAATCCGTATCTCCGGTATTCAGGCACCAGCTAAGCCACCAGCAACTGTTCGCCAGATTTTTTGAAATCCGCCCGAAAAAACCGCTTCCTCTTCAGAAGGACTGGATTCTCACCTCTAGGCGGGAATTCCACAGGTATCCGGTTCCCCGGCTGATTGACCTCTATATGAAAAAAGCAATTGCGGCTGCCGGTTTCGTATATTAGATTTATATTTACGGCTCAATGAAGAACTCATCAAATCATGGCAGAATTCGATAAATCATGGCAGGACTCAACAAAGTTGAACTAATAGGTAACCTGGGAAAGGATCCTGAAGTGCGTTACCTCGAAGGAGGAACGCCAGTGGCCGAATTTTCCCTGGCCACAAACGAAGGTTACAAAGACAAAACCGGCAAGCGGGTAGAACATACTGAATGGCACAGAATTGTGCTCTGGAGAGGCCTCGCAGAAATTGCAGAAAAATACCTGAAGAAAGGCGCACATGTTTACATCGAAGGGCACCTGAGGACGCGCGCCTGGGAAGACAAGGAAAAAGTGAAACGCTATACCACCGAAATTGTAGCAGATAATCTTATTATGCTCGACAAGAAAGATACGGCATCCGGCCCTCCGGCCTATCCGGTACCCGGCTCTGCGCCCAATACAAGCACAGATGACCTTCCCTTTTAGCCTGAGTTTTACCATTCTGGGAATGCTTGTGTTACTGGTACTGACAACCGTTATTTCGGCTGCCGAAAGTGCATTTTTTTCCCTGAGTCCGGGCGACAAGGAAACCCTTAAAAACAGCGGAAGCAAAAACGACCTGAGGGTACTTGAACTGATCGCCAAACCTGAACGCCTGCTGGCCACGCTGCTCATCAGTCTCAATTTTGTAAACATTGCACTGGTAATCCTCTCCAGCTTTTTAATCGGTAACCTGTTTGATTTTTCCCGCAATCCTGCACTTGGATTCACCGTTCAGGTCATTGCTGTCACCTTTCTGATTCTTATCATCGGCGAAATCATACCCAAAGTATATTCCATTCAGAATCCGCTGCCCGTCACCCGTTTGCTCGGGTTCCTGGCGAAAACACTCGTGCAGATTTCCTACCCCCTGAGCTCTATGCTGATGCTCAGCACCTCCCTGATCGACGACCGCATCAAAAAAAAAACACACAGCCTTTCGGTCGAGCAGCTTTCCCATGCCCTTGAACTGACCTCTGAACAGTACCTGCCCAAAGAAGACCAGAAGATGTTGCAGGGCATTGTCAAATTCGGGGATACCGATGTTAAACAAATTATGCATTCCCGGGTAAACGTGACCGCCTTCGACTTTACGACCAGCTACGCTGACCTGGTAAAAAAAATAAAAGAATCCATTTATTCCCGTATTCCTGTTTACAAGGAATCCTTTGACAACATCGTTGGAATCATTTATATCAAAGACCTGCTTCCCCACTTTGAAAAAGAAAATTTTGAATGGCAAACCCTGATACGCCCCCCGTTTTTTGTTCCCGAAAGCAAAAAAATTGATGACCTGCTGAGAGAATTCCAGCACAACAAAATTCATATGGCCATTGTGGTTGACGAGTACGGAGGCACCTCGGGAATGGTCACCCTCGAAGACATCATCGAGGAAATCATAGGTGAGATCAGCGACGAATTTGACGACGACGAAATCGTTTATTCCCGGCTCGATACGAAAAACTATGTATTTGAAGGAAAGGTCAGCCTGAAAGATGTTTACCGGGTATTGAGTCTCGACGAAACCCTTTTCGAAGAACACAAAGGCGAATCAGATACCCTTGCCGGATTTCTGATCGAGCTCGAAGGCCGCATTCTGAGCAGGGGAGAAAAAGTAAAGTTCAACAACATTCTGTTCACCGTCGAAGCGGCAGACAACCGGAGAATTAAAAGAGTTAAAATCACATTACCTTGAAAGTAAATCAGAAAATTATTTTTTAAAATACAAGTTGCCGGTATGAAAAAATGGTCTAGATTTGCCGCAATATAGCAGGACTCTCTTAACCAATAAAAAAATCAGATGTCAAAGCGTTTACCTCCCTTTGTCTTCCTGGCAGCAGTATTATCAACTCTGGCAGTAGCCGGAAGACCATCAAGACCATTAGCCGGAACTTTTCCGTTCACAATACAAGCTATAATAGATACCTCCAATACGTCTGCCGTAATTGTGTCTTTGGGTAGTCAACCAGGAGCCACCGACCTTCTGAATAGTTTTTCCTTTGGATTTGATGTGAAGTCTGCAAATTTGCCTGGTGGGATGAATTACGCCCGTCGTCAAGGAAATGTTTCCCTGACGTTAGGATCTAATTTTGTGGCAGGATCGCCCATGTACGGGCAATACGTTGTGCTGGATAAGTCGGGCAATACGTTGTTTACAAAGAAGTTCACCTACAAATAAGCCCTTTTTTAACAGCATGAGGTTACTTTTATCCAAAGTAAAAATTGGTTCTGGTTTGAAGCAGCGTTTTTTTCTGCTGCTGTTCCTCTGTTGTCTTTTTTCAGTAACGAAAGTTTTTTCTCAGACCACCTACACCTGGACCGGCAGTTCGGGCAGCGACTGGGGAACAGCCACCAATTGGAGCCCCAATGGGATCCCGGGCAGCGCGGATAGCGTTTTAATAAACAGCACTTCCGTAAGTCCTTCACTTTCCGGTAATGTGAGCATTGCTCAGTTAACAATCAACTCTGCTACCTTAACTCTAAATGGAAACTCGCTTAGTACCAGCACAAGTGCGACGTTTTCAGGGTCGGTTGTAACTGCCGGAACACTTAATTTAAATGGTTCTCTTGCAGATTTTGGCAATACCGTTTTTAATGCAAGCATTGTCTCTACCACTTCTGACGTGTTTTTTTACGGATCAGTATTTAACCAACCGGTAAACTCAACCAAAACAGGTTCTTCGGATAATTACAGCGATGGTGGTGATACTTTTAACGCTGACATTAATTTTACTGTTTCAGGTATAGGATATTTTGCCCTTGAATACAATTTTGATGATACTTTTAATGGGAACATAATTGTAAGCAGCACCAATCCCAATGGAATAATAATTTTTGGTACAAGAGGCGGAAAAGCTTACATGGCTTCCGGCGAATTAATAAGTATAGGATCCCAAGGTTTTCAAGGTTCCCTTCAATTACAGAATTTTATTCAACAGGGAAGTGATCTTCTGCAACTTAACCTTACATCCGGTACGTCCAGCCTTTATCTTGACGCAGGAACAATTTTAATGGTGTGGTGAATTTTACAGCGCCTTTAATAGGCCTGGCTGGCGCTACGTTTAACGCTGTTTCCAGTTTTACCAATACCGGTACAATGAACAATTACTGTTACGGTGCTTGTACCTTCAATGACGATGTGACTTTAACGGTTACAAATTCCGGTTATTTTCAACTGGATAGAAAATAAATTTGAAAATATGGTATTCGGACAAACTGTGTTCTCCGTACCACACAGTAACTATTGGACAGAAACTTTAGCAAATTCCTTGTCACAAGGTTATTTTGGGAATAATTTAGATCCCAACTTCAACCAATATTTTCCGACAACGACACAAACGACTCCTTTTACATGGT
>JABDFU010000014.1 GCA_013286385.1 Bacteroidota bacterium
GAAAAAACACCGAGGAATAGTTGGCAAAAGCTACCGCCACAGCCGCAATTACTCCGGTCTGTATGACCGTAAAAACCGTCCACCCATAAAGAAATGAAACCAGTTGGTTGTACGCCCGCTGAATATAAACGTATTGTCCTCCGGCCTTTGGCATCATACCGGCCAGCTCTCCGTAACTCAGCGCAGCGGTAACGGTAATAAAACCCGTCAGCAGCCACAAAACAAGAATACAACCCGAACTTCCCAGGTCCCGTGCCATCTGCGAAGTCACTATGAAAATACCCGATCCTATCATAGATCCGGCAACGATCATCGTTGAATCAACAAATCCGAGGCTTGGACGGCGGGTTTGAATTACTAAAGGGATTTGAGTTTACTGTGGTGGCGGCTGTACAGAAAAAACACAAAGAAGCCCAGGAACATCCATCCTCCCGCAGTTAGGAGTGTCATTTTATCCAGGGAAACGATCATCGCTGAACAGACTATAATTCCAAGGATAGGAACCAAGGGTACCAAAGGAGTACGAAAAGGGCGCGGGCGGTCGGGATCTGCTTTGCGCATAATCACAATGCCAACGCAGACCAAAACAAAAGCAAAAAGAGTGCCGATGGAAGTAAGATCACCGGCAACACTTCCCGGAATAAAGCCACCGAAAAATCCGACGAAAGCAAACAGGATAAGATTCGATTTCCAGGGCGTTCTGAATTTCGGATGCAGGTCTGCAAAAACCTTCGGAAGCAAGCCGTCATTCGACATCGAATAAAATACGCGTGACTGGCCCATCAGCATCACCAGCATTACCGAAGAAAAACCGGCAAGAATGGCAATTGACACCAGCGTTGCCAGCCAGCTGTAACCGGGCATATAATTTTTAATTGCAAAGGAGACCGAAGCTTCTTTGCCTGATTTCACAAAATCGGTGAACGGAGCCACCCCGGTCAGCACATGGGAAAACAAAACATAAAGCAATGTGCAGATCGCCAGAGAGCCCAGGATACCAATGGGCATATCTCGCTTGGGATTCTTGGCCTCCTGTGCCGCAGTGGAAACCGCATCGAAGCCTATAAAGGCAAAAAACACAATTGCAGCTCCTCTGAGAATGCCCATCCAACCGTGATTAAACGTAGGTGAATAGTCATATATTTTTCCGTTTCCAAGGTCAACCGGCTTTGCATCCGCAGGAATGATATAGGGAACATAATGGGCCGCACAGGAATATTCCCCGCAGCCTGTTTGCGGGAACCGTGATCGTCACTTTTATCTATCTGCTAACCAATGTTGCCTATCTGGCTTTGCTTCCCCTGCATGGAAATCCCGGAGCAGCTTCGGATGTGCTGGGAAGAGGAATCGCTTTTGCCGAAAGCGACAGGGTAGGGGCCAGCGCTGCCTATATGATCTTTGGGCAGTCTGCTTCTTATATAATGGCGGGTCTTATTATGGTGTCAACATTCGGATGCAATAATGGTTTGATTTTGTCCGGAGCCCGGCTTTTTCATGCGATGGCTAAGGACGGCTTGTTTTTCAGACAAGCCGGGGAACTGAACGGTAAAGGGGTTCCCGGGTATGCCCTGGTTTTTCAAGGCGTTTGGGCTTCTGTATTGTGCTTGTCCGGCAAATACGGGGATCTGCTCGAGTATGCGACCTTTGCTTCCCTGCTGTTTTACATTGTTACCATTGCCGGTGTTTTCATTTTGCGTAAAAAAGAACCGGAGGCATTACGCCCCTATAAAGCCTGGGGCTACCCCTTTCTGCCGCTGGTCTATATCATTCTTACTTCCCTGATCTGCGTCGATCTGTTGATTTATAAACCTTACAGTGCGGGCCTGGGCCTGCTGATCGTTCTGGCCGGGGTGCCGGTATTTTTTATCAGAAAAAAAAGAGTTTCTTCAACTACCCTATAGGTATTTAGTCCCGAACTCATTCCTCCATCTCTGTTTAGTTTTATCCTGAAATGATACTCAGGTTTCTGAAAAATTATTTTACCTACAGCTGTCGCGAACGAAATGGCATCATCCAGCTTCTATTGATTTTGACCTTGTTGGTTGTTCTGCAATTTTTTATGTTTGTCAGGTGATTAACCTTTTTTATGATTGACCTGTCCGATGATTGAAACCCGCATCAAATCTGCAATACGGGACGTTCCCGATTTCCCTTTGAAAGGTGTGCTTTTTAAGGATCTTACACCTGTTTTAAAGGATACCAAACTTTGTCAGGAAATAACGGAGGAATTCGCCAAACGCCTCAGGGGAACCGGGCTGGATGCAATCGCCGGAATTGAAAGCAGGGGATTTCTTTTCGGACTTATGCTGGCAGCCAGACTCGGACTGCCATTCCTGCTTATTCGGAAAAAAGGAAAATTGCCGTACAAGCCGATTACGATAAACTATCAACTGGAGTATGGGAGTTCTCAGCTTGAAATGCAGGGAGGAGACGTTCATCCGGGATGGAAGGTGTTGATTCATGATGATGTTTTAGCTACGGGAGGAACAGCTTCCGCCGCAGCAAAACTGGTTCTCAGCCAGGAAGGGCAGATAGCCGGTTTTCTGTTTCTGATGGAATTAAAATTTCTGACCGGGCGGGAGAAGATTCAGGAACTTAGCCAAAATATCATTAGTTTAGCAAGCTATTAATTCATTCTGTTTTGCAAGCCATTAAAATTCTTGATTGAAATGACAACACTGACACAGGAATCGACATCTATAGATTTCGGGAAAAATGAAAATCAGCAAATGATTGCTGAAACCATAAAGAAATTTGCAGCTGAACACATACGTCCAAAATTTATGGAATGGGACGAGAGTCAGGAATTTCCGGTGGAGGTATTCAAAAAACTTGGAGAACTGGGGCTGATGGGTGTGCTGGTACCTACAGAGTATGGGGGCTCAGGCTTTGGCTATACCGAATACGTTACTGCAATTGTCGAAATTTCTAAAGTCTGCGGTTCGATAGGGCTTTCGATGGCTGCACACAATTCGCTTTGCACGGGTCATATCCTTAAATTCGGAAACGAGGAGCAAAAGCGCAAATACCTCCCTAAGCTGGCCACTGCTGAATGGATAGGGGCCTGGGGTCTGACGGAGTCAGGGACCGGCTCGGATGCAGGAGGAATGATGACTACGGCGGTTGCAGACGGGGATTATTTCGTATTGAACGGATCAAAAAATTTTATAACCCATGGCAAATCAGGGAATGTGGCGGTGGTGATCGCCCGTACCGGAGAAAAAGGAGATTCGCATGGAATGACGGCATTTATTATTGAAAAAGGTACGGCTGGTTTTTCTTCGGGCCGCAAGGAAAATAAACTGGGCATGCGGGCCTCTGAGACGACGGAGCTGATATTCCAGAATTGCAGGGTACACAAGAATCAGGTGATGGGAAAAGTCGGAGAGGGTTTTGTTCAGGCTATGCAGGTGCTGGACGGAGGACGGGTTTCCATTGCGTCTTTGGCGCTGGGTATTGCAAAGGGTGCTTTTGAGGCCTCGGTGAATTATTCCAAGGAGCGTCAGCAGTTTGGTAAGCCCATCAGCGAGTTTCAGGCCATTTCTTTCAAGCTGGCCGATATGGCGACGCAGATTGAAGCGGCCGAATTACTTATTTTCCGCGCAGCTGATTTGCTCAATCGGCATAAAAAAGTCAGCAAGGAAAGTGCTTTCGCCAAATATTATGCATCTGAAGTGGCCGTGAGGGTTTCCACCGAAGCTGTGCAGATTTTCGGGGGATATGGCTATACCAAGGATTTCCCTGTTGAAAAATTCTACCGCGATTCAAAGTTGTGTACCATCGGAGAGGGTACTTCGGAAATTCAAAAACTGGTTATCGTGCGGGAAATCCTGAAATAAGGTGGGCAGGGCTGTGTTTTTTAAATAATTTTATTTATCTTTGCATCCCTTTTGTTAGAAACCATAAGAAAAAAGACATGTTAATTGTACAAGTAAAAGAAGGCGAATCAATCGAAAAAGCGCTGAAAAAATTCAAGAAAAAATTTGAAAAAACAGGCGTTGTAAAAGAATTGCGTGAACGTCAAAAGTTTACCAAACCTTCTGTTGCCAGAAGGGAAGAGATTATTCATGCCAGGTATAAACAACAGCTCCAGGCAGGAGAAGCTGCAGAATAAGCTCAGCCATTGCACCGCTTCTTTCCTGCATTATCTGCAGTATGAAAGACGGCTTTCCCCGCACACTTTACGTTCCTATTCCACCGATTTACAGCAGTTCTGTTCGTATTTAGATTCGGATTACCAACTTCATTCCATTGAAGGGATCAATCACCTTATTGTCAGATCCTGGGTGGTCAGCCTGATCGAAGCGGGCCTCTCGGCACGCAGCGTCAACAGGAAAATTACCGTTCTGAAAACCTGGTATAAACACCTGCTTCGTCAGCAATTGGTGAGCATCAATCCCATGCTTAAAGTTCAGGCTCCTAAACTATCCAAACGGCTAACTCTTTTTGTGGAAAAGGGAAACATGATACGTTTGCTGGACCATTCGGATTTCGGGACTGATTTTAACGGAATCCGCAACCAGCTGGTGATTGAGCTTTTTTATGCCACCGGAATACGTCTGGCTGAGCTTATCGGATTAAGGTTAAAGGACGTGGATTTGTACAGTTGTTCCCTGAAGGTGATGGGAAAAAGGCAAAAGCAGCGGATCGTACCTTTTTCAGAATCCCTTAAAAAGAAGATAGAGGGTTATCTTGAGCTCCGGAAATCGGTCAAAATTAGATCGGTTCAGGATAAAAACGAGGATTGCTTTTTTGTGCTTGACAACGGCAAGAAATTGTATGAAAAATTTGTGTACAGGTTAATTAATAATTATCTTAGTATGGTCACCACCATTGAAAAGAAGAGTCCGCACGTTTTGAGACATACCTTTGCGACACATATGCTGGATAACGGGGCAGATATCAATGCTATAAAGGAATTGCTGGGGCATGCCAGTTTATCGGCGACGCAGATTTACACTCACAATTCAGTGGAAAAGCTGAAAGCAATTCACAAACAGGCTCATCCCCGATCATAGTTTGTTGAAACTACTAATTAATATCTAATCGCTAAACATATGAACATCAAAATTCAATCTATCCATTTCGACGCAGACAAGAAGTTGCTCGAATTTGTTCAGGAAAAAGTATCAAAACTGGGCCGCTACGATGACAGCATTATCGGCGGGGAAGTTTTTCTCAAAATTGACAAATCGAGCAATGCAGACAATAAAGTTGCCGAAATAAAGATACATATGCCTGGTAATGAGCTTTTTGTAAAAAAGCAATGCAAATCCTTTGAAGAAGCGGTGGATACCAGCATCGATGCGCTCAGCAACCAGGTCAAAAAGCGCAAGAAAAAAGTAAAAGGCGCCTGAGGAGTACATAAGTCGGATCAGAGTCGAATTCCTATCAAATTTTGTTCCAAATTTATTTTGCAGGGTTTATATTTTTTCATAGATTTGCAGTCCTTTTTAAGAAAGGACTGATTTTTTATTAACTAAATGTTCTTTAAATACTTGTGTACAGGCCGATGTAGCTCAGTTGGCCAGAGCAGCTGATTTGTAATCAGCTGGTCGGGGGTTCGAATCCCTCCATCGGCTCTGTTTATGCTTATTCCGGTTGAATTTGGGGAGATAGCCAAGTGGCCAACGGCAACAGACTGTAAATCTGTCCTCTTCGGAGTTCATAGGTTCAAATCCTATTCTCCCCACGTTATCAACCCGATCTGGTAAGGAGTGATAAATGAAAGAAAAGCGGAAGTAGCTCATTTGGTAGAGCATCAGCCTTCCAAGCTGAGGGTGGCCGGTTCGAGCCCGGTCTTCCGCTCTGTACTAAGCTGTTGTAGCTCAGTGGTAGAGCACTTCCTTGGTAAGGAAGAGGTCGTGAGTTCAATCCTCATCAACAGCTCGCTGTTAAAGGGTTGAAAAGAAAAAAGAGTAACAAAAAAAGAATAAACAATTAAAACTAATATAAACACAATACTAATCTAATAAGTATGGCAACTAAAGAAAAATTCGATCGTTCCAAACCACACGTTAACATTGGAACCATCGGTCACGTGGATCATGGTAAAACTACTTTGACTGCAGCAATTACAACAGTGCTTGCTTCGAAAGGTCTGGCAGAGGTAAGAGATTTCTCTTCGATTGACAATGCTCCCGAAGAAAAGGAAAGAGGTATTACAATTAATACTTCTCACGTTGAGTACAATACAACAAAACGTCACTATGCACACGTTGACTGTCCCGGTCACGCTGACTATGTAAAGAACATGGTTACCGGCGCTGCGCAGATGGATGGTGCAATTCTGGTTGTTGCAGCTACAGACGGACCTATGCCTCAGACCCGCGAGCACATTCTGCTTGCCCGTCAGGTTGGTGTTCCGAAAATCGTCGTGTTTCTGAATAAAGTGGATGCTGTGGATGATCCTGAAATGGTTCAGCTGGTGAGAGAAGAAGTGAAAGACCTTCTTAAATTCTACGGTTACGATAACGATGACAAATTGATCATAGAAGGTTCTGCGCTTGGCGGATTGAACAACGATCCGAAATGGGTGAAGAGCATCATGGATCTGATGGATGCAGTGGATGAATTCATTCCGATTCCTACACGCGAAATCGACAAGCCTTTCCTTATGCCTGTTGAGGACGTGTTCTCGATCACAGGTCGCGGCACTGTTGCTACCGGCCGTATCGAAACCGGAAAAATACTTGTAGGTGATGAAGTTGAAATCATCGGAATGCAGGAAGAAAAACTGAAGTCGACTATTACCGGAGTTGAAATGTTTCGCAAACTGCTGGACAGCGGAGAAGCCGGAGATAACGTAGGACTTCTGCTTCGCGGTGTTGATAAAAAACAAATCTGGCGTGGAATGGTTATTGCAAAGCCAGGTTCCATTACTCCTCATACTGAATTTAAAGCCGAGATCTATGTATTGAAGAAAGAAGAAGGCGGACGCCACACTCCTTTCCACAACAAATACCGTCCTCAGTTTTACTTGCGTACTACCGATGTAACCGGTGAAATTGATCTTCCGGCTGGCCGCGAAATGGTTATGCCCGGAGACAATGTAACCATATCGGTGAAACTGATTGTGCCTGTTGCTATGGATAAGGGACTTCGTTTTGCAATCCGCGAGGGTGGCAGAACTGTTGGTGCAGGTCAGGTTATTGAAATTATTAAGTAAGGCCGTAAGCACAGGAATGAGCAAAAGGGGTGTCCCGATACACGGGACACCCTTGTTGCCCTAAAAAAGGATAGCGGACAAGTAGCATTAACGGGCATAGTTCAATGGTAGAATAGCGGTCTCCAAAACCGTTGATCTAGGTTCGAGTCCTGGTGCCCGTGCGGAGGTTAGGTTTTTAGCGTGCTAAAATTGGTTTAAATGAGTAAGATCAGAGTTTATTTTGAAGAAACCACCAGCGAACTTCTGACAAAAGTTTCCTGGCCCACATGGAGTGAATTGCAGGGAAGTGCCATTGTCGTAATGGTGGCATCGCTGATTATTGCCATGATGATTTTTGCAATGGATACCGTGTTTAATAAGCTGATGGAAGCTTTTTATCAAATGTTTTAATTTTAAAACAAGAAAAAATGAGCCAGCAAGTGCAAGTTAAAGAAGGTAGTTCGGTGAAGAAGTGGTATGTGGTACGGGCGATCAGCGGGAAAGAGAAAAAGGTGAAGGAGTACATAGAGAATGAAATTAACCGTTTGGGGATGAAGGAATTCGTTTCTCAGGTTTTGATTCCAACGGAAAAGGTCTATCAGATCAGAAATGGGAAGAAAGTCAGTAAAGAAAGAAGTTTTTTTCCGGGATATGTTTTGATTGAAGCAGCGTTAGTAGGTGAGGTTCCTCACATCCTGAAAAATATCAGCGGTGTGATCGGATTTTTAGGCGATAAGGCCGGAAACGCGACTCCGCTGAGGTTGTCTGAAGTGAACAGGATTTTAGGTAAAGTGGATGAGCTGGCAGAAAGCGAAGCACAAATTACGAATCCGTTTGTGATCGGTGAAGGGGTGAAAGTTATCAATGGACCGTTCAACAGCTTTACCGGTACTATTGAGGAAATCAATGAAGAGAAGAAGACACTGAAAGTAATGGTGAAGATTTTCGGGCGTAATACTCCGCTTGAGCTGGGCTTCCTGGAAGTGGAACGGGCCTGAAGAGAAGGACGATAGTGAAAAGACTAATTTGTAAAACAACATAAAAATGGCAAAAGAAGTAAGTACATTCGTAAAGCTGCAGATTAAAGGCGGAGCCGCCAATCCTGCACCTCCTATCGGTCCTGCATTGGGAGCGAAGGGCGTGAACATCATGGAATTCTGCAAGCAGTTCAATGCAAGGACTCAGGATCAGGCCGGAAAGGTTCTTCCTGTAATTATTACTGTTTATACCGACAAGTCGTTTGATTTTATCATCAAGCGTCCTCCGGTTGCCTCGCAGATTTCGGATGCTATCAAGCTGAAGGGCGGATCTGCAGAGTCAAACAGAAAAAAAGTCGGCAGCATTACCTGGGATCAGATTAAAAAGATCGCAGAGGACAAAATGCCTGACATGAATTGCTTTACCATTGAGTCTGCTATGAGCATGGTAGCTGGTTCGGCAAGGAGCATGGGTGTGAATGTGGAAGGAAAGAAACCGTTTTAGCAGTATAAACAGTCGAGTAGTATAAACCCGGTGGAGTCTTGGTTTTTAAGACGCTTGCACATCGAAAATTAAGTAATATGCCAAAATTAACAAAGAAAAGAAAGGTTGCGATTTCAAAGTTTGATCAGTCAAAAGCTTACAACGTAAGCGATGCCTGTAAAATACTTAAGGAGATCAGCGCTACAAAATTTGATTCTACAGTTGACATCAGTATCCGCCTTGGCGTTGACCCTAAAAAGGCCAACCAGATGGTGCGTGGAACCGTGACGCTTCCTCACGGAACGGGTAAATCGGTTCGGGTGCTTGCGATCGTTACTCCTGACAAGGAGGCCGAAGCAAAAGCAGCCGGAGCAGATCATGTCGGTCTTGATGAATACATTGAAAAAATCAAAGGCGGTTGGACCGATGTTGACGTTATCGTCACCATGCCAAGCGTAATGGGTAAAGTCGGTGCACTGGGACGTGTTTTGGGACCCCGTGGCCTTATGCCCAATCCGAAAACCGGAACTGTTACTATGGAAATCGGAAAAGCTGTAACGGATGCCAAAGGTGGAAAAATCGACTTCAAGGTTGACAAGCAAGGGCATATTCATTCGGCCTGTGCGAAGACTTCGTTTGACATTCAGAAAATTGCAGACAATGCAAATGAATTGCTGCAAGCCATCATTAAACTTAAACCTTCATCGGCAAAGGGTACTTATCTGAGAAGCGTATTCATGTCAAGTACCATGAGTCCCAGCGTCCAGATCGATACCAAAACGCTTGCCGGAGTATAATCGGATAAATACAACAGTGTTATGACAAAAGAAGAAAAAACAAAAGAAATAGAAAAGTTGGCTGTCGCTTTAGCGGGAACAACCCATTTCTATCTTACCGATATCTCTAAACTGACTGCTATAAACACCAGCAAGTTGAGGCGGCTGTATTTTAAAAAGAACATCCGGATGCAGGTGGTGAAAAATTCCCTGCTTAAGAAAGCGATGGAAAAAACCACGGGCCGTGATTACAAAGAGCTTATGGGCGCGCCTTTGAAGGGCTCCACGGCGGTTCTGTTCACCGAAATCGGAAGCGAACCGGCTAAGATCATCAAAGAGTTCCGCAAGACCAATGACCGTCCGATTCTGAAGGCGGCTTTTGTAGAGCAGGCCGTTTATCTGGGAGACAACCAGATCGATGTATTGGCCGCAATCAAGAGCAAGAACGAACTGATCGGCGACATCATCAGCCTGCTTCAGTCTCCTGCACGCAACGTTATTTCGGCGCTTACCAATCCGGAAAGAAAATTTGTAAACCAATAGTAATTAATTAAAAACTCAAATAAAATGGCAGATGTAAAAGCGCTGGCTGACCAATTGGTTAGCTTAACAGTAAAAGAAGTTCAGGAATTGGCAAAGGTTCTGAAGGACGAGCACGGTATTGAACCGGCAGCAGCAGTTGCAGCAGCAGGCGGAGGAGCCGGAGCAGCAGCAGCAGAAGTGAAGACTGCTTTTGATGTAATCCTGAAGAGTGCAGGTGCACAAAAATTAGGCGTAGTTAAAATTGTTAAGGAATTGACCGGACTTGGATTGAAAGAATCAAAGGATCTGGTTGACGGAGCTCCCAAGCCAATCAAAGAAGGCGTATCTAAAGAGGATGCTGAAAATATGAGAAAACAATTAACTGACGCTGGAGCAGAAGTTGAAGTTAAGTAGAGGATTTATTTGTTGATTGCTATAGCCTGCCTTTAGGGGCGGGCTGTAGTTGTTTTTTTATTTTGTTAGTTAAACCTATCTAATACTCGATCGCCTTGGCCCAGAACAAAAAAAATCAGAGAATCAATTTCTCCAAAAGCAAAAATCAGGTTGAGTATCCTGATTTCCTTGACATACAACTACAGTCGTTCAAGGATTTTTTTCAGTTGGAAACAACCAGTGAAAACCGCAAAGACGAAGGCCTGTTTAAGGTGTTCAGCGAGAATTTTCCTATTTCGGATGCGCGCAACAATTTCGTACTTGAATTCCTGGATTATTTTGTGGATCCTCCCCGTTATTCGATTGACGAGTGCATTGAACGCGGACTTACGCACAGTGTGCCCCTGAAGGCAAAGCTGAAGCTCTATTGCACCGACGCCGAGCACGAGGATTTTGAAACCGTTGTTCAGGACGTTTACCTGGGAACCATACCTTATATGACGCCCAAGGGAACATTCGTAATAAACGGAGCCGAACGCGTAGTGGTGTCTCAGCTGCACCGTTCACCGGGTGTGTTTTTCGGCCAGAGCCGTCACGCGAACGGAACCAAGCTGTATTCGGCCAGGGTTATCCCGTTCAAAGGATCCTGGATTGAATTTGCCACAGACATTAACAGTGTGATGTATGCCTACATCGACCGGAAGAAAAAGCTGCCGGTAACGACCCTTCTGAGGGCTATCGGATTTGAAAGCGACAAACAGATTCTTGAAATATTCGGACTTGCAGATGAATTGAAAGTGAGCAAGGCTGCGCTGACCAAGGTGGTGGGCCGCAAACTGGCCGCACGCGTTCTGAAGACCTGGGTGGAGGATTTTGTAGACGAAGATACCGGTGAGGTGGTTTCCATTGAGCGTAACGAAGTCCTCATCGACCGCGAAACTGTTCTGGAAGAAGCACATATCGATATGATTGTCGATGCCAACGTTAAGGCCATCATCCTGCACAAGGAAGACGTCAATGCGGCTGATTACGCAATCATCTACAATACCCTGCAAAAAGACACTTCGAATTCTGAAAAAGAAGCCGTTGAACATATTTACCGTCAGCTGCGTAATGCAGAACCGCCGGATGAAGAAACCGCACGCGGAATTATCGACAAGCTGTTTTTCTCGGATAAACGGTATGACCTGGGAGAAGTGGGCCGTTACCGCATCAACAAGAAACTGGGAACAAACATTGACCCGGAAAAGAAAGTATTGACCAAAGAAGATATCATTGCCATCATCAAGTATCTGATCGAACTGATCAATGCGAAAGCTGATGTGGATGATATTGACCACTTAAGCAACCGGCGTGTGCGAACAGTTGGTGAGCAATTGTATTCGCAATTTGGCGTTGGACTGGCCCGTATGGCACGTACCATCCGCGAACGCATGAACGTTCGCGACAATGAGGTGTTCACGCCGATCGATCTGATCAATGCGAAGACCTTGTCTTCTGTGATCAATTCGTTCTTCGGAACCAACCAGCTGAGCCAGTTTATGGATCAGACCAATCCGCTTGCGGAGATTACCCATAAGCGCAGACTGTCTGCCCTTGGCCCTGGAGGTTTATCCCGCGAACGTGCAGGATTTGAGGTTCGTGACGTTCACTACACTCACTATGGTCGTTTGTGTACCATCGAAACACCTGAAGGGCCGAATATCGGTTTGATTTCTTCGCTGTGTGTTTATGCCAAGATCAATAAGCTCGGGTTCATCGAAACCCCTTACCGCCGTGTGGCTAAAGGTAAAGTGGATCTGAACAACATAACGTATCTGACTGCTGAGGAAGAAGATCAGAAGACCATCGCGCAATCGAAAACGGTTACCGATGAAAAAGGAAACTTTACGGAAAGCAAAGTTGTAGCCCGTTACGAAGGCGATTACCCCGTGGTTGAACCGGATAAAATCGAATTGATGGATATTGCTCCCAATCAGATTTCTTCCATCGCCGCATCCATGATTCCTTTCCTTGAGCATGATGATGCCAACCGGGCCCTGATGGGTTCGAATATGCAACGTCAGGCCGTTCCTTTGCTGAAACCGGAAGCTCCGATTGTGGGTACCGGGCTTGAGGGACTTGTTGCACGCGATTCACGCGTGCTGATCAATGCCGAAGGAAACGGCGTCGTTGAATATGTGGACGCCAATGAAATTGTGATACGTTACAGCAGAAGCGAAGGCGAAAAGCTGGTAAGTTTTGACGATGACGTTAAGCATTACAACCTGATTAAATTCCGCAAGACCAATCAAAATACCTGCATCAACCTCAAGCCGATCGTCAAGAAAGGCGAAAAGGTTAGCATTGGTCAGGTTCTTTGCGAAGGATACGCTACTCAGAACGGTGAACTGGCTCTTGGAAGAAACCTGAAAGTGGCTTTCATGCCATGGAAGGGATATAACTTTGAGGATGCGATTGTGATAAACGAGAAGATCGTTCAGGATGACGTTTTCACTTCATTGCATATTGATGAGTACGTTCTGGAAGTACGCGACACCAAACGGGGTCTTGAAGAACTGACTGCTGATATTCCGAATGTGAGTGAGGAGGCGACCAAGGACCTGGATGAAAACGGATTGATACGCGTAGGAGCAGAAGTGAAGGAAGGCGATATTCTGATCGGTAAGATCACGCCCAAAGGTGAGACCGATCCTTCTCCTGAAGAAAAGCTTTTGCGTGCGATTTTCGGAGATAAGGCCGGGGATGTGAAAGACGCTTCTCTGAAAGTTCCTCCATCCATACGGGGTGTTGTTACTGACAAAAAGCTGTTTTCGCGCATCATCAAGGACAAGAAAACAAAAGCGGATGAAAAAACCATCCTTGAAAAAATTGACAAGGAATACAATCATTCGAATGTCGAGCTGAAGGATAAGCTGGTTGAGAAACTGTTCTCCATTGTAAATGGCAAAACTTCGCAAGGGGTGACCAATACACTGAAAGAAGAACTGATTTCGAAAGGAACCAAGTTTACCCAGAAAGCTCTGGAAAAGATCGATTACGTTGTAATCAATCCAACCAGCTGGACTACGGACAAGGATACCAACAAGCAAATTGAGCGCTTGCTGCACAACTACAGCATCAAGTACAATGATTTGCTCGGGGCTTACAAGCGAAGAAAATTCAATCTGACCGTTGGCGATGAATTGCCTGCAGGAATTGTTCAGCTTGCCAAGGTTTACATTGCAAAGAAACGCAAACTGAAAGTGGGAGACAAAATGGCTGGACGTCACGGTAACAAGGGTATTGTAGCCCGTATCGTGCGTGCCGAAGATATGCCCTTCCTTGCTGACGGAACCCCTGTGGACATTGTTTTGAATCCACTGGGTGTACCTTCCCGGATGAACCTCGGACAGATTTACGAAACTGTTCTGGGCTGGGCTGGCCAGAAGCTGGGCTTGAAATTTTCAACTCCGATTTTTGACGGCGCTACCCTGGATGAGATCAATAAGTATACAGACGAGGCCGGAATTCCACGCTTTGGTCAGACCTATCTTTATGACGGAGGCACCGGAGAACGTTTTGATCAGCCTGCAACCGTAGGTATGATTTACATGCTGAAGCTCGGACACATGGTGGACGATAAGATGCATGCCCGTTCAATCGGTCCGTATTCGCTTATCACTCAGCAACCGTTGGGAGGTAAGGCTCAGTTCGGCGGACAACGTTTCGGTGAAATGGAAGTTTGGGCCCTGGAAGCATTCGGAGCAGCGAATATCCTTCAGGAAATCCTGACCATTAAATCGGATGATGTGGTGGGTCGTGCGAAAGCGTACGAAGCCATTGTGAAGGGCGAATCCATGCCGACTCCGGGTATTCCGGAATCGTTCAACGTATTGTTGCACGAGTTGCGTGGATTGTGCCTGAACATAACTATGGATTAATTTAACATTCTAAAATCGATATAAATGGCCTTTAAAAAAGACATCAAACTGAAAAGTAATTTTTCAAAAATTACGATTAGTCTTGCATCTCCCGAGCTCATCCTGGAGCGTTCGAGCGGAGAAGTAGTAAAGCCTGAAACAATCAATTACAGAACCTATAAGCCCGAAATGGGTGGATTGTTCTGTGAGCGTATTTTCGGTCCTGTAAAGGATTGGGAGTGTGCCTGCGGCAAATACAAGCGCATCCGTTACAAGGGAATCGTTTGCGATCGTTGCGGAGTAGAAGTAACGGAGAAGAAGGTCAGAAGAGAGCGTATGGGGCATATCAATCTGGTGGTTCCTGTGGCACACATCTGGTACTTCAGGTCCTTGCCGAACAAAATCGGTTACTTGCTCGGTCTTCCGACCAAGAAGCTGGACATGATCATTTACTACGAACGTTATGTGGTGATCAATGCCGGTACTGCCAAGAATGCTGAGGGTAACCCGCTTACCTATCTTGATTTTCTTACCGAAGAAGAGTATCTGAATATTCTGGAGACCCTGCCAAAAGACAATCAACATCTGGATGATACGGATCCCAATAAGTTTATTGCCAAAATGGGCGCAGATGCTTTGCAAATGCTGCTCAGCCGCATTAAACTGGATGAGTTGTCGTATACCCTGCGTCACAAAGCCAACACAGAGACTTCACAGCAGCGTAAAAATGAAGCGCTGAAGAGACTTCAGGTTGTTGAGGCGTTCCGCGCAGCGAATAAGAACATTGTCAACCATCCCGAATGGATGATTGTTAAAATTGTACCGGTTATTCCACCTGAACTTCGCCCTCTGGTTCCGCTGGACGGTGGGCGCTTTGCCACATCAGATCTGAATGATCTGTACAGAAGGGTAATTATCCGTAACAACCGTCTGAAACGCCTGATCGAGATCAAGGCACCCGATGTAATTTTAAGAAATGAAAAACGCATGTTGCAGGAGTCTGTGGATTCCCTGTTTGACAATTCCCGCAAGGCGAATGCCGTTAAGACAGAAGCAAACCGTGCGCTGAAATCACTTTCGGACAGTCTGAAAGGAAAACAAGGAAGGTTCCGCCAGAATCTGCTCGGAAAACGGGTTGACTATTCGGCGCGTTCTGTCATTGTCGTTGGTCCTGAATTGAAATTGCACGAGTGCGGATTGCCAAAGGATATGGCCGCAGAACTTTTCAAGCCGTTCATCATCCGCAAGATGATCGAAAGGGGAATTGTAAAGACGGTTAAATCAGCGAAGAAAATTGTAGACCGCAAGGATCCTGTGGTTTGGGATATTCTGGAAAATGTACTGAAGGGCCATCCGGTTCTGCTGAACCGTGCCCCCACGCTTCACCGTTTGGGAATCCAGGCTTTCCAGCCTAAACTGATCGAAGGAAAAGCGATTCAGCTTCACCCGCTGGTTTGTACAGCGTTTAATGCTGACTTTGACGGAGACCAGATGGCGGTACACGTTCCGCTGGGTAACGCAGCTATCCTGGAGGCTAAACTTCTTATGCTGGCTTCTCACAATATTTTGAATCCATCCAACGGGGCGCCTATTGCCGTTCCTTCTCAGGACATGGTACTTGGTCTGTATTACATGACCAAGCCCAGAAAGAATACGAAAGAATTTCCAATTAAAGGTGAAGGGAAGATTTTTTATTCCCCCGAAGAGGTTATCATTGCTTACAACGAAAAGGGAGTCGACCTTCACGCCATTATTAAGGTACGTACAACGACTGTTGAAAACGGGGAATACGTAAAGAAAATAATCGAAACAACTGTCGGACGGGTTATCCTGAACCAGGTTGTTCCTAAAGAAGTGGGTTATATCAACGAACTGCTCACCAAGAAATCATTACGGGATATCATCGGTACCATCATGAAGAAAACCGACATGGTAAAGACTGCAAAGTTCCTGGATGATATCAAGCACCTTGGGTTCTCTTTCGCTTTCCGCGGAGGACTTTCCTTTAACCTTGGAGATGTAATGGTTCCTGAGGATAAAGAGAAGCTCATTGATGGCGCTAAACTTGAAGTAGATGAAGTAATGAACAGCTACAATCAGGGATTTATTACCAATAATGAACGCTACAATCAGATTATCGATATCTGGACACATACCAATTCGAAAATTACCAAAAAAGTTATGGATCAGCTGACCAATGACCGTCAGGGATTCAATCCGGTATACATGATGCTGGATTCAGGAGCACGGGGTTCGAAAGAACAAATCCGGCAACTTAGCGGGATGCGCGGACTGATGGCCAAGCCACAAAAGTCCGGAGCTACCGGAGGTGAAATCATCGAGAATCCGATTATCTCGAATTTTAAAGAAGGGCTTTCGATTCACGAGTATTTTATTTCTACGCACGGTGCGCGTAAAGGTCTTGCCGATACAGCTCTTAAGACGGCTGATGCCGGTTACCTGACCCGCAGACTTGTGGATGTTGCTCAGGATGTAATTATTACCGACGAGGACTGCGGCACTTTAAGAGGTCTGATCGCAACGGCGCTTCGCAAAAATGACGATGTCGTGGAGTCTTTGTATGATCGCATTCTGGGCCGTACTTCGGTACACGATATCTTCAATCCGATTACCGGAGAATTGCTCGCCAAATCAGGAGCTGAAATTACAGAGGAAATTGCCCTTCGGATTTCTGAATCTCCGATTGAGGCGGTAGAAATACGTTCGGTACTTACCTGCGAAAACAGAGTAGGTGTGTGCGGAAAATGTTACGGCCGAAACCTGGCTAACGGACGTATGGTTCAGCGCGGAGAAGCGGTAGGCGTAATTGCCGCCCAATCGATCGGTGAGCCCGGAACGCAGCTGACACTTCGTACATTCCACGTTGGAGGTACAGCCTCGAATATCTCCTCTTCTTCCAAGATTGAGGCCAAATACGACGGCGTTGTGGAAATTGAAGAATTGAAAACAGTTGAACGCAAAAATTCGGAAGGAGAAAAGATAAATGTTGTTATCGGACGTTCTGCAGAAATGAAAATCATTGACGCAAATACTTCCAATACGCTTACCACCACCCACATTCCTTACGGAGCTCAATTGTATGTGAAGAACAATGCAAAAGTTAAAAAAGGAACCTTGCTTTGTGACTGGGATCCTTACAACGCAGTGATCATTTCTGAATTCGGAGGAAAAGTCGAGTTTGAAAATATTGATGAGGGGTATACTTACCGCGAGGAAGTTGACGAACAAACCGGATTTAAAGAAAAGGTTATTGTTGACAGCCGTGATAAGACAAAGAACCCTGCCATCAAAATTATTGTTAAGAAAGAGGTTGTCAAGACCTATAACATTCCTGTAAGTGCTCACGTAATTGTGAACGAAGGAAGCGATATTCAACCCGGTCAGATTCTTGTCAAGATTCCACGTAATGCCGGAAAACTGGGTGATATCACGGGTGGTCTTCCAAGGGTAACAGAGTTGTTTGAAGCCCGCAACCCAAGTAGCCCCGCTGTGGTTTCTGAAATTGACGGAGTGGTGTCGTTCGGAAAAATCAAGCGCGGAAACAGGGAAGTTATTATTGAATCCAGAACCGGAGAACAACACCGTTACCTGGTTCCGCTTTCGAAGCACATCCTTGTTCAGGAGAATGATTTTATAAAGGCCGGATATCCGCTTTCTGACGGCGCTACAACGCCGTCGGATATCCTTTCCATCAAAGGCCCGACTGCAGTTCAGGAATACCTGGTGAATGAAATTCAGGAGGTTTACCGTCTGCAAGGTGTGAAGATCAACGACAAGCATTTTGAAACCATCGTGCGTCAGATGATGCGCAAGGTTGAGATCGATGATCCGGGAGATACTATTTTCCTTGAGCGTCAGCTGGTTTCCAAACTTGATTTCATGGAAGAGAACGACCGTCTGTACGGCAAAGTTGTGGTTGTTGATGGTGGTGATTCTGAAACCCTGAAACAGGGGATGATCATAACCCCAAGAAAGATGCGTGATGAAAATTCGGTGCTGAAACGCCAGGACAAGAAACTGGTCGATACCCGTGAGGCGATCACTGCGACTTCTACCCAGATACTGCAAGGTATAACCCGCGCCTCTCTGCAAACCAACAGTTTCATGAGCGCTGCTTCCTTCCAGGAAACAACCAAGGTGCTGAACGAAGCTGCTGTTAACGGCAAGGTGGATGACCTGAGCGGACTGAAAGAAAACGTTATCGTTGGTCATCTGATTCCTGCAGGTACAGGTCTGAGGGACTACGAGCGCATGATCGTCGGTTCAAGAGAAGAATACGAGCGTTTGCTGGCTTCAAAACAGGAAGCGATCGAAGAAGAAGCGTAACATGGCTGAAGAGCAAAGCAATACCAATCAACTGAATATTGAGCTGAGTGAAGAGGTCGCCGATGGGATATACTCCAATCTGGCGATTATCACTCACTCTCATTCGGAGTTTGTAATTGATTTTATAAAAGTGATGCCCGGCGTTCCAAAGGCCAAGGTGAAATCAAGAATTGTTCTGACTCCGCAGCATGCCAAACGTCTGATGAAGGCCCTGAAGGAAAATGTTAGCAAATATGAGGCGATTCACGGTATGGTAAAGGATATTGAGCCTACGGCCATTCCGATGAATTTCGGAGGGCCCACAGCACAGGCCTGATTACAGCCTTTGGCTGAGTTTGCTTACCATTTGATTTTTCCAGGCCGGGAACTCTCCTGAGATTATTTTTCTGCGGCTTTCAGCGACCAGGTTCAGGTAAAAAGCAAGGTTGTGAATGCTGGCGATCTGGGCGCCCAGGATTTCCTGAGCATGCATCAGGTGACGCAGGTAAGCCTTGGAATAGTTCTGGTCGACAAAGCTGCTCCCTTTTTCATCCAGTGGCGTGAAGTCATTTTTCCATTTTTCGTTGCGGATGTTGATAATTCCATTTTCAGTATAGAGAAGCCCGTGTCTTGCGTTTCTGGTGGGAAGAACGCAGTCGAACATATCGATGCCCAACGCAATATTCTCCAGCAAATTGACCGGGGTTCCAACGCCCATCAGGTAGCGTGGTTTGTCAGATGGCAAAATCGAACAAACGATTTCGCACATCCGGTACATGTCTTGGTCGGGCTCTCCCACGGATAATCCTCCGATTGCGTTTCCTTCGCGGTTCATGGATGCAATGAATTCGGCAGATTTTTTTCTCAGGTCGGTATAAACGCTTCCCTGTACAATGGGGAAGAGGGTTTGGCTGTATCCGTAGCGGGGGGAGGTTGCGTCAAACTGCTCGCAGCAGCGTTTGAGCCAGCGGTGTGTCATTTCCATGGATGCAGAGGCGTATTCGAATTGGCAAGGGTAGGGGGTACATTCGTCAAATGCCATGATGATGTCAGCTCCTATGCTGCGCTGGATGTCCATAACATTTTCGGGCGTAAACACCTGCTCTGAGCCGTCAATGTGGGAACTGAAGTTCACACCGGATTCTGAAATTTTGCGTTTATGAGCCAGTGAATAGACCTGATAGCCGCCGCTGTCGGTTAAAATAGGTTTGTCCCAGCCTATAAATTTGTGCAGCCCCCCGGCCTTTTCCAGGGTTTCGAGTCTGGGCCGGAGGAAGAGGTGGTAGGTATTGCCCAGAATAATCCGGGCCTTGATGTCGTTGGCCAATTCGTGCTGGTGAACTGCTTTTACGGTTCCGGCCGTGCCGACGGGCATAAAAATGGGTGTTTCAATAGTGCCGTGGTCGGTTTGGAGCAGGCCGGCCCGGGCTTTTCCATCGGTATGTTGTACTGTAAACTTCAATTGTTGAAACGTTGCCAGTGTGCCTCAGTGAAACCGCCCAGGCTGTGAAGTTTCAGGTCGGCGATGTCGAAGCGGGTTTGAGCATAGTCTTTCTCGTCGGGGATGCTGACGGTTTTGGTACGCGCTGCCTTGGCCGCAATCAGTCCATTAAACGAGTCTTCAAAAACCAGACAATTACCCGCGGAGACTTTCAGCAGTCTCGCCGTAGTAATAAAAACGGCAGGATGCGGTTTGCCGTACTGTTCTTTTTCGGCCGAATGAACGACTTTGAAAAGGGAGGAGATGTTCAGTTTTTTCAGAACCGATTGAATAATGGCGACTGGCGACGAGGAGGCAACCGCCAGTGGGATTTTTTTGTTTTCCAGTAGTCCGACGATCTGATCAAGGCCTGATTTTGGAAGCGCCTTCGTGTCAATCAGAAAATCAAGTTCGTCCAGTATTTCATTCTCGACCTGGATCTTGCTTTTGCCGGTCCACGGATTTTTTTTGTGCCAGTGCTCCACCACTTCGTTAATCTTAAAACCCATGAACTGTTCGAAATCAAATTCGGTCAAATGAATACCGACCGAACTGAAAACCGTTTTTTCGGCCTCTCTCCAAAGCGGCTCAGAATCTACAAGGAGTCCGTCCATGTCGAAGATAACCGCATCGATCATGATTCTGATTTTATTTTTTTGTTAATTACTTTGTTTAAATTCTTCCAAAGATAGCACTTAAACGTTCATTGATTACAGGGTAGATTTGCAGTATACACTATGGAAACACTTTATTCATCGCTGACCAGACTCTTTCTGTTTTTTGACCGGATCCGGATTCACCTGTTGCTTCATGTGGATCAGCGTACACTGGAAGTGCTGAAGTTTGTTCTGCTGGGTTTGTTCGCCCTTGCATTTCTGGTTCAGCTTTATTTTTACCTTTTTGTTTTCAGGAAAACCGGAGCCTACCGGAAAAGTGATACGGTTTCGGACACTCCTGCGGCGACTGTTATTGTTTGTGCCAGGAATGAGGATGACAACCTGTCTAAATTCCTGCCTTTGCTTTTTCAGCAGGATTACCCCGATTACGAAGTGGTGGTTGTGAACGATTGTTCGTACGACCACACGGCCGATATTCTGGAAGAGTTCTCGAAAAAACAGCCCAGGTTAAAAGTTGTTACCATCAAAGAGGATGAAAATTACCGTCATGGGAAAAAATTTGCACTCCTATGCGGAATCAAAGGGGCCAGTCATGAGCACCTTGTGTTTACCGATGCCGATTGTTATCCTGCAGGTCCGGGATGGCTTAAAGCTATTCTAAGTAACTACAGCAGCGAAAAAACGGAAATTGTCCTGGGTTACGGAGCCTATGAAAAAAATAAGGGAATATTGAATAAGCTCATCCGTTTCGATGCTTTCTGTATTGCCCTGAATTATTTATCGCTTTCTCTTTCCGGAAAAACCTATATGGGTGTCGGCCGGAACCTCTCCTACCGGAAATCGCTCTTTTTTAAACACAAAGGCTTTGGTTCCCATTATTTTTTGGAATCCGGAGACGATGATTTATTTGTCAACCAGGCTGCCACGGCCGAAAATGTGAAAGCCGAATTGAGCGCTGAGAGTATTACCTATTCAAGCCCCAAGTACTCGTTTGGGGATTGGTTCAATCAAAAAAGGAGGCACCTGACCACCTATGGTTTTTATAAAAAGGATTCGAAAAGAAGGCTTTTTTTTATAACCGGAAGTCAATACGCTTTTTGGATTTTATTCAGCGTATGTCTTTTTGCAAGGCCCTACACTGTTTTTGTTTTAGCTGCGTTTCTACTGCGTTTGCTTTGTCAGCTCTTTATTTTCAGAAAAGCGATGAATCGGTTGGGTGAAAAGGATTTATTGTTATTTTCGCCTGTGTTTGAGTTGTGTTTGTTGTTTATTTATCCGGTCATTCAATTCTCAAATACAGCGTTAAAGCAAAATAAATGGAAGAGTTAAATTCCCTTTCATCAAAAGCACTACAAGATCTGAAGCTGGTTAAAGCGGCGCTTAAAAAGGGTGATCAGCAGGCTTATGCCTCCCTTATGGGCCGTTACCGGGATTCGGTCTACTTTATGCTGCTCAAAATGGTAGGGAATAAGGACGACGCGGATGATCTGACCATCGAAGCCTTCGGGAAAGCTTTCAAGCGACTGGAGCAGTATACCCCCAATTTTGCTTTCAGCACCTGGTTGTTTAAGATTGCAACCAATAACTGCATTGATTTCATCCGAAAGAAAAAGAACAATACCTTTTCCATCGACAAACCTTATGAAAATGACGAAGGTGGAGAAATGAATATGGCGCTCAGGTCTGATTTTCTGGATCCGGAGGAAACCATGCAGCAAAAGCAGAAGATTGCGATGATGCATGATGTGGTGGAAAAACTGAAGCCCCGCTACCGCCAGCTGGTTGAAATGCGCTACTTTGAGGAGCTCTCCTACGAAGAAATTGGCCAGAAGCTGGAATTGCCCATAGGTACCGTCAAAGCCCAGCTTTTCAGGGCACGGGAATTGCTTTTGAATATCATGAAGCATTCGGAAGGTAAATTCTGATTTAGATCCTGAACGTTCAACCATGCCTGCAGATTTTTCAATTGTTTCAAGGTATTTTCCTGAACTGAGTCCCTTGCAGGAGAGCCGCTTTAAGGCTCTGGAAGAGCTGTATACGTACTGGAATGCCCGGATCAATCTGATATCGAGAAAAGACGAATCGTCGCTTTATGAGCGTCATGTGCTGCATAGTCTGGGCATTGCAAAGGTTATTCGCTTCAAACCCGGCACAAGGATTCTGGATGTAGGAACAGGGGGCGGATTTCCCGGTATCCCGCTTGCGATCCTGTTTCCTGAAACAGCGTTTTTACTTATTGATTCAATCGGCAAGAAAATTAACGTAGTGAAAGAAGTGGTGGCATCGCTGAAGCTGACCAATGTTAAAGCAGAGCAAATAAGGGCTGAGCAGTACCACACAGAGCAGCCCGGAGATAAATTTGACTTTGTGGTTAGCCGTGCTGTGGCAGATATGAGCGAATTCGAAAACTGGGTGGGCAGTCTGTTGAAGCGAAAAAACGAAAATGAACTGAGCAACGGTATTTTGTACCTGAAAGGAGGGGATTTAACTCAGGAGTTAAATCCTTTTGAGGGCCGGTATCGCCTGTATAGCCTGAGCGACTTTTTTAAAGAGGAGTTTTTCGAAACCAAAAAACTGGTGTATTTGCCTGCTGTTGACGGCAAATAAGGCGAAAAAAATCCCTCCTTTTCGGGGAGGGATTTAACGGGGAATCCTATGTGTAACTTATGCTTTTTTTACGTTTACTGCATTGATACCTTTTTTTCCCTCGGAGACTTCAAAGTTAACTTTGTCGTCCTGACGAATCTGGTCGATTAACCCGGTAGCGTGAACGAATATTTCCTCTCCGGTTGCGTCGTCTTTAATAAAACCGTATCCTTTTGATACGTTAAAGAATTTTACTGTTCCTGTTTTCATTGTGATTTTGATAATTAATTAGTACTAAATTTTTACTCAACAAATATAATAATTTACTTTTTATCTTCTTTTACCTCTTCAAAATCCACATCGGTTACGGATTCGTCTTTGCCGTTTGAGCCTGTGCTTCCGTTTCCGGGGTTCTGGCCCGAAGCCTGATTGGGGTCGGATCCAGCTCCGGGTTGGGCTGCACCTTGTGTTGCCTTGTACATTTCCTCGGAAGCTGCTGTCCATGCTGCGTTAAGCGAAGTCATGGCCGTATCTATTTTGGCCAGATCTTTGGCTGTGTGAGCAGCTTTCAGTTCGGTCAACGCTTTTTGAATGGTTTCTTTTTTGTCGGCCGACAGCTTATCTCCGTAATCTTTCAATTGTTTTTCGGTTTGAAAAATAAGGGAATCGGCCTGGTTTACTTTTTCGACTTCTTCTTTGGCTTTTTTGTCTGATTCGGCATTGGCCTCAGCCTCGTTTTTCATGCGCTTGACATCGGCATCGCTCAGACCCGATTTGGCTTCAATGCGTATGTTGTGGCTTTTTCCGGTAGCCTTGTCTTTTGCCGAAACCTGTAATATGCCGTTTGCGTCAATGTCAAAGGTCACTTCGATCTGGGGAATGCCCCGGGGTGAAGGCGGAATGCCGTCGAGATTAAATTCGCCCAGCTTGCGGTTGTCTTTTGCCATCGGGCGCTCGCCCTGGAACACGACAATCTGAACCGAAGGCTGATTGTCAGCCGCCGTGGAAAAGGTTTCTGATTTCTTGGTAGGTATGGTGGTGTTTGATTCAATCAGTTTGGTCATTACTCCGCCCATGGTTTCAATTCCTAAGGAAAGCGGGGTTACATCGAGCAGAAGAATGTCTTTCACTTCTCCTGTGAGCACGCCGCCCTGAATGGCGGCGCCTATGGCCACTACTTCATCCGGATTTACACCCTTTGAAGGAGCCTTGCCGAAGAATTTTTGAACGGCTTCCTGGATGGCAGGTATGCGGGTTGATCCTCCCACCAGAATAATTTCATTGATATCGTTTACTCCCAGTCCTGCATTTTTAAGCGCAGATTCGCAGGGTTTGATGGTGCGTTTGATCAGATCGTCAACCAGTTGTTCGAATTTAGCGCGTGTAAGTGTTTTTACAAGGTGCTTTGGAATGCCGTCTACAGGCATAATGTAAGGCAGATTGATTTCGGTAGAAGCCGAACTTGAAAGCTCAATTTTTGCTTTTTCAGCGGCTTCTTTCAATCGCTGCAGGGCCATTGGATCTTTGGAAAGGTCGAGGCCGTTTTCTTTTTTGAATTCTGCAACCAGCCAGTCGATGATTTTGTGGTCAAAATCATCTCCGCCAAGGTGGGTGTCACCGTCGGTTGATTTTACTTCAAATACACCTTCTCCCAATTCAAGGACAGAGACGTCGTGCGTTCCTCCTCCACAGTCGAACACTACAATTTTCATGTCGTGTTTTTTGTCGAGTCCATAGGCCAGTGCGGCAGCGGTAGGTTCATTGATGATGCGTTTTACGGTAAGGCCGGCAATTTCACCCGCTTCTTTGGTTGCCTGGCGCTGCGCATCGTTAAAGTAGGCAGGTACGGTAATGACTGCCTCGGTTACCTCGGTCCCAAGAAAATCTTCAGCGGTCTTCTTCATTTTCTGAAGGATCATAGCCGAAATTTCCTGTGGCGTATACTTGCGGTCATCAATCTGAACACGCGGAGTGTTGTTATCTCCTTTTAAAACCTTATAAGGAACACGTTTGATTTCTTCTGTTACTTCGTCGAAGGTATGTCCCATGAAACGCTTGATCGAATAAATCGTTTTCAGGGGGTTGGTGATGGCCTGACGTTTTGCCGGCTCTCCGATCTTGCGCTCTCCGTTATCAATAAAAGCCACAATAGAAGGCGTTGTCCGGTGCCCTTCGCTATTTGCAATTACTACCGGTTCGTTACCTTCCATCACCGACACGCATGAGTTAGTGGTGCCTAAATCGATGCCAATTATTTTTCCCATAATCCAGTTGTTTTAATAGTCTTGTTTTTTAATCTCTTAAGTTCAATGATTATGCCAAGAGGTAAATTGTGACATTTTGGCAGAAATTAATAGTAGGAACCGCTGAAAAGGGCGTTGGTTTGAGCACCGAAGTATAACGAGTCCAGGGAGCTCGGACTCAAAAAATTAGGAGTCATAACGGTATGAAACCTCGCCGTAAACAGGCCGTATCCGGTTTTGGCCGGTAAAATATCACTGAAGCTGGGTTGATTTTGGGTGATGCTGTTGGTAGGCTGGCTGACCGAAATATAAGTGTTCAGATCCTGGGTACCGATGTCAAAAATAAGATCTACAATGGATGTTGTATCGCTGGCACCCGGATTTCCTACATAGCGATTGGTATTCGAATTTAAAGGGGAAAGTTCGGATTCGAGAAACTGATAAAAGGATGGACCGTTTATTGTAATAAACATCGGAAGGCCTGCCGAGCCCTGAGGGGCTATCTGATTCGGCATAATCCAATCCAGGTGTTTTTTGGTTGTGACGTGTGTCGTGAGGTTTAATTCGTAGTAGTAAAAGCGCAGGGTAATTGTGTAAACAACCCCGTTTTGAGCGCAGTTCCAGGCTATGCGCAAAGGCAATGCGGAGTTGGCGAAGTTCAGATAACCTCCGCTTTCAAAAGGCTGAGTGACGCTGAAACCACTGATCAACTGGGTGGAACCGGTAACCGTGTTGTGGGTTTTGTTGTCGGTGATAAGCAAGTTATAAGTACAACTCGAATCCAGCGGAGTTTTGGTTTTATACAAAATCTGCACCGGTGCCGAAAACGTGCCTGAGGGTTTGGGGACGGAGGAGTCTCTGCTAAGTGTAATGGTATTTACCAGGTTTCCTGTTGAGCCCGAGATTTGTTGCAGCTGGACGGTGATGATATTCGGATAATTGACAGAGTCGTATATCTGGGCCATGCTATAGGCGTTTCCCACACCCAGGTAAGCCTTGTTGACTTTAACGTAGGTCGCTGTGTCTTTCTGGTCGAGCAGACCGTAGACCACCATGATTTCCTTGTAGGGAGCGTCAATAGTCAATTTAGTAGAACAGCCGCAAAGGGCAGCTGATAAAACCAATGCCATTCCTGTACTACGTATGTTCATTGAGATTTGCGTATGTTCATGGAGATTAAAGGTATCAAAAATTCGGATAAAATTAAATTAATACTTAGCTTCACCGAATATTCAAAGCTCATGCCCGGCAGCAAAAAAGAAATCAAGAAAGTTACCACCCATATTTTGCAGGAAATGAAAAATAAGGGTGAGAAGATCTCCATGCTTACAGCCTATGATTACTCCATGGCCCGCATTATCGACAATGCGGGCATCGACGTGATCCTGGTTGGAGATTCGGCTTCCAATGTGATGGCCGGACACGAAACCACACTTCCAATCACCCTGGATCAGATGATTTACCATGCCTCCTCAGTAGTGCGGGCGGTGAACAGGGCGCTTATCGTTGTGGACCTTCCGTTTGGCTCGTATCAGGGGAATTCAAAGGAGGCGCTTCAATCTTCGGTGCGCATTATGAAGGAATCGGGCGCTCACGCTGTAAAGCTGGAAGGCGGTAAAGAAGTAAAAGAATCGATTGAACGCATTTTGTCTGCCGGAATTCCTGTGATGGGACATCTGGGACTAACGCCTCAATCCATCTATAAGTTTGGAACCTATTCGGTAAGGGCTAAGGAAAAGGTTGAAGCAAAAGCTCTGCTGGAAGATGCTGAACTTCTTGAAAAATCAGGATGTTTCGGGCTGGTTCTGGAAAAAATTCCAGCCAATTTAGCAACCAGCGTAAGCAGTCGGGTTAAGATTCCGGTTATCGGAATCGGGGCCGGGGGAGGAGTGGACGGACAGGTGCTGGTTTTGCATGATATGTTGGGTATAACGAATGAATTCAGTCCCCGATTTTTGCGCAGATACGCCAACGTTTACGAAAGCATGACAAAAGGAGTGAAAAAATACATTTCGGATGTCAAGGCCAGGGATTTTCCCAATGCGAACGAGCAGTATTGATGCAGGTACTTTACGAAGACAATCACCTTATTGCGGTTAATAAACGCCCTTCGGAAATCGTTCAGGGCGATAAAACCGGTGACACTCCGCTGAGTGAACTCCTGAAAATATATCTGAAGGAAAAGTACA
Organism: Bacteroidota bacterium; assembly: GCA_013286385.1. Lineage (GTDB taxonomy): Bacteria > Bacteroidota > Bacteroidia > JABDFU01 > JABDFU01 > JABDFU01. The sequence goes on from JABDFU010000014.1 coordinate 27,643, forward strand.
GCAAAGCCGGCAATGTTTTTGTCGGTGTCGCGCATCGCATAGACCGGCCGGTCAGCGGAATCGTGTTATTCGCCAAAACCAGCAAGGCTCTTGCCCGGCTCAATGAACTGTTCAAAACAAGGGCGGTTCAGAAAACGTATTGGGCCGTGGTGAAAAATCGTCCTTCAGCGGATTCGGGTACCCTGATTCATTTTCTGAAAAAAAATGAAATCAGGAATCAAAGCAAAGCCTTCGCTGCTGAAACTTCAGGCGCCCTCCGGAGCGAACTGGAATACCGCATTCTTTGCAGTTCGGATAATTACCATTTGCTGGAGGTGAAACCTGCAACGGGCAGGCATCATCAGATACGTGTGCAGCTTTCGGCCATCGGCAGTCCCCTAAAAGGGGATGTGAAATACGGCTTTAACAGAACCAATGCCGATGCCTCTATTCATTTGCATGCCCGTCAGGTCGAATTTATCCATCCGGTAAGCAAGGAAGTGGTGTGTATTGTTGCGGATCCTCCGGATGAGGCGCTTTGGAATTATTTCAAGGAAAAGCTTCACTGAATAGTTGATGAAGACGAGTGTTTAAAAGTCTTTGCGCCGCAGGGATTTGGTGAGGGAGTGTATCTTTTTGCTTTTCAGGCGCTTTTCCTTTGCCGATTTGCGAGGCTTGGTTTTGAAGCGTTTTTTCTGAATCACAAAGCATTGGCTGATCAGCAGGTTCAGTTTTTCGACAGCCAGATCTTTGTTTTCATATTGAGATCTGCTGGACTGTACAATAATCTGCAAGATGCCTTCTTTGTTTATCCGGTTTTTTAATTGGCTCACTATCCTTTCTTTCTGGAAGGGAGAGAGTAAATTCGAATTGCCGACGTCAAAATTCAATTCTACTTTGCTCGAAACTTTGTTTACGTTCTGCCCTCCCTTACCACTGCTGCGGCTGGTTTTGAAGGTGAACTCGGATTCAAGGTTGATCATGGCATGGCATGGTGAAGGTTAAAAAGCCCCGGCAAGATAAAGAATTTTACGGGGTTGGGTAATCTATTTTTAAATTTACGCGATGATAAATTCAAGTCACGCGATGATCAACTCAAGGTGGTGGTTGCGTGTAGTTTCGGTTCGGCTGCTGCTGCTGTTTTTGTTTTTTTCCGGAGTTGATATTTCTGCACAAGTACCGGGCAATGGTTCAGTCCGTTCTGAATCTTCGGATGAGGTGTCGGTCCGCCTGGCGAGGCTAAAGGCCCGTCGTTTTCTTGACAAAGAACAGGCGCTTGGCGATTTTTATTCAATTGACAGTAGCGGGATCAGCTTATTTGCTTCTGCTGAGAAAAAATCGGCAGGGGAACCTGAATTTAAAGTGTACTGGAATGAAATCAATTACCTCCGGCAGCTTATCAGGGATTCTTCGGAAGCCAGCTATTTAAAATTTTTGATTGAAAAAAAATCAGACCGTATTTCAGCTGACCGGCTAAAAAAAATTAATGCTTCCGGGCAGCCTGCAAATAAAAGCAGGCCGGCCCAATCAGGCTCTGTACAGGATGACAGTTTGCTCAAGGGCATACGTATAGCTCTTGATCCGGGTCATGTTGCGGATGATATAGGGATGGCAAAACTGGAAAAAAAATACATTGAAATGAATCTTAAGCTGGCTAACGGAGATTCAAAAAAAATCGAACTGATTGAATCCAGGCTTACCTATGAAACGGCAATGCTTCTGAAAAGTAAACTGGAACGTCAGGGGGCCACGGTTTTGCTCAGCCGGCCCGAACACAGTGATTTTGAAAACTGGCTGTCGACCTCTTTCAGCAGGGTTACCGACAGTTTGTTTTCAACGAATGATCTTTCGGAAAAGGAACGAACATTTTTACTGACCAGGGCCACCAAACGGGCTATTTTCAAAGACGTGTATGTCGGATTGGAGACCCAGCAAAGGGCCAGGAAAATCAATGCTTTTCAGCCCGATTATACGCTCATCATCCATTACAATGTGGACGAAACGAATACGGGATGGACCCGACCCAGCTCCAGGGATTATGACATGGTTTTTGTGGGTGGAAGTTTTATGAAAAACGAACTTGAAAAGCAGCAGTCAAGAGCTGAATTCCTGAGGATGCTTATTACCGATGATATTGACAATTCGATTTTATTTTCTTCGTATGTTATTAAAAGTTTTGAGCAGGTACTGAAAGTGCCGACCGCACAACAGTCCGATGCAAAGTACCTGAAGGACTTTTGTTTGCCGGCCGGTGAAAACGGGGTGTTTTGCCGCAACCTTATGCTGACCAGACTTGTGCATGGAACCCTGGTTTACGGAGAGACCTTGTATCAGGATAACCAAACCGAACTTGAATTGCTTTCTGGTCCCGACATACCGGACAGGGTCGGGGAAGTGGCAAATGCCTATTACGAGGCTATTATAAAATCCATCAAAAAAGCAGTACATTAGTATTCGTTAAGGAACAGTATTTAGTAAACGGAGGATTATTTAAAACGGAGAACCAGAATGACGTATCTTGACTTTGAAAAGCCGATTGAGGAGCTCATTGAGCAACAGGAGAAAATGAAACAGGCTGCTGCCAAAAGCGGAGTTGATATCAGTACAACCTTGAAAGAACTGGATGAAAAAATTGTCCTTCAACGGGAGGCGATTTACAAAACCCTGAGTCCCTGGCAAAAGGTGCAGGTTTCAAGGCATCCGGAGAGGCCTTACACCCTTTCCTATATTGAGGCCATTACGGACGGGGATTTTGTTGAAATTCACGGGGACCGTACGGTAAAGGACGACAAAGCCATGGTAGGCGGATTTGGCAGCATTAACGGGATTCCCCTGCTTTTTATCGGACAGCAAAAAGGGACCAATACCAAATCAAGGCAGTTCAGGAATTTCGGGATGCCGAATCCGGAAGGCTACCGGAAGGCGCTGCGCCTTATGAAAATGGCTGAAAAGTTTAATAAGCCTGTGATAACCTTTATTGATACGCCAGGCGCCTATCCCGGAATTGAAGCCGAGGAGCGCGGGCAGGGTGAGGCGATTGCCCGCAATCTTTTTGAAATGGCCCAATTAAAAGTGCCGATTGTTTGCATAGTAATTGGGGAAGGAGCTTCAGGCGGAGCGTTGGGTATCGGACTGGGAGATCGGGTGTTAATGCTTGAAAATACCTGGTATTCGGTTATTTCTCCGGAGTCCTGTTCCTCGATTTTGTGGCGGAGCTGGGATTTTAAGGAAAAAGCGGCCTCCAGTCTCAAACTTACTGCGGAAGATATGATGTCCCAAAAACTGATCGATGGTGTCATTAAGGAGCCGACAGGCGGGGCTCATACGAATCCTGCGGAGTTGTTTCTTACTGTGAAAACTGAAATCCTTGCGCAGCTCGCCGTCCTTGAAAAACTGAGTCCGGAGGAACGCGTTAACCAAAGAATTGAGAAGTTTTCCTCAATGGGTGTGGTGGTTGAGGAATAATAAATATATTTGCTTTCTGAAAAAAAGTTAAAAAAATTAAAACAGTACTTAAAAATAAAAATCCATGTTGAAGAAAATTGTCTTGAGTATTTCGGTTTCGGGTGTCGTGTTGTTCAGCTCCTGCGGAAGCAAGGAAGAAGCTGTCAAAGATTATCAGGAAACAACAGACACGCTGAGCAGCAGCGTTCGCGCTGATATGAATTTAATCAGGGCTGGTATACCTTCGCCGATCAAGATTACCAAGCAAATAGCCAAAGCAGGATTCCCCTACAATAAGGGCATATTAAACTCTTCCAGCAAAGCGGCCGGCTATGCAACCAAATTTCAAAGCGCCTCTAACCTTGGCGTGTACGGAGCGGATTTCGGATATGTTGCCGGATATGCCCAGTCGGCTGATGTGCTTGAATACGTTGCTCAGGTGGCCAAACTGGCCAAAACAGTAGGTGTGGAAAGCGCTTTCAGCGGTGATTTCGGAAACAGGGTCAATTCGAATGTGAGCAAGGAAGATTCTCTGATGGATGTTATTGACGATGCTTACGCAAAGGCTGAGCGTAACCTCAGGTCGAATGACCGGGTAAGTACGGCGTCCCTTGTTGTTGCAGGCGGTTGGCTGGAAGGTCTTTATATTGCCTGTGAAATCATCAGCTCAAAACCCCGTGACGGAAAGACTATGGAAGCTTACCGGACTGTTTATGACCAGATCTTTGCCTATCAGTATGTAACGGATTTGCTTACCCAATACAAAAAGGATGCGGATTGTGCCAAGATGCTGGAGGAGTTGAAACCCCTTGGCGATATCATGGCTGCCTATGCCAAAACTCCTAAGTTTGGCCAGGGTGATCTTGCCAAAATTAAGGACGCTGTTGCTCCTGTTCGCGCAAAGATCGTAGGGTAAAACCGGGAATCAGGCGAATTTCTTTTCGAAATCTTTCATTACGTCTATGAGTACCTGTACGCTTTGCAGCGGCATGGCATTGTATAAAGACGCACGGTAGCCACCGACATCTCTGTGTCCGCGTATTCCGCTGATGTTTGCTGATTTCCACAGTTGGTCAAATTCGGGTTCAAGTTCGGGTTTGTGCATAACAAAGGTTACGTTCATATTGGAGCGGTCTTCCTTTGCTGCGGTTCCGAAAAAGAGTGAATTACGGTCTATTTCTGTGTAAAGCGCATCTGCTTTTTGCTGGTTGACGCGTTCAATCCATTCTATTCCTCCGTTGTTCCTGAGCCAGCGAAGGGTCAGCAGTGAAACGTAGATCGGAAAAACAGGGGGCGTATTGTACATCGATTCGCCTTTAATATGTACCCGGTAATCCATCATGGACAGCATGGGACGGTTTACTTTTCCCAGGAGGGATTCCTTTACCGCTACCATAGTGGCTCCGGCAGGTCCCATGTTTTTCTGGGCCCCGGCATAGATGAGGCCGAATTTTTTTCCGTCGATCTTACGGCTGAAAATATCGCTGGACATATCGCACACCAGGGTCGCGGCAGTTGGAAATTTTTTCAACTGGGTTCCGTAGATGGTGTTGTTGGACGTTACATGCAGGTAATCGAGCGTAGTCGGAATTCCGAATCCTTTGGGTATGTAATTGAATTTTTTGTCTTCTGAACTGGCCACGACCTGGGTATTTCCGATCAGTCTGGCTTCTTTAATGGCTTTGCTGGCCCATACTCCGGTATTTACATAGCCAGCCGTTCCGCCGTCCCTGAGCAGGTTATAGGGAACCATGGCAAACTGAAGACTTGCTCCTCCGCCCAGAAAAAGTATTTTGTAACTGTCGTCCAGGTCAAGCAGCTCTTTTACCAATGTCGTGGATTCTTCCATGACGGCTTCAAAGTTTTTGCTGCGGTGTGAAATTTCGAGCAGGGAAAGATTCAGGTCGTCAAAATTGATGCAGGCTTCAGAAGCCTGACGGAGAACCTCCTCGGGCAATATGCCGGGACCGGCACTGAAATTATGTACTTTTATTGTTTTCATATGGAGTTTAACTACAGAGGCAAAGTTATAAATTATTTTACCAGCACCAGCATCCGGAGCTACGGCCTTCTTTTTATTTTTTGCATTCCCTTGTTTTTCATCAACATCGGGTCTTCACACGATTGGGGAGATGATTTTGCCCAGTACATTCACCAGGCCCGAAACATGGCGCAGGGAATTCAGCAATCGATAACAGGCTATGTGTACAATCCCGATTACCCTATGCTGGGTCCGTCTTCTTATCCCGTTGGATTTCCATTGCTGCTAAGCCCTGTTTGCGCTGTTTTTGGGACGGGCATTTCTTGTTTTTTGTATCTGGAGACCTTGTTTCTGGTATTGACAGCGCTTCTCCTGCTTACGTTTCTGAAACAGTTTTATTCATCGTTTGTTTCTGTACTGATAGTCCTGCTGTATGTCTACAACCCCTGGGTACTGCATTTTAAAATGGAAGTGATGTCGGATATCCCGTTTTCTTTTTTCTTTTTTCTTTGCTATATGATTTACCAAAACCAGGTTCGGCAGCCGGGGCTTCGTCAATCGACTCCCAGGCTTCTGGTATTGGCCGTGTTGATGGGTTTTCTGACCTCTGTAAGGACTATCGGAGTTGTTTTTATTGTGGCTGTTTTGCTGGCGGAGATTCGGTGCGTTTTATCCGGTAAGCAAAAGGAATTTCAATTGAAGCAGCTGATCCCTTGCGCAGTGCTTTGCCTGGGTTCTGTGAGTACTTATCTGGTACTGAATAAACTGATTTTCAGAACAGGACAGGCTTTACTGTCTGAGAATTTAAGTTCATTCAGGTCGGCGCATTTTAAAACTACTGTTTTGCAGAACCTAAGTTATTACCTGAACGTTTTGCAGCATTTTTTTGCTCCGGAAAATAATTCCTGGCAATTTATTCAGCTTTTTTCGGGTTCCCTGTTGTTTGCTTTTCTTGTATTGGGAATTTTAAAAAGAATGAGCGAAGCATCCGGCTTTATGGAGATCCTTTTTTTTGTTTACCTGGGTACACTGATCGTTTATCCGTATTCGCTCGCCGGATTCAGATTTGTTTTGCCCCTTATTCCTTTTGTGCTTTACTACATTGTTCAGGGACTGCTGTGCATTCGCCTCCATCTTAAGCTGAATAAATCGATCTTCGCTTCGGGACTTTTTATTTTCACAGCACTATCGTACAAAACCAGCTTGTCAGAAATGCTCCAAACTAAAAATGCGATTTTGCCCGGACCTCAGCAAAAGGAGAGTCGGGAAGCCTTTGATTACATTCAATCCCAAACGGCAGCGAATGCGACTTTTGATTTTATAAAGCCCCGTGCTTTGGCCCTTTATACCGGACGACGGGCGATGAGTCACCGGCCCCTGCAATCCCTTTCTGAAATCAGACAGGCTTTGGTTGTCAACAAAGTGGATTACCTGGTCGTGCATATGATTTCGGACGATTCCCTGAAGGCCTATGTGAGTCGTTATGCGGATGAACTGGATTTATGCTGGAGCAATCGGACTTTCAGAATCTACAGGCTTAAAACAGTGGCGGCTGCGGTATACTGATTCAGTTTAATTTGAAAACGCTCATAATGGTGCTACCCAGGACCTTTACTGAAAAGACTTCTTTGTCCATGAACGGATAATCGCCCGGATGATATCTGTAATAACTTGCAAAATAATTTGCCTTTGAAATGTCTTCGGTAAAATGAATCCGCCGCCGATCGGCGGATTTCAGAAGCCAGGCGTTTTCTTTTCCGGCCAGCCCTATGACCTTTACCGTGATCAATGAAGAAGTATCTGTTTGTAGGATGTATTCGAGGGCCTGCTTATAGGAAGTTCCCCAATAATCAAGGTCGTAGTTGCTGCGCAGCCGGTTGGGCTGATCCTGCCTTGGAATCCTGTTGAAGTAAATATGCTCATTGGGGAAGTTGTTCACCATGAACCACGCGGTTTGGGCCATGTTCAGTACCAGTAACAGAAGAACCGCATACCTGAAGCCCGGCTTCGGTAATGAATTCAATCCGTATAAACCCATAAGCACAAAAGAGGGGTATATAAAGTACAAATGCCTCCAGGCATCGTATACTACGGAATGTAAAATTGCAATGGCCAGCAAGGGGGCTACAAACCATAGCAAATTGAGCAGCAGAAAACGGAAGGCCGGATCGGTACCAAAACGAGAGGGTTTTGCAGCTAAACGGAACCCCGTCAGCCCCAACCCGAAAAATCCGAGTCCAAGGTAAACGAGCGGATTTGAAATGCAAAACCAGCCGATGGAATAATCGAGGGGCAAGTTGCTGTATTTGTAAAAATGTCCTGCAAATACCACATCCCCCTTCCATGGATAGGATGACATGGTCTTTATAACGGAGATTAAATTGCCCAGTGGATTGGGGTATAGGTAGGGCCATGTCGCATACAGCGCCATAAAAGCGCTGCCGGGAAACAGGAGAAGTTGCAGCAGCATTTTTTTTCTGAAATGACCTTCTCTTTTTTGCTTACTCAAATCAAAGAGAAACAGAAACAGGAAACCTGCCACGAGCATCAGACCCATGATACGGATATTGCAAAGTACGCCGCAGGTTAGTCCTAGCAGAAGAATTCCTAAAGTTGTTTTCCTTTGAAGGACTGTATACCCCACCAGCATAGTAATCATGAACATGCTCATGAAAGGAATGTCAGTCGTGTTGAAAAAGGAATGTCCGTAAATCAATGGATTCAGGAGCAAAAGAAAAAATCCGAGTACGGCAAGCATTGTGCTGCCAAAAAGAAACTCCGTCAATAAAAAAAACGCCAGACAGCCCGCTAAAAAGAAAAGGTGAGTGAGCAGGTGGCGCATAAGGAAAATTTTCCGGCTGTCCTTCAGGCCCAGGATTTTTTCTAACAGGATCAGGGGCAACTCCATTGCCACACCGTGCTCTTTGTTGTCAGAGGTTTTGATGGTCTGGCCTGCGTGGAAGGCATAATCATAGGTGTAAATACCAAGGTTGCGCATCTGGCCTTCGTCGTAGGAAATGCCGTAGTCTTTATAGGTGAAAAGTCCGATAAGCAAAGCGAGTGTGAACAGACAAATGCCCGGACGGATACCTGATTTATAATTTTTTATGCCGTACTGATCTCCCACTGATCTAAAATAATTAAATAAATCCAAGGGAATCAGCCGTTTATAGAAAAAACACGGCTCAGGTATGGAGTTTTTCTGATTCGCGCATCTCTTTATTAAACACCCCGTCATTTAAATAAGGTTCTAAACTTAAAGCAGATTGATATGAAAACAAAGACCATTCTTCAGACCACTGGGACAGCCCTGACTGTCGCAACTCTGGCAGCCCTTATCAGTTGGGTGACCCCGACAGACCTGCTCAATCAGGCGGTTGAAAATTCTTTCATCAGAAGCCTGAAAGCAAATCTTGATCAACACAACAAACTTTGGCCGGAGGAACGGATGTATGTGCAATTGGATAAGCCTTTTTACGAACCGGGTTCAACAATCTGGTTCAGCGCCTACCTCCGGGACGGGAAAAACCTGAGTCCTTCGGGGCACAGCGATATTCTTCACGTCGATCTTATAGGGCCCAGGGGAAATGTGGAACAATCCCTGAACCTGATCGCAAAAAACGGAAAAGCCGCCGGAGATTTTACATTAAGCGCAGAAGCCGCAGGTGGCACCTATAAGGTGAAAGCCTATACGAATTGGCAGAAAAATGACGGAAGCGATTTCGGTTTTGAAAAGGAAGTACAGGTTCAGGACATCGTTTTGCCAAACTTAAAAATGAAACTTGATTTTGAGAAGAAGGCTTTCGGTTCGGGCGATGAGGTTATTGCAAAGCTGGAGTTGAATACGAATGAGAACAAGGCGCTTGCTGATTATAAGCTGAAATTTACCGCATCCCTGGATGGTAAAAAAGTACTGGAAAACGGATCTTCAACCGATGCCTCCGGAACCTGTTTTCTTCATTTTAAATTGCCCGGGGATCTGAAGACTGCCGATGGGCTGTTAAATGTGCTTATTGATTACAATGGAACTACAGAAAGTATTTCCCGTTCGATTCCCATCGTTCTGAATAAAATCAACCTGCAATTTTTTCCGGAGGGCGGGGATCTTGTTTCAGGGATAGAGAGCAAGGTTGCTTTCAGGGCTCTGAATGAATTTGATAAACCCGCAGATCTGGAGGGGGAGCTCGTAACCAGGGATGGCAAATTCATAACCTCCTTCAGCAGTTTTCATTTGGGAATGGGTGCCTTCCGTCTTAAGCCGGAGGACGGGCAAACGTATTTTGTGAAAGTTACAAAACCCGAAGGGATAAAGGAGCTTTTTGAATTGCCAGGAGCGCTTGCGAAAGGGTATGTACTGAATATCGTGAACTCTTCTTCAAAAGGAATTGAACTGGACCTATCTTCTTCTGAGCCTGAACAATTGTCCCTTGTGGCCCAGGTGAGAGGAGAGATCTGCTACGCAACTGCCGTTCAGGCTCAGGAAGGGCTGAACAAACTTACGGTTCCGGTTTCTGAGTTTCCCATGGGAGTGGCGCAACTTACCCTCTTTGACAGTAAAGGTGTAGCGCGGGCCGAACGCCTTGCATTTGTCAATCCCGGCAAACACCTTAACATTCGTGTGTGCACAGACAAGTCCATGTATTTGCCCAGGGAAAAGGTGCAGCTTACGGTTCATGTAAGTGATGACAGGGGCGTACCCATGCCCGCAAACCTTTCCCTGGCAGTGGTCAATGACCAGTTGTTGTCTTTCGCTGATGACAAGTCAGGGACCATCCTTTCTGAGCTGCTTTTACAGGAGGATGTAAAAGGTAAAATCGAGGAACCCGCGTTTTATTTTAATGAAAAAGAAACGAAAGCCCCTAAGGCACTGGATTATCTGCTAATGACAGCGGGCTGGAGAAAATTTACCTGGGAACAGGTGTGTTCTGTTAATTATTCAGAACCCGGATTTTTGCCCGAAGAGGCTCTTGTCTCCGGCGTGGTAATGGATGCAAACAGCGGAAAGGTCATTGCTGGCGCAACAGTTAAGACAGCCACCGGAAGTTATAAAGCGGATGAAAAAGGCGAATTCAGCTTACGGGGACTCAGCCTTTATGCTCCTGTTATGCTAACCATTACTGCACAGGGTTATAATCAGCAAATCCAATATGTATACAGCTACGGAAGTCATGAGCCCTTCTACCTCTATGGAAACTACAATTACAGCCGAAACAACAGGGAAGCCGTTGAAGAGGACAATGAACGTTTGGGCGCACCGGCTGTTCCGGCTGCCATGAGTGCAGGAAATGGCGCCGGAAAGGTCCTGGATGCGGACGACGATAGGAAAATGGAAAAGCGGCGATTTTTTGAAATGCAGGGCGGGCACAAGGCACTCCTTGTTAAAGACAAAGAGAACAGCAAAGAGAACAGCAAAGAGAATAGCAAGAAGCTGGCATCAAAAGCAGTTTTTGCCCATGCCGGTTTTGATCAGACTGCACTTGCTATGAATAACGCGGGGAGAGCTGTTGCTCTGCCTGGATCTGAACAAGTATCGTATTATCGGGCGCGTCAATTCGCAGCTCCATTGTATGACAACGAACAAACGGCAGACGTACGTACAGATTTTCGCTCCACCATTTTTTGGGAACCGAATCTGGAAATCGGACGCAACGGAACAAAGACGATTGAGTTCTACAATTCGGATGATATTTCCTCATTCAGGACGACTGTTGAGGGTTTAAGCCCTGACGGAATGGTTGGAAGAGCCGAACATACTTATTTTACCCAATTGCCTTTTGCCATGAGCGCAAAAATTCCGGTGGAAGTGGCGACTTCGGATATTGTTTCCATCCCGGTTTTTTTGAAAAACAACACAGCCCATCCGTTAGGGGGAGCTTTTACCGTGGACGCTCCGGAGGGACTGAAAGCCCTGTCTGCTCCAGAGCTTGCCCAAACGCTTATGCCCGGTGAATCAAAGGTGGTTTATCTGGATTATAAAGTTCTGAATACTCCGGGAGCGGGCGATTTTACGATATCTTTTAAAAGCTGCGGATTAAAAGATGCTTTTACTTCAACCATGAAGATGGTTTCGAAGGGATTTCCGGCCAGCGCTTCTTTTTCGGGTCAGGAAATTGAAAAGGAATACAGTTTTGACATGGAGCATGTGGTAGAGGGATCGGTTAAAGCTTCTTTCAGCGCTTATCCCAATGTGGTGAGCGACCTGATGAAGGGGGTCGAAGGAATATTGAGGGAACCCTACGGCTGTTTCGAACAGACCTCCTGCACAGCCTATCCCAATGCTATGGTTCTGGATTACCTGAAATCAACCGACAGCAGAGATGATAAAAGCATGTCTCAGGCGAATTCCCTTTTGGACAGGGGGTATACCCGTCTCTGCAGTTTTGAAACAAAGGACAAGGGTTATGAATGGTTTGGTGCAGCTCCCGGACACGAAGGCCTGAGTGCCTACGGGCTTATGGAATTTACCGATATGAAAAATGCAGGCGGAAATGTGGATCAGAAAATGCTGGATCGTACCGCTCAATGGATCATGGACCATAAGGACGGAAAGGGAGGATTTACCCGCAATCAGCACGCGCTGCATGATTACGGACGTATTTCGGATGAAATTTTGAATTCCTATATCGTTTATGCCGTTGCTGAAGCGGGTTATTCGGACATTAAAAATGAATTTGAATCCTGCTATGCCAGAGCCCTTGAAAAGAAAGATCCGTATATGCTGGCCATGATGTCGAGTGCGGCCTGTAAGCTGGGCGATGCAGCAAAAGCTGATCAGGCTATGAAGCTTTTGCTGAGTCTTCAGGACAAAGACGGAAGCTGGACCGGAAGCACCCATTCGGTTACTTATTCTCAGGGCAAATCCCTGATCATTGAAACAACTTCAATGGCAGCACTGGCCATTATGAAAACCAAGGGCCAACACCAATTGGAATTAAGAAAGGCAATTGATTTTATTATCAATTCAAGAGACGGATCAGGAACGTTCAGCAGCACCCAGGGAACCATACTGGCGCTGAAAGCGCTTACCCGGTTTGCAATAGAAAGCAAGAAAACTGCTGAGGACGGCCGCATTGAGGTTTTTGTGGATGGCAAAATGGTGGCTGAAAAAAACTACAAGGCAGGAGACAAAGGCCCCATTGCAATTGACAGCCTCGAACGGTTCCTGTCTGCGGGGAAACATATCCTAAAAGTTAAATACATCGGTGTAAAGCAACCGCTTCCGTATTCTGTTGCCGTTAACTGGAACACCTTTCTTCCGGTGAGTGACAAGGATTGCAGTGTGAACCTGAGCAGCACTCTTTCTGCTAAAAATGCGAAGGTGGGGGAAACAATCAGGTATTCGGTTGTACTGCGCAATCTTAAAAATGCGGAACTGCCAAGTACTATGGTGCTGATCGGAATACCGGCAGGACTTACCGTTCAGCCCTGGCAGCTGAAAGAAATGCTGGAGAAAAAGGTATTTGACTACTATGAGATAAAAGGAAATCAGGTTGCGATTTATTACCGCGGAATGGCTGCCAATGAATCGAGGCAGATTAATCTGGATCTGAAAGCGGAAGTACCCGGAGAATTCGATGCGCCTGCTTCATCGGGTTACCTGTATTATACCAATGAATTCAAGTCCTGGAGCGGAGTTGAACGGATTAAAATCAGCAAAAGCTAAATGAAAGGGTTTTTAACGGTCGCGGTTGGATTAAGCCTTCTGATCAGTCCAGAACTGCAGGCGGGGGTGGCGGATTCTTTGAAACCGAAAGCAGATTGCGGATGCAAACAGTTTCAGAACAAGGCTGACAAGCAATATCTGCAACTGCAAATGGTAAAACAGGGTTCAGGCAACTACCATCGGTCTGGATTTTTAAACCGGATTGATTTTAATGGCCTGAAGCGCCTTTTTAAAAAACGTAAACGTGCAGGTTTACCAGACGGCTGTTTCAATTGGTCTGAATAGATTTCGCGTCCGATGAATAAAAAAGTTAAATTTAACACACAAAATCTTTTCCTTCTTAGGAAAGTATTCGATTCCGATTTAGACTCGGGCCCAACAGACCGCAGGGTATCAGCATCCTGCACCATTCGCTTTTCAACTTCGGTTTCCGTTTTGTAAGCCAGGTTAGCAGTGCTTTTATTAAAAAAATAGTTCAAAAAGAAAAGCCCCGCAAATAATCAAGGCCAGCGCAGCGGCGGCAGACAACTGGTAACGGTAATCCATCCGGACAACACGGTTTTTCTTTTTATTTTCCGACTCCGGCATGCTTCCGGAATCCGGTCCGTTTCGGGACTCCAGTAACTCCCACACTCTGTTTGTTGCACTGGTAATACGGCTTCTGTCCTTGACAAACCGAAAACCTTCGAGCGCATCAGCGCACAACTCACAATCCAGCAGGTGCTTCTCCACCCTGAACCGTTCATCAGAACTGAGCCGATCGTCAATATAGTCGAACAACGTTTGCTCAGATAAGCAACCGCTAGACTCGAATAAATTTTTATGCAGTTGCTCCTTCATGCTTTTCCGGCAAAAAACAGTTTAATGTTTCGTTTTCCATTCTGCAGGTAACTTTTCACTTCATTTAAGGAATAGCCGGTAACCGCGGTTATTTCCTGATATGATTTTTCGTTCAGGTAAAAAAGCTGAATGCATCTTCGTTGATCTTCGTTTAATTGTGCGATAGCTTTTTCAAGTTTATCAAACTGTTCCTCAGTAGCCGGCCCATCAATAGCTGAATGATCCTCAGTTGCCGTGGCCAGACCATCCCGTTCAATTCTCAAATCGATTTGTCTGGAGTATACCGCTTTTCCAGAACGGATCTGCATCAGGCAATGATTTTTTGAAACGGTATGCAACCAGGCCTTAAACTGCTGAATTTCGTGCTTTTTCAGGTCATCAAGCAGCTTTTCAAATATCTGCATCAAAGCATCCTGAGCATCGTCCTCGTTTTTCAGATATTTCATGCA
>JABDFU010000015.1:0-13903 GCA_013286385.1 Bacteroidota bacterium
AAGCTAAATCTTGAGCTGGAGGGCTATTTTTTGAATGCAGTTGAGAACGGCAGAAAAGCCTTGCAGGAATTCAGGGAGGCGCGATACGATCTTCTGGTACTGGATGTTATGCTTCCGGAGCTGGATGGGTTTTCGGTCTGTGAAACCATCCGTCTGGAAAACAGCGAGATTCCTATTTTGTTTTTAACCGCCAAATCGGGAAGTGAAGACCGGATAAGGGGACTCCGGCTCGGCGCGGATGACTATCTTGCCAAACCCTTTAATCTGGAAGAATTTCTGTTGAGGGTGAAGAACCTTTTGAAACGGAATGAAAAAAGCGAATCCGTTGCAGGTGTACTAAAAACCTGTGTGTTTGGAGAAAACAGCATTAATTTTTCAACTTTTGAAATTACCGGTGCCAATGGATTAAGACAGCGGATCAGCAAACGTGAAGTTCTTCTGCTCAAGCTGCTGATTGACCGCAGAGGTCAGGTTGTTTCACGGGAACAAATTCTGGAAACAGTATGGGGGGTGGATGTTTACCCTTCTACCCGGACCATTGACAATTATATTCTTGCCTTTCGGAAATACTTTGAACCCGAGCCCAGGAGCCCGCGCTACTTTCATTCGATCAGGGGGGTCGGTTATCGATTCACCGACTCGTGAACCGGCCGGATGGTTTACTTGCTGATAACGCGAATTTCAGTTCTTCTGTTCTTCTGTTTTCCGGCATCGGTATCGTTAGAGGCAACAGGACGGGAGTCACCGTAACCGATGGCTTTTAGTCTGGATTGCGCAATTCCTTTTTTGACGAGGTAGTCTACAACCATTTTTGAACGATCCTCTGAAAGTTTTTGATTGGATTCCTTTGTGCCGACATTGTCTGTATGACCGGCAATTTCAATAACCAGGTCTTTTTTGTTGTTCATGTATTCTGCCAGCTGGTTGAGTTCCTTAAACGATTCGGGACGTATTGATGCTTTGCCGGCATCAAAATTAACATCACCGAGGGTAAAGGTTTCAGGGGTATCAAAGGTAAGGTTAACCGCAAAATTTACAAGGGTATCCTTGGAAAGCGGAAGGGTAAGGGTTGAATAATCTACGTTTGTACTGAAGTTTTTGTATTTGATTTTGTAGGTGGCATTTTTCGGAAGCAGGATTTTAAAGGATCCGTTTTCTTTGGTTACTCCGCTGAATTCTTTTTTTGAAGCGCTGTTTTCAAAAATTACCTTTTCACCGGTTTGTGGTTTTTTCTTGCCGTCAAAAACTTTAACGGTCAGACAGGCTTCCGTTGGGGTTGGCTGCAGGTCCTGACCAAATGAAAAAACAGTAGTCATCAGAAGCAGGGCTAACAGAAAGGAAACAGGCCGGAAGAGAAAACGGTTTTTTTGCATAGGGGTGAAAATTAACGGTTGCATATGGATTTAAAGTCACAATGTACACAAATTTTTGTATCGGCGGTTTGCGTAAACGGGGTTGAAGGATCGTAAATTTCGTGGAACAGGTCGGCCAGCAGAGCGGAAAAACCGGTGAGTACTTCTTTTGTAACAACCTTGCTTTGGTTAACACGGATTGCTCTGCTTCCGGGTGTCAGCTGCCTGAAGCTGATGACGCCCGGTTCCAGTGCTGTAAAGCCCTGGTGATTTTCAGAAACCAGCAACGCATACATCAGTAATTGAAAACTCTTGTTCAAAACCGGATCGTTTCTTAAGGCTTGCATTTCTGAAACTTTCAGTTCCCTTTCCTCTGTTTTGCCGGTTTTGTAATCCAATATGCGCAGGGTAGAACCGATTTCGTCTATACGGTCTATTTTTCCCTTGATTTTAATTTTGCCTTTATCTGTAGGTAAATCGCAGCTGTACTCCTTTTCGAGTTCGCGGATGAGGAGCGTTTTACCCTGTTTTGACAGGCCTTCGATAAATTCAAGTTCGGAGTCGAAAAAACGGGACAGATAGGTTTGTGCTGTTTTAAGGGTAAGCAGATTTTTTCCGAAAGAAAGATCTTCCGGTTCGTAGTGATCCTGGAAGTTTTGAGAAAGCAGCTGGTTTGCAGCCGCTTTCATTTCACTTAGTTTATCGGCAGTAAGCGTTTTGTCAATTGCCGGACGGTACAGCATTTCAAGGGTTTTGTGAAGTACTGTACCCAGGGTATCTGCGCCGATACTGTCTTGGATTGTTTCAGCGGCTCTTAAATTGCCGATTAAATTGAAATAAAACTGAAGGGAGCAGTTGCGGTAGATGTTAATCAGGGAAGGGGAAAAACCGGATTCAGCCTTTTTAACGATAAGGGCTATTGCGTCTTCGGTTTTCGGGATACGTATTTCAGGATCATTGGCGTTGGGGTCTGTATTCACCTCAAGCAACTGTTCACGGATATGTGCAGAACTGTTGACGGGAGGAAACTCCTGCAGAAGCTGGGTGAGGAATCTGCTTTTTTCCCCGCCTCCTGTCACGTCGGCTTCGGTATTGTAAATAATTTCGATGTGTTTGGCCCGCTGTAACAGGTGATAGAAATGATACGCAAACAAGGCGTCTTTTTCTGAAAAGGTAGGCAGGCCGAAGGCCCGTCTGAGGTCGACAGGAATAAAGGTTGCCTGCGTTTTTCCGGCGGGAAGTGCGCCTTCGTTTGCCGAGAGCAGGATCACCCGGTCGAAATCAAGAGCCCTGGTCTCCAGCATTCCCATGATTTGCAGGCCTGAGGTGGGTTCTCCGAAAAAGGGGAGCGCTGTGATGGCTGTCATCCGGTCGAGCAGATTGCGGAAGGTTTTTACAGGATTCGCACCTGTATTTGAAAGAGGCAGAGCTTTGATTCTGCTTATGATTTTTGAGAAAGCAATGAGGAATTCGGCTTCTGCTGAAGAACTGAGTTGCTCTTCAAGATTTTCAATGAGACGGGAAAAAAAATCAAGAATTTGCTCCAGGCTGATCCAGTCAGAGAAAAGCATATCCAGCAAATTGCGCTTTTGTTTCGGGGCATTCGCCATTAGCGGGCGAATGTTTTCTGCTGAACAAAAAATTACATTGTTTTCCTGTAAGTAACTGATCACATTGCGGGAGATTTTTTCACCGGATTCGTCGATAGCCAATGAGAAATAGGGGTGTCTGAAAAAGGCGGTCAGCTTGCGGTGATAGAATTTTTTTTTACCGCTTTGACTTTGGTTTTCATGCAATTGCAGGATCAGGTCCGTAAATTGGGCAAGGGCCGTATTTTTTAAGGGATAGCCCATGCTGACATTGACATTTTTTGCAGATTCGGGCAGGGAATGGAGTACCGGGAAAAGCAGGGTTTCGTCGGCAAGGACGATGGCTGTATTTGACAGTAATGAGCCGGAACCGGAGTTTGATCCTGAGGCGGATCCTGAGCCGGAATCGGGAGCCGATTGCTGCTGTATCATTTGTTCCCGGATGAGCTGGCCGGTCAGTCTGGCCTGCCCAATGTTTTTTGAAACGCCGGTGATTGTAATTTTTTTAGGGTCCAGGGCGAGCTTGTTTTCGACCCAGTTGAAATTGCCGGTTTCAGGGTTGGCGAAGGTCCCTGCGTTTCTGTATTTTCTCAGAAAACGGCCTGCTTCCTGGATCGTATTTTCGGTATAGTAGGAGTCGGCGTCCCAGAAAATTTCGGCTTTCTTTTGTTTAACCAGATCAGCGAATAGTTTTTCTTCTGCTGCATTGAGGGCATTGAATCCCGCGAAGATTATTTTTTCCCAGGATTGGGTCGCCTCCGTTTCGGAACTGTTTTCTGCAGCCTTACGGTAGGCCATTCCCGGGTAGGCCAGTCTTTTTGCTGCCAGATTTTTGGAGAACGCCGTGTAACAGGTACCGATGGATTCCCAGAAATTCAGATAGTTCTGCTGAAATTCAGTAAGACTTGTTTCGTCCAGGTTCCAGTTGTGAATTTCCCTGATGCTTTTCAGGTTGAGAAACAATTCTCCGGGATCGATCAGGTACTGGTCGACTTCGTTGAAATCGGATAAAAGAATTTGTCCCCATTTTGAAAATTCATCAAAACTTTCCGGCGTTCCTTTTTCGGTCTCTGTGTACGCGTTGTAGAGTTCTGCCAATTGTCCGACCGGATCGAGTATTTCGAGTCCGCTGAGTTTAATTATGAAATCTTCAATGGAATAAATTTCGGGAAGCTGCTCAGGGCTATTCTGCTGTTCAGGGTTTTTTATATGTTCTTTCAAAACGGATTTAAAAACAAGACCCGCACGCCGGTTTGGAAAGACGATGCACAGGCGGTTGAGGTTATTCAGGTGATGTTTGAGCAGGTAATCGGCCAGCTGTTGAAGAAAGGTCATGTGCTGTAAATTTAAATTAATTTAAGCACAAGCATTTTCAGGATTTGCTTTATCTTTGCCGGCAACCAAAAACAGACCATTTGAAAAATTCCTCCACATTGATTCAGGTTCTGCTGATTGTATCAGTGGCCTTTTTGTATTACCTCCATTTTGAAGGAAAACATCACGGTATGCATGCCGGAGCTCATTCGGGAAAGGATTCTACAGAAACTGCAGTGAAATTTAACCCCAAAGAACTCAAGGCCTCCAGGATTGTTTTTGTCAATGCAGACAGTCTGTACGGGAATTACGAATACGTAAAGGTTCTGAAACGCGAAACGGCTGCCCGGCAAAATCAGCTGGAATCGGTTTATAAGCAAAAAGCCGAAAAGCTTCAACAGGATTATGGCGAGTTTCAGCAGAAGGCCAGCCAGGGTGGCTATACACCTGATCAGGGCAAACTTGCAGAGGCCGACCTGATGAAGCGCAAAGAAGAATTGGATGGCATGGAAAAGCAGTTGACCGTACTTGCCGATGAGACGCAGAAAAAAAATGTTGTTCTTCAGAACAAAATAAGCCAATTTCTCAAAGAATACAATAAGGAGGGCCGTTACAATTATATTTTATCCTATTCAAGCCTTGGCGGCAGCCTTTTGCTCGGAGCAGACAGCCTGGATATTACGGCTGATGTATTGAACGGATTGAATGAACAGTACAAATCAGACAAGGCTAAAAAACCCTGATCGCAGTGCCCCAAAAACAGTTGTTTACCGAAAAGATAGATCAGGTAAAAACCTTTCACGAGGTTTTTAAAATCGGAAACAGGGAAAGTCCGGAAGTAAATGTAGGTGAGCAGGAATACCAATTGCGATTCAATCTGCTCAAGGAGGAGAATGAAGAGTACCTGGAAGCCTGCAAAAGCGGGAATCTGGTGGAAGTGGCGGATGCCCTGGGGGATCAGTTGTATATTGTATTCGGAACCATTTTACGGCACGGATTGCAGCATAAAATAGAGGAAATTTTTGACGAAATACAGCGGAGCAATATGTCTAAGCTGGACGAAAATGGCCAGCCCATTTTCAGGGAAGACGGCAAAATCCTGAAGGGAACGAATTATTTCAAGCCGGATATCAGGAAAGTTTTAGAGAAACCCTGAGTATCATCCCCGTCCAATAAGCCTGAAGAAGAAATGCAGCAGGCAATCTGAACACATCAGGTTGATGCCTATTGTTATCAGCACCAATCCCAGCAGCCGGCTGGCCCAAACCTGGACGGCTGCCGTCATGATGTTACGGAGCTGGTTGGCTACAACGGCCTTCAGGACGTCGGTAGTGAAAACAGTACCCAGAGCGACACAAAAGCAGACGATGATGTGAAGTTTTGAAAATTGCAGCTTAGCACTGAAAATACTCACCCAAAGAAACCACAGCAAAAAAACGGCGGGATTGAAGGTGTTGAGCAGAAAACCTTTGACAAAAGTTACTGACGGCTTTTCGTAAATCACTTCGATCGTTTTTTGCGTGTGTTTTTTCTGAAGAAGGGCGAAAGCTCCGAATGCGACCAGTAGCAATCCGCCTATGGCTTCGATGTAAAATTTATTCTGAGGGTCACTGAGTAGCCGGGTGGCTCCGAAATAGGCAACCACTACGTAAAGGACATCACTTGTGAAAATTCCCAGAGCCAGGGTAATCCCTGACAACAATCCGTTTTTGATACTGGTCTGAAGCAAGGCGAAAAATGACGGACCGAAAGCGATGGCCAACATCAGTCCCAAACCAACACCATCACGTATTGCTTCGATCATAATTCCAGTTTAATAAGATTTTGCTGAACAAGATAGGTCTCCCATTCTTTCAGTTTTCCTTCTTTCATCACACGGGGAAATTTGTTCTGACCGCCTTCTTTTCCCTTTTCCCGCATATAGTCGTAAAAGACATTCGCAGGAAGAATCTCGACCAATATTTCTTTCAGCGCCGCGATACGTTCGACCCGGTAATCGTCGTTGAGGACTTTCAGATGCTCGTCGAGCTTTTCTTTCATTACGTTCTTATCTACTGCGTCATCGGTCCCGATATACCAGCGATGTGCAAAGAGGGAACCGTAATTGATACCTGCAACGGAAAATTCTTTAATGTCGATGTTGAGTTCATCGGATACCGTTTTAATGGCTTTGTTCATGTTGTCCTGGGACAAGTGTTCGCCGCATAAGCTCAGGAAGTGTTTGGTTCGGCCGGTGATTGCTATTTCGTAGTGCTCCAGCGAGGTGAATTTTATTGTATCGCCAATCAGGTAGCGCCAGGCTCCTGCGCAGGTCGAAATGAGCAAAGCGTATTCGGTTCCTTCCTGTACCTGTCCGACGTGAAGAGTTTCTGCACGGGGTTTCAGAGCCCCTTCGGAATCAAAATTGCTTTCGTTGAAGGGAACAAATTCGTAAAATATCCCGTTGTTGAGAACCAGTTTCATCCCTTTTGAATCGGGGCGGTTCTGATAGGCGATAAAGCCTTCGGATGCAAGATAGGTTTCGAGATAAATGATTGGTTTTCCCAACAGTTTTTCGAACCCTTTTTTATAGGGTTCGAAATGAACACCGCCATGCACGTAAATGGCCAGGTTGGGCCAGATGTCGTGAATGCCGGATACATTGTAGTGGGCAATGATACGCTCGAAGAGGATCTGTATCCAGGCCGGGACCCCGCAAACGATGCTGATATCCCATTGTTTGGCGCTTTTTGTTATTTCGTCAAGTTTTGAATTCCAGTTGCTTTCTTTGGAGATCCGGGTGCCGGGTTTGTAAAAATGCTGGAACCAAAAAGGAATATTGCCCGCCGTTATTCCGCTCAGGTCTCCCTCGAAATAGGTTCCGTTGTAGTTCAGGTGTGTGCTTCCGCCAATCATCAGTATTCCTCTTTCGAAGTGCTCCACCGGCAGGTTGTAGTGAACCTGGGAGACCATCTGCATAATGCTTGTTTTTTTAATGGCCTTCAGCATGTCCTTTGTTACCGGAATTTGCTTGCTCGAAGCTTCGGAGGTTCCTGAGCTCAATGCAAAATACTTGATGTGATCGGGCCAGCAAACGTAGGGCTCGCCATTAAGCGAGCGGTACCACCATTTTTTGAAAATCGAATTGTAATCGTGCGTATCAACCGTTTGCTGAAACGCGTTGACCAGATTTTCAGAAGACAGTATGCGGGTAAAATTATAGTTTTCTCCGAAGGAGGTAAATTCAGCTTTTGTAAGAAGATACTTCAGTGTTTTAACTTGCTGACGATAGGCATCGGCAAGGCGGATTTTAGGAAATTTTCCTCCAATTTCAATTGTGCGTTTTAAAATTGAACCCAACAGAGCCATTGCGCCGGTTTAATTTAGCGTTTGATGTACAAAATTTCCTTTGCCGCTTTTATTACTCTTTCCATATTGGGTAAAGAGGCTTCGATCAGGGTTGGTGCATAGGGCAGGGGAACATCAGCGGTGGTTATTCGTTTAACCGGAGCGTCGAGGTAGTCGAAGGCTTCCAGCTGCACCTTGAAAGCAATTTCGGTGGCGATGGATCCCAGAGGCCAGGCTTCCTCTATAATGATCAGGCGATTGGTCTTTTTTACCGACTCAAGTACGGTTTGATAGTCGAGGGGACGTATGGTTCTCAGGTCAATAACTTCTGCCGAAATTCCTTCCTTTTCCAGGGCCTCTGCAGCAGCGAGCACTACCTTCATAATCTTTCCGAAGGAAACCAGGGTAACATCGGTTCCGCGCTTTTTAATATCGGCAACTCCAATGGGTATGAGGTATTCTCCATCCGGAACTTCGCCTTTGTCGCCATACATCTGTTCACTTTCCATGAAAATAACCGGATCGTTGTCTCTGATGGAAGATTTCAGAAGGCCTTTCGCATCGGCCGGATTCGAGGGCACCACTACTTTCAGCCCCGGGCAATTGGCGTACCAGCTGTCGAAGGATTGCGAATGCTGGGAGCTGAGCATACCTGCTGAGCCTGTCGGTCCCCTGAACACAATGGGTACATTGAACTGCCCCCCGCTCATGCTCATCATTTTTGCCGCAGAATTGATGACCTGGTCAATGGCAACCAGTGAAAAATTAAAGGTCATGAATTCAACAACCGGCCGGAGTCCGTTCATGGCTGAGCCCACTGCAATACCGGCAAAACCAAGCTCGGCAATGGGTGTGTCGATTACCCGCCTTGCTCCGAACTCATCCAGCATGCCCTTGCTCACTTTATAAGCTCCGTTGTATTGGGCGACTTCTTCTCCCATCAGGAAAATGCGCTCGTCTTTTCGCATTTCTTCAGTCATGGCTTCCCGAAGGGCCTCACGAAATTCAATTGTTCTCATGCCGCTGTTTTGAATCGAATTAAAAGTAAAAATAAAGAAAAAAACGAATGGTAAGCTTTATACGATTTTGAGCCTGGCAAATCTCAGTAACAATTGTTTTTGTCCTACCGAAGGGAATTGCACAGTTGCTTTGTTGTTGGGAAAAATTCCTTCCATGCTTACGACCGTTCCGGTCCCAAAACGTTCGTGAAGAACCTGCATGCCTGCCGCCAGGTCCCTGAGGTCTTCGGGATTGTAGTTCGGGGCTGCTGAAAGGTTGTTGTTTTTCAGACGGAGGAGATTTTTGGGAGCAGGTGTTTTTTCAGTTGAGCCGGGTAGATTTTTTTTTGCCGTATCGGTCTGGTTTCTTTTGTAAGAGAAGGATTTTGGAGAACGAACGCCCCAGGTTTCTTCGTCCTGTGAAACCGGCAGAACAGGCATTTCGATGTGCTGTTCATCGAGTTCGCTGATGAAGCGGCTGGGTTCGCAGTTGATCAGGTTTCCCCACTTGTATCTCGAAACGGCATAGCTGAGGGTTGCTGTTTTTTCGGCTCTGGTGAGGGCCACATAGAATAAGCGTCTTTCTTCCTCGAGGTCTTCCCTTGAACTGAGGGCCATCTGGGACGGAAATAAATTTTCTTCGAGTCCGACAATAAATACATAAGGGAATTCGAGGCCTTTTGCAGCATGAATGGTCATCAGGGAAACCCGGTTGTTGTCGTCTTTATCGTCTTTGTCAGTGTCGGTCAATAAAGCAATATCCTGCATGAAGCTTTCGAGGGTTTGGGACTCCCGGGGTTCCCGGGGTTCGGTGGCTTGCTCGTCAGAAAATTCTTTCAGTGCATTGAGCAGTTCCTGGATGTTTTCATGGCGGCTGACTCCTTCCGGGGTTTTGTCGTTGTAAAGATCGCGCGCTATTCCGGATGCATTGGCAATGCTGTTGCCGGCCTCATAAGCCGGCTTGCTTTCAGCCATCCGTCCGAAATTTTTTATCATCACCGCAAAATCATTTATTTTACCGGCGGTTCCGGAATTGATATCGAGTTTGAAGTCGGCCAGGTTGTCTATAACGGTCCAAATGCTTACATCGTTATCGGAGGCGGCAAGGATTATTTTTTCTATCGACGTCTGACCAATGCCCCGGACGGGATAATTGATGATGCGCTTGATTGCTTCTTCATCGTGGGGGTTGATGGCCAGGCGAAAATAGGCGAGCAGGTCTTTTATTTCTTTGCGGTGGTAAAAGGAAAGGCCACCGTATATTTTATAAGGGATGTTCAGTTTTCTCAGCGCTTCTTCCATGGCACGTGACTGCGCATTGGTGCGGTAAAGGATTGCGAAATCGGAAGGTCTGGCCTGATCGTTCATCCGGCGGTCGAAAACAGAACGGGCGACCTGGTAGCCTTCTTCGTTATCGGTGAGGGCCCGCATCACACGTATTTTTTCGCCAGTGACATTGTCCGTCCACACCTTTTTATTCAGTTGTTCCTTGTTATTGGCTATTACACTGTTGGCCGCATTGACAATGGTTTGGGTCGAACGGTAGTTTTGCTCGAGTTTAAACGTTTTGAGGTCGGGGTAGTCTTTTTCGAAATTTAAAATATTCTGAATGTTCGCACCCCTGAACGAATAAATGCTTTGGGCATCGTCTCCCACTACACAGATGTTTTCAAAACGGGCAGCAAGTTGTTTGACAATCACGTATTGCGAAAAGTTGGTATCCTGATACTCATCGACCAGGATGTACCTGAATTTTTCCTGGTATTTCTGAAGCATGTCCGGATGATCACGCAGCAATACGTTCGTTTTAAACAACAGGTCGTCGAAATCCATGGCCGCTGCCTTAAAGCAGCGGTTGCTGTATTTGGCGTAAACTTCAGAGATGCGGGGTTTGGCGCTTAATTTGTCTTCGCTCATTATGCGTTCATTCAGGCTGTAAGCCTGCGAAGAAATCAGCATATTTTTTGCCGCCGAAATCCGGTTGTAAACCAAGGCTGGTTTGTATATTTTTTCATCCAATCCCAGTTCTCTTATGATGTCCTTAAGCAGACTCTTCGAGTCTTCGGCATCGTAAATCGTGAAATTTGAAGGAAATCCTATTTTCTGGGCTTCAATCCGGAGAATTTTCGCAAAAACCGAATGAAAGGTCCCCATCCATAGGTTTTTCCCGTTATTTCCTACAATTGAAGTGATTCGGTCCTTCATTTCTCTTGCAGCCTTATTTGTAAATGTAAGCGAGAGGATATTGAAGGGATCAATGCCACCCCTTATCAAATGGGCTATTCTGTAGGTCAATACCCGGGTTTTTCCTGAACCGGCCCCTGCAATAATCATTACCGGCCCCTGGGTGCATTCAACCGCCTGGCGCTGAACTTCGTTTAATTCGGCTAAATAGTCAGAACTACTCATTGTTTTCAAAATTAAGGCTTTTATGTGCTGAGGGGGGGAATGTTAATAACTCCTGTTTTTTTGTAATTTTACCAAGCTATTTTTGTGTCGTCTACTATTATTTCGAAACCTTTTATGAGATTGTGCGTAAAAGTAGGCCGAAAGGTGTGAAAATTATGAATACATTTTTTACTCGTTTAGTATTTTTTTGTGTTTTAATACTTAGTCTTTCACCTAAAGAGGCGTGCTCACAGTTAGGTTTTGAAAGCACTTATTTATTGAGTAACCCTCCATTTTATAATTATCCTGCTATTTCAGTTTTTAGAATGAATCAACCCGATATTGTAGGATGCGGTGGCACTTTCATGGGCGGTTCTAATGCCATCGGATTAATAACCAAGTTGGATACGGCCGGAAATATGGTCTGGCTTAAATCTCTGGCTGATTCGGCCGATCTGGATCAGTTTGAGGTTTTTGATATTTATCCGACCCTGACAGGTACACAATACCTTATTTGCGGAAAAGCAACTGTGGATTATACACCTGGCTTCGGGGAGCCGGGTGCATGGGCCGGGGTCATTGATCAGAACGGGAATATGGTCAGCAGCAAAACGTATTGTACCTCTTTTTTCAGCGGCTGTAATCTTAATTTCAATAAACCTGTTCCCGCGGTATCCGGCGCTGCTTATGCTTTTGTAGGACAGATGGGCGGAAATGGTGCAGGAAACTGTGTTTCAACAATCGGGTATCCTGTCGGGTCAAACGGAGAGCAAGGCTTGCCGGGTGATGATGTTCTGTTAATTAAAACTGATGCATCTCTTGACACGGTTATGACCATGAGATATTCCCTGGACTACCCTTACCTTTGCTCAGGTGTGTTACCTTCGGATTCCGTAGCCTCTGAATACCCTACCGATTTTATAGTCACCAGCACAGGGTTTGTATTTAGCGGATACCGCCTTTCCTACAGCACCAGTTATCCCTGTGCTGCGCTTAGCGGCTACCGTGAAGACGGGTTTTTGCTTTCGGTAAATTTTAATGGCTCTGTCAACTGGGCCAGAACTTACAGCAATCCTGGAACCTGTAAGGAAGAGCAGATCACAGATGTACTGCAAGACGCGGGCGGTAACTTTATCGCCATCGGAAATTCTTATGGCGGCGGTTACCAGTGGATTATGCGTATCAATGCCACTACAGGTGCTACAATGTGGTGCAATACCTATACTGGTACCATACTTCAATATGTCAACAGGTTATATGCGGATGCAAATACGGGCAACTACATTGTTGGTTCTGAGTCAGCCAATCAGGACGGGGATATGCTGATGTTTGAAATTGACATCAACGGGAATGTGATACCTGCCTATACCAAAGAAATCGGAAGGGCAAATTGGGATGAAGGTGCGTCTTACTGGTCTCCCAACTCAGGAGGAGGAGGATGGCCCCTTCAGTCGAGTAACGGAACTTATTTTTTAATGGGGGATCTTGAAGGTAATCTGGGAAACAGCAATGGGTTTATGATGGCAAAGTTGAATAAATCAGATTATACCTCAGGTTGTAATGAATTAACCGGGCCCATTGTAGCAGCACCTATCGTGCTTGATGTCAGGACGCCAACTGTGAGACAATACGCCGGTTTGATTCAACCCGGAACACAGACCCTTACACCGACCACCCAGACCACTAATCTGACATCAAATGTGCTGTGTACTGTTACTCCTCTTGCGATAACCGCAGCAGCCGCTTCAAATGCAAGTTGTTTCGGGTCGGCAAACGGTTCGGCAACAGCAACAATAACTACCGCCACAACGCCCAATTACACCTACAGCTGGAACACGGGAGCTTCAACCATAACTTCTTTAACCACAAATACCCTTAGCGGCGTAGGTAGCGGAACCTATACCGTCACGGTTACGGATGCTACAGGGGCAACGGCTACAGCTACGGCATCCATTACTCAGCCGGGTTCGGCGGTGTCTGCCACTGCTTCTGCTGTATCGGGAAGTTGCGGAAGTCCCAACGGGCAGGTGAGCGCGAGCGCTTCGGGAGGCAATGGGGGATTTGCATATTCCTGGTCGACCGGTTCTCTCACGCAAACGGTTACCGGACTGGCTGCCAATACCTATACGGTGACTGTTACGGACAGTAAAGGCTGCACTGCTACTTCGAGTGCTGTTGTAGGTAATCCTGGAGGGCCTACGGCGTTTATTCAGTCCGCCAGCAATATTAATTGTTTTAGTCAGACTACAGGTTCTGCTACCGTTATGACTACAGGAGGAACACTCAATTATACCTATTCCTGGTCACCGGGCGGAGAAACCGGAATGACAGCGGGCAATCTGGGTGCGGGAACCTATACGGTGACTGTTACTGACCACCTGGGCTGTACTTCAAGCACAACTGTTGCACTCACGCAGCCGGCTACCGCTGTGAGCGCCAGTACATCAGAAATTGCAGGCACCTGTGGCAGTGCGAACGGGCAAGTGAGTGTCAGTCCAAGCGGGGGTAGCGGAGGATTTGGTTTTTCCTGGACTTCGGGAGCAGTGGCCCAGACGGTTTCGGGTCTGGCTGCAAATACATATACTGTAACTGTTACAGATAGTAAAGGTTGTACGGTTACTTCAAGTGCAATTCTGGGCAATGCGACCGGGCCGGCTGCAGCAATTCAATCGGCAATAAATATCAATTGTTTCGGAACTTCAACGGGATCCACATCGGTATTGGCTACCGGCGGTACATTGGCGTATACGTATTCGTGGTCACCCAGCGGAGGCACAGGCATGACTGCTTCAGGTTTGGGCGCGAATACCTATGTAGTTACCGTAACGGATCACAACGGATGTACGGCCACCACTTCGGTTGCGTTGACACAGCCTGCTGCAGCTGTTTCGGCTGCAACGGCAAATGTGTCGGGAACCTGCGGAAATTCAAACGG
>JABDFU010000015.1:14003-41615 GCA_013286385.1 Bacteroidota bacterium
TGTACGGCCACCACTTCGGTTGCGTTGACACAGCCTGCTGCAGCTGTTTCGGCTGCAACGGCAAATGTGTCGGGAACCTGCGGAAATTCAAACGGGCAGGTCAGCGTTACTCCCGGCGGAGGAACAGCAGGGTATGGATATTCCTGGTCTTCAGGAGCAGTTGCCCAGACGGTTTCAGGTCTGGCTGCAACTACGTATACTGTGACGGTAACGGATAGCAAGGGTTGTACGGCTACTTCAAGCGCAATTCTGGGCAATGCAACCGGACCTTCGGCCTTTATTCAATCAGCGACCAATATCAATTGTTTTGGTCAGACTACAGGATCTGCATCTGTGCAGGGAAGCGGCGGTACGCTGGCGTATACCTATTCCTGGTCACCCGTCGGTGGTGCCGGCATGACTGCCAGTGGATTGGGTGCAAATACCTATACGGTAACTGTTACGGATCATAATGGGTGTACGGCCACCACTTCGGTTGCGTTGACACAGCCTGCTGCAGCTGTTTCGGCTGCAACGGCAAATGTGTCGGGAACCTGCGGAAATTCAAACGGGCAGGTCAGCGTTACTCCCGGCGGAGGAACAGCAGGGTATGGATATTCCTGGTCTTCAGGAGCAGTTGCCCAGACGGTTTCAGGTCTGGCTGCAACTACGTATACTGTGACGGTAACGGATAGCAAGGGTTGTACGGCTACTTCAAGCGCAATTCTGGGCAATGCAAACGGACCGGCTGCCGCAATTCAATCGGCAACAAATATCAATTGTTTCGGAACTTCGACGGGATCTGCATCGGTACTGGCTACCGGTGGTACGGTCGCATATACCTATTCCTGGTCGCCCAGCGGAGGAGCGGGAATGACAGCTTCCGGCCTTGCCGCCAATACCTATACGGTTACAGTAACTGACCATAATGGCTGCACTGCCATGACCACAGTGGCTTTGACTCAGCCTCCGGTTCTTAACCCTGTGACTTCTTCAGTATCTGCAACCTGCGGAGGCGCTAATGGGAATGTATCTGTAAGCACTGCTGGTGGCACCCCAGGCTATACTTACTCCTGGTCTGAGGGAGCTGTGTCCCCAACCGTAACAGGGCTTGGAGCCAGTTCGTACACTGTGACTGTCAGTGACTCAAAGGGCTGTACGCAATCAGCTGTTCAGACCGTTAACAATTTAGGAGGAGCGACCGTAAGTTCTGCAATAGTTACCAATGTAAAGTGTTTTGGAAGCAACCAGGGTAGTGCCTCGGCAAGCGCAGTGGGAGGAACCCCATCCTATACTTATACCTGGTCGAACGGAACAACAGGTGCTACGAGCGTCGCTGGTCTGACTGCAGGAACCTATACGGTCTCGGTTTATGACGCTCACGGGTGCCTCGCCTCCAGTACGGTATCTATTACCCAACCTCTTGCTCTGGCCACTCCCGCAGCGGGAGGAGCGGCTACCTGCGGCAATTCCAACGGGCAGGTGAGTGTCAGTCCCAGTGGAGGTACTCCGGGCTATTCGTATAAATGGTCGCCGGGAGCAGCTACAGGTCAGACTGTTATTGGTTTAGCTGCAAATTCCTATACCGTTACCGTAACGGATCAAAATGGGTGTACCGGTTCGTCCAGTGTTGCCGTGAGCAATGCCGCGGGCCCAACTGCTGCCATACAATCCTCTGCAAATGCGACCTGCAATGGAACAGCCACAGGAAGTGCTGCCGTAACTGTTTTCGGGGGTACATCTGCCTTTACGTATTCCTGGTCTCCAAGCGGGGGCGCTGGCATGACCGCCAGCAACCTTAGCGCAGCCAATTACACAGTTACGGTTACCGATAATAACGGATGCACGGCAACCGCCACCGTTGCCGTTACTCAACCCCTACCTGTTACGGCTTCTTCCGGCACGGTTGCCGGTACCTGCGGTACACCCAACGGACAGGTCTCTGTCATTCCCGGAGGAGGTACAAGCGGCTATTTTTATCAATGGTCTAACGGTGCCAGCGGGCAGACCGTAAGCGGTCTCGGAGCAGGCTCTTATGGCGTAACAGTAACGGACAGTAAAGGCTGTACAGCCACTTCCTCGGCTGTTCTCATTAATATGACGGGACCTACAGCGCTTATCGGCTCTTCGGGCACTATCGACTGTTTTAGCCAGATGACCGGATCTGCAAGCGTGCAGGTAAGCGGGGGAACGGCCAGCTTTACCTATGCCTGGTCTCCCGGCGGGGGCACGGGCATTACGGCAACAGGTTTAGGTGCCAATACGTATGCTGTTACCGTTACCGATCACAATGGCTGTACGGCAAGCACTTCTGTTACGCTGACACAGCCCTCTGCACTTGATCCTGTCGGATCTTCTGTTGCTGCGACCTGCGGTTCGGGTAACGGGTCGGTTTCGGTAAGTACCACAGGTGGCAGTCCGTCTTACACTTATTCCTGGTCTTCGGGAGCCGTTTCTCAAACGGTTAGTGGTCTTGGAGCAAATTCCTATACAGTAACGGTAAGCGATTCAAAGGGTTGTACGAGTTCAACCATAGAGACGGTGAACAATGCGGGAGGGGCTACCGTTACGTCAACTGACCTGGGGGATGTGAAATGCTTTGGAAGCACTCAGGGCAGCGCTTCAGCAAGCGCTGTGGGCGGGACGCCGAATTATACCTATACCTGGTCGAATGGTGTCACCGGACTTTCGACTGTGAACGGACTGACAGCAGGAACCTACACGGTTTCGGTTTTTGATGCCAATGGTTGCCTGGCTTCGAGTACGGTTAGTATTACTCAACCTGCTGTATTGCTTTCTCCTGCAGCAGGGATTTCAGGAACCTGCGGAAATTCAAACGGGCAGGTTAGTGTCAATCCAAGCGGAGGAATGCCAGGTTATGCTTATTCCTGGTCTTCGGGAGCTGTATCTCAAACCGTAACCGGGCTTTCGGCGAATACCTATACCGTGACAGTGACAGACGTAAACGGTTGTACTTCTGTTTCCAGTGTTGTGTTGAATAATTTAACAGGACCTACTGCCACCATTCAGTCTGAGAGTACTATAGGTTGCAACGGAGCTTCGAGCGGCAGCGCTTCGGTTACTACTTTTGGCGGAACTTCTGGATTTACCTATTCCTGGACTCCATCGGGTGGAACAGGAATTACAGCCAGCAACCTCGGAGCAAATTCCTATACGGTAACGGTTACCGATGCAAACGGATGTACCGGAACGGCTTCGGTTACGCTTACCCAGCCCAGCGCACTTGTGGCCACACCGGCCTCGCTTCCTACCGCCTGCGGAAGTTCGAACGGACAGGTCAGTGTCAGCGCTTCGGGAGGAAATCCGGCGTACAGTTTCAGCTGGTCAGGCGGAGCCAGCAGTCAAACGGTTACCGGACTTGGCGCAGGCTCCTATACTGTTACGGTTACAGATATGAACGGATGCAGCCTGAGCACACAGGCGTCCATTGCTAATTTATCAGGACCCACAGTTGCTGTCAATTCAGATGTGAATGTCAGTTGTTTCGGTATGAGCAACGGATCGGTTTCTGCATCTGTCAGCGGAGGCAGCCCGACCTATACGTATTCCTGGAGCAATGGCCAGACAGGGGTTTCTTCGCTGAACGGACTTGCGGCCGGTACCTATTCCGTCACCGTCATTGATGTCAACGGATGTCTGGCATCCGGTACAACGGTTGTTTCTGAGCCTGGGGTACTTAATCCAGGTTTTACAAGCTCTTCCAACATCCCTTGCTTCGGGGCCCTGAGTGGTTCCGTTGTTTCAAGCGTTACAGGCGGAACACCTTCTTACAGTTACAGCTGGAGCAACGGGGCTTCAGGATCAAGCGTATCGGGAATTGCTGCGGGTTCGTATACGCTGACGGTAACCGATGCCAATGGATGTTCTGCCAGCCAGTCTATCGTACTGACTCAGGCTGTCCAGATTAAGGATACTATTTCAAGCAGTGCCGCAGCCTGCGGATCGAAAAACGGATCTGTTTCGGTACAGGCCAGCGGGGGGACGGGATCGTATCTGTTTTCCTGGAGTAATGGATCTTCGGGCTTTTCGACCGGAGGATCCCTGGTTTCGGGTCTGCCCGGAGGGAGCTATACCGTAACCATTACGGACGGAAATTCCTGCACTAAAACCGATGCTGCTACTGTTGTCAATACCGGGGCCTCAGGCCTGAGCGTTACGGGTTCGCAAACCATTTGTATTGGCCAGACGGCTGCTATTTCTGCCAATGCATTGGGAGGAACTGCTCCGTATACGTATTCCTGGTCAGACTCTGCCGGCTACACCGGGCCCGGACCCCGGATGGTGGATCCTGTCAAGTCTACCTCTTATTCAGTGTCCGTAATCGATTCAGGCGGATGTGCCTCTGTCGTGCAGGTTATAAAGGTTACGGTCAATCCGCCTTTAAGTCTAAGCGCGCCAACGGGTACGGTTAATTCGTGCAACGGCAGCAGCGTAACCTTAAACGCGAGCGGAAGCGGTGGTAATGGCGGGCCCTATACCTATAGCTGGTCGCCCGTTTCTTCAAGTTCGGATTCGGTTCAGGTTTCGCCGACTTCGTTTACAACTTATACGGTTACCGTTATGGACGGATGTTCTCCGGCTGCAACAACTGTCATCAGCGTTACCGTTCATACTCCTCCGTCTGTGAACATTTCTTCTGATGTGACAAGCGGCTGCGGGGTTCCTTTCTGTGTGCAATTCAGCAGTACCAGTTCGGCTTCCTGCATCAGTACGATGTGGAACTTCGGAGACAAGGACTCTGTGAGCGCAAGTAATCCCAAACATTGCTATGCCAGCCCCGGATCCTATACGGTTGGTATGATCTGTACCGATGTCAACGGATGTACTGCTTCAGCCGTCGTTTCGAATATGGTCAATGTCTATTCATCCCCTGTTGCCAAATTCTCCTTCAGTCCGTCTACAGGCATCAAGATGGACTCCGTTGTCAGCTTTACCAGCCTTTCGACAGGGGCAACAGCTCTGCTTTGGAATTTCGGGGATTCGGCTTCAGGTTCGCAGAATCATTCAGTCGTGTTGAATCCTTTCCATACCTACATGGATAGTGGAAGCTATTGCGTTAAGCTGATGGCTTTTAACAATAGCTGTGTGGATTCGGTCATTTCCTGTTTCGGCATCGAACAAGCCTGTACCCTGCCCAAAACGATTCCGAATGTGTTTTCGCCGAATTCGGATGGGATAAATGACCTGTTTCTGATCAAGAGTACAGGCCTGGATGCACTGACTTGCACGATTTTTAACCGATGGGGCATGCTTATCTACGAATACGATGCCATCCGGGCGGGTTGGGACGGGTATACCTTTGGGGGCGAAAAAGCGCCTGCCGGAACCTATTATTACATACTTCAGGCTACCTGTCCGTCCAACGCCCAATTGAAGGGTGACGGATTTCTTCAATTGGTCAGGTAAAAGCCCTGTATTTTTATCACATAATTTTATTCTGTATAATTATTTTTATACCTTTGCCGTCCCCCTAAAAAAAGGGAGGACTCTGTTTTTATTTATTTTTTTGCAACCAATTAAATTTTAACATGCCAACAATTCAACAATTAGTGCGTAAAGGACGGTTTAAATCGCCCAACAGAAGTAAGTCAGCCGCTTTGAATTCAGCACCTCAAAAGCGTGGAGTTTGTACCCGGGTGTATACCACTACCCCCAAGAAACCAAACTCTGCCATGCGTAAGGTTGCCAAAGTAAGACTTACCAACAAAGTTGAGGTGATTGCCTATATTCCGGGCGAAGGACACAATTTACAGGAGCACTCGATTGTACTGATTCGCGGAGGCCGTGTGAAGGATCTTCCGGGAGTGCGTTACCACATTGTTCGTGGTGCGCTGGATACAGCCGGTGTTGAAGGAAGAAATCAGCGCCGCTCCAAGTACGGAACCAAAAAGCCCAAAGCAGGCGCAGCAGCGAAAGCCGCCGCGGCAAAAAAATAATTGAAATTCAACGAATGACCACTCAATTCAACTGATGCAATGAGAAAGACCAAAGCCAAAAAAAGACACGTGTTACCCGATCCAAAATTCAACGATATTTTGGTTACCCGGTTTGTAAACAACATGATGTACAGCGGTAAAAAGGAAACTTCTTACGGAATTTTCTACAACGCTCTGGAAATTGTTCAACAAAAAACCCAGCAGGATGGACTGGAAACCTGGAAAAAGGCGTTGTCCAATGTAACACCTACGGTTGAAGTTCGCAGCCGTCGTGTAGGCGGGGCCACCTTTCAGATTCCAACCGAAATTCGTCCGGAGAGACGTCTTTCCATGGCGATGAAATGGCTGATTGATTACTCCCGCAACCGGAACGAAAAATCAATGGAGAATAAACTTGCAGGTGAGATTATTTCTGCAGCCAAGGAAGAAGGGGCAGCATTCAAAAAGAAAGAAGATATTCATAAAATGGCAGAAGCAAACAAAGCGTTCTCTCATTTCAGATTTTAATTAAAGGCAAAGGAAAAAATGAGTGATTTAAAATACACCAGGAATATAGGGATCGCGGCGCATATCGATGCCGGGAAAACGACTTGTACAGAACGCATTTTGTATTACACAGGTGTGAATCACAAGATCGGCGAGGTGCATGACGGAGCTGCCACCATGGACTGGATGGTTCAGGAGCAGGAGCGCGGGATTACTATCACTTCTGCTGCAACAACCTGTTTCTGGAACTACCGCAAAAACAAATACAAAGTAAATATCATTGATACGCCTGGTCACGTTGACTTTACCGTTGAGGTAAACCGCTCTCTGCGCGTACTGGACGGACTTGTGTTTTTGTTTTCGGCTGTTGACGGGGTAGAGCCCCAGTCGGAAACCAACTGGCGCCTGGCCAATAACTACAATGTAACCCGTATCGGATTTGTCAACAAAATGGACCGCTCCGGAGCCGATTTTCTTGGAGTCGTAAAACAGGTAAAGGAAGTTCTGGGAGGAAATCCTATTCCTTTGCAGCTTCCTATAGGAGCTGAAGAAAATTTTGTGGGTGTTGTTGATTTGATTAATAACCGCGGGATTGTCTGGAACGAGGAGGATAAAGGAATGACTTTTAAAGAAGTTCCTGTGCCGGCAGAAATGGTCGAAGAAGTAAAAGAGTGGAGGGCCAAGCTTCTGGAGTCGATAGCTGAATTCGATGACAAGCTGATGGAGAAGTTTTTTGAAGATCCCAATTCTATTTCTGAGGCTGAAATTCTTACTGCACTTCGCGCTGCCTGTATTGCCAATAAGGTTGTACCTATTGTCTGCGGATCTGCTTTTAAAAATAAGGGCGTTCAGACCATGCTGGATTATGTTATGGAGCTTATGCCCAGTCCGATGGACAAGAACAACATTCACGGAATAAACCCGGATACCGAATTGGAAGTTACCCGCAAGCCTGATGTGGCTGATCCGTTCACGGCTCTGGCATTTAAAATTGCAACCGATCCTTTTGTGGGCCGTTTGTGTTTTTTCAGAGTCTATGCAGGCCGTCTGGATGCTGGATCTTATGTATTGAATACCCGCAGCGGAAACAAGGAACGTATTTCCCGTATATTCCAGATGCATGCCAATAAACAGAATGCCATTGATTTTATCGAGGCAGGTGATATCGGAGCTGCAGTCGGATTTAAAGATATTAAAACAGGGGATACACTTTGCGATGAAAAGAACCCCATCGTCCTGGAAGCCATGAACTTCCCGGAGCCTGTTATCAGTATTGCGATCGAGCCGAAAACTCAGGCCGATCTGGATAAGCTGGGCGTCTCCCTTAATAAACTTGCCGAAGAGGATCCTACATTCAGGATCAGGACGGATGAGGATTCGGGACAAACCATAATAAGCGGAATGGGTGAACTTCATTTGGACATTATTATGGATCGCCTTCGCCGTGAATTTAAGGTGGAAGTAAATCAAGGACCTCCCCAGGTTGCCTACAAAGAGGCGCTTAATGCTACAGTTGAGCACAGGGAGGTTTATAAGAAACAAACAGGCGGTCGCGGTAAATTCGCTGACATACGTTTCAGGGTCGGACCTGTGGATGCAGAGTGGGATGTTAGCAAGGATCAGTTGCAGTTTGAAAATGAAATTAAAGGTGGAAATATTCCCCGGGAATTTATTCCTGCAGTTGAAAAAGGTTTCAGGGCATCCATGATAAACGGGGTATTGGCTGGTTATCCTATCAACAGCATGAAAATTGTGCTGACTGACGGATCTTACCACGATGTGGATTCGGATGCACTTTCTTTCGAAATATGTGCCCGCACTGCTTTCCGTGAGGCTTTGCCAAAAGCGAAACCTGTTTTACTGGAACCCATCATGAAAGTTGAAGTCATCACGCCTGAGCAGAACATGGGTGATGTGGTAGGTGATCTGAACAAGCGCAGAGGTCAGATTGAAGGAATGGATTCGAAAGGCGTATCGCAGGTTATCAAAGCGAAGGTTCCGCTTTCTGAAATGTTCGGTTATGTAACTCAGTTGCGCACCATCACTTCGGGACGTGCAACATCGACTATGGAGTTTTCGCATTATGCAGAAACTTCGCGCCAGCTTCAGGAAGAAGTAATCGCAAAAGTAAAAGGCAAGAAAGCAGAAAAGGTTTAAATTAAATTGTTCTTTAAAATAAATGTTCTTTAAACTAGAGAGAAATGAGCCAAAAGATCAGAATTAAACTAAAGTCGTACGATTACAACCTGGTTGACAAATCGGCGGAAAAAATTGTAAAAACTGTAAAATCTACAGGAGCTGTAGTGAGCGGACCCATTCCGCTTCCTACGCATACCCGGATTTATACGGTTTTGAAATCGCCTCACGTAAACAAAAAAGCGCGTGATCAGTTTCAACTGCGTTCTTACAAGAGGCTCATGGATATTTACAGCTCAACTTCTAAAACGGTTGATGCATTGATGAAGCTTGAATTGCCAAGCGGAGTGGAGGTTGAAATTAAAGTGTAGTTTGTTTTATTCGGCGATTAGCCAATAGCCATCTGGGCTGATCACTGATAACTAGGCTAATAACTAATGGAGTGGCTAATAACTAAAAATAACAAACTAAAATGTCCGGATTAATCGGTAAAAAAGTAGGAATGACCAGCGTTTTTAGTGCCAATGGTAAATACATACCATGCACAGTCATCGAAGCGGGTCCTTGCGTTGTTACGCAAGTAAAAACCAAAGAAAAGGATGGATACGAAGCCGTTCAGCTGGGCTTTGAGGAGCGAAAGGAGAAGCATACCTCGTCAGCGATGAAGGGGCATTTTGCAAAGGCTTCGACTACCCCAAAGCGTAAACTTGCTGAGTTTAACGAGTTTCCAACGGCTATCAATCTTGGGGACAAGATTACCGTTGAGCTTTTTGCAGAAGGAGAGTTTGTCGATGTAATTGGCATCTCCAAAGGAAAAGGTTTTCAGGGTGTTGTTAAACGCCACGGATTCAGCGGAGTTGGTGGACAAACCCATGGACAACACGACAGGGCAAGAGCACCCGGATCACTCGGTAACTCTTCAACCGGTGCCCGTGTTATCAAAGGTATGCGCATGGCAGGCCGTATGGGTGGAAACCGCAAGAAAGCCAGTAATCTGGAAATTGTAAAAATATTCACAGACAAGAATCTGATTGTTGTTAAGGGATCTATTCCCGGAGCAAAAGGTTCTTTCGTATTCATTGAAAAATAAGCACGACATGGAATTAACGGTAGTCAATATCAGTGGAAAAAAAACCTCTAAAAAGGTTGCACTTAAAGATGACATTTTTGGCATAGAGCCCAATGATCATGCGATTTATCTGGATTGCAAACAGCATCTGGCCAACCGGCGTCAGGGCACACATAAGACCAAGGAAAAGGCAGAAGTGGCCCGGACTACAAAAAAGGCCATTCGTCAGAAAGGAACAGGCGGAGCCAGAAGGGGAAGTATGAAATCACCCCTTGTTAAAGGCGGGGGACGCGTTTTTGGGCCGAGACCACGTGATTATTCCTTTAAACTGAATAAGAAAGTGAAGCAGCTGGCGCGCAAGTCAGCCCTGACCTACAAGGCCAAAGAAGAAGGGATCACTATTCTGGAGGATTTCAGCTTTGAAACACCCAAGACCAAGAATTACGCAGACTTGTTGAAAAACCTGAATCTTGGCGATAAAAAAACGATTTTAATCTTGGCTGAATCGAATAAAAATGTATATTTGTCGGCCCGAAATTTAGGGAAAACGCTTGTTACTACAGCTTCGGAACTGACAACGTACGATGTTTTGAATGCATCAAATGTTTTGATGACGGAAGGTTCGGTAAAGGAAATTGAGAAACTATTAAACTAGAAAACAGTAAATTAAGTTTTTATAAAATGAGCATAATTGTAAAGCCCATCATCACTGAAAAAATGACTTCTGCAGGCGAGAAGCTGAATCGCTACGGTTTCATTGTGGATCAGGATGCTAATAAAGTGGAGATTAAAGCGGCCGTTGAAAAAATGTACGGCGTTACCGTTGCGGCTGTTAATACGCAGAATTACAACGGCAAAATTAAAACCAGGAACACGACCCGCGGTGTAGCAGTAGGCCGGGTAAACAAGAATAAGAAAGCGATTGTGACCCTGAAAAAAGGGGAAACAATTGACTTCTACAGTAGCATATAAGAACCAGAGTATAAACTGACCTGTTGACAAAGTTGAGCAACTATAGCAGGTCTTAACTAATTAAAATAATGGCTCTAAAAAAATTCAGACCACTGACCCCCGGTCAGCGATTCAAAGTCGTCGTCGACAACAACGACATTACTGCAGGCAAACCCGAGAAGAGTTTAGTTGTACCTTTTTCCAAATCAGGCGGACGGAACAATACCGGCAAGATGACCATGCGTTACATCGGCGGAGGGCATAAGCGCCAATTTCGCCTGGTGGATTTTAAGCGCGATAAGCAGGACATCCCGGCAACAGTCAATACGGTAGAGTACGATCCGAACCGCAGCGCGCGAATCGCGCTGCTGAATTATGCAGACGGGGAAAAACGCTACATCATTGCGCCAAACGGCTTACAGGTTGGGCAAAAGGTTGTTTCGGGTAAAAAGGCAACGCCGGAAGTCGGAAACGCCATGTTCCTGTCTGATATTCCGCTGGGAACAATCATTCACAATATTGAACTGCGTCCCGGACAGGGAGGTGCTATGGCGCGTTCTGCCGGTTCATACGCGCAGCTTTCAGCCAGAGACGGAAAATTTGCAACTGTAAAATTGCCTTCGGGAGAAACCCGTATGATTTTGGTTACCTGCATGGCTACTATAGGTTCGGTATCCAATGCCGATCACAATCTTGAAAGTCATGGAAAGGCCGGACGCGTACGCTGGATGGGAAGAAGGCCACGCACACGTCCTGTGGCTATGAACCCTGTCGATCACCCGATGGGCGGAGGAGAAGGAAGAGCATCGGGAGGTCACCCCCGTTCTCGTAAAGGATTGAAAGCAAAGGGCTACAAGACACGCTACCCAAAGAAAGCATCGAATAAGTATATAATTGAAAGAAGAAAAAAATAAAAAATGGCACGTTCAGTAAAAAAAGGTCCTTTTATCGATTTTAAGCTTGAGAAAAAAGTTTCTGCAATGAATAAAGGCGGAAAAAAAGCGGTGATTAAAACCTGGGCACGCAGGTCAACCATTTCTCCTGACTTTGTCGGACATACGATTGCAGTATACAATGGAAATAAATTTATCCCTGTGTATGTAACCGAAAACATGGTGGGTCACAAATTCGGCGAGTTTTCGCCAACCCGCACCTACAGAGGTCATACCGGAAACAATAAAGACAAGGCTGCAGCCTAATTTACAGGAAAATAAACACCATCATGGGATCAAGAAAAAAAGCGAAAGCTGACAAAAGAAAAGAAGACCGTAAGAGTCAATACTTTGCCATACTCCGGAACTGCCCTACCTCTCCGCGTAAAATGAGAACAGTGGCAGATTTAATCCGCGGCAAGGAAGTGTACGCTGCTCTTAATATTCTGAAATTTAACGCCAAACATCCTTCGGGCAAGCTTGAAAAGTTATTGACTTCGGCCATTCATAATTACGAAGCAAAATCGGGACAGCGCGCAGATGCCGGTAATCTTTTTGTAACGGAGGTTTTCGTTGACGGGGCCATTACACTTAAGCGAATGTTGCCTGCACCTCAGGGACGGGCTTACCGCATGCGGAAGCGTTCGAACCACGTGACCCTTTTCGTAGGTACTATGGAAGGACCCCCGGAACCAGGAACTGAATCAACTACTGAACAGGAAACCGCAACTCAAAAACAAGAACCTGCAATTGAACAAGAATCAACAACTGAAGAACAACAATACTAACTAAATGGGACAAAAAACAAATCCGATAGGCTTTCGATTAGGTGTCATCAAAGGATGGGATTCTAACTGGTATGGCGGCAAAGATTATTCTGATAAACTGGTGGAAGATGAAAAGATCCGCAATTATCTCAAAGCCCGTTTAGGGAAAGCCGGTATTTCGAAGATTGTTATTGAGCGGACGCTCAAGCTGATCACGGTAACCATTCATACTGCCCGTCCCGGAATCATTATCGGTAAGGGAGGAAAGGAAGTTGACAAACTGAAGGAGGAACTCAAGAAGATAACCAAGAAGGATATTCAGATCAATATTTTTGAAATCAAGCGTCCTGAGCTGGATGCCCGTCTGGTAGCAGACAGTGTGGCCCGCCAGATCGAAGGCCGGATTTCTTTCCGCAGAGCGGTAAAGATGTCCATTGCATCGACCATGCGGATGGGTGCTGAGGGAATTAAAATAAGGTGTTCGGGCCGATTGGCAGGAGCTGAAATTGCCCGTGTGGAATCCTACAAAGAGGGAAGAACTCCGTTGCATACGTTGCGGGCGGATATTGATTATGCAGTTGCCGAAGCGCATACAACCTATGGACGAATCGGAATTAAAGTCTGGATTTGCAAAGGAGAAGTGTTCGGCAAACGTGATCTTTCCCCCAATTTCGGTGGAGCCAAGGAAAAAAAGACACCTGGTAGCGGACCGGCAGGCAATGCCAGCCACGGAGGACCAAAAGGCGGTGGATTCGGGAAACCCAAACGCGATAAAAAAGATAATTAAGAGTACTAAAGAGCAGCAATCTAAATAGCAGATAACGATGTTACAGCCAAAGAGAACGAAATTCAGGAAACAGCAAAAAATGAAAATGAAAGGCGATGCCAAGCGCGGTTACGAGCTTGCTTTCGGAACTTTCGGCGTAAAGGCTGTTAAAGGAACCTGGGTGACCGCCCGTCAGATTGAGGCGGCCCGTGTAGCCTTAACCCGTTATTTAAAGCGCGACGGACAGGTCTGGATCAATATTTTTCCTGACAAGCCAATCACCCGTAAACCTGCTGAAGTTCGTATGGGTAAAGGTAAAGGAGCGCCTGAGTATTGGGTATGTCCGGTTAAGCCCGGACGTATTTTGTTCGAGGTGGAAGGTGTTCCCATGGCTACTGCAAAGGAAGCTTTGCGTCTGGCAGCGCAGAAACTGCCGATCACTGTTAAGTTTATTTCACGCCGGGATTATGTTGAAGAAAAAGCAGCTTAAGAACAAAAAATAAAGAATACAGAAAAAGAATTTAGAAAAATTAAAGAAAAATGAAACAGAGCGAGGTAACGGAACTTTCAACAAAGGATATAGCTGAAAAAATAGCTGATCAAAAATCCTTACTGACCAAGGTGAAAATGGGACACAAGGTTTCTCCCATCGAGAATCCTCTTAAAATACGTGAATCCCGCAGAACCATTGCGAGGTTGAAAACAGAGCTAGTTAAGCGTCAGATGGAGGAAGCAAAAAAAACAATAATCAGTTAAAACGGATTTTTTAAAATGGAAACAGTAACAGTAACACGGAAATTAAGAAAAGAGAAGGTCGGCCTGGTGGTCAGCAATAAGATGACAAAGTCTATTGTTGTTGCAGTTGAACGTAAGGTGAAACACCCCAAGTATCATAAGTTTGTTAACCGCACTTCTACTTTTATGGCGCACGATGAAAAAAACGAATGTGGAATCGGGGATACCGTTCGCATCGAGGAAACCCGTCCGCTAAGCAAAAACAAATGCTGGAGACTGGTAGAGGTTGTTGAAAAAGCAAAATAATTGAATTAAAGAAACGAATACATACGTAACGTAATTTATAAGTAATGATACAGCAGGAGTCCAGAATGACAGTAGCCGATAACAGCGGTGCAAAAGAGGTTCTTTGCATACGTGTTTTAGGAGGCACCCGGAAGCATTACGCATCCATAGGCGACAAGGTAATTGTTACCGTTAAACATGCACTTCCTTCGGGTGGAATAAAAAAGGGAGCTGTATCGAAGGCCGTTGTGGTTCGTACAAAGAAAGAAATCCGCAGGGCTGACGGATCGTTTATCCGTTTTGACGACAATGCCGTCGTGCTTTTAAATGCCCAGGACGAACTCCGGGGGACGCGTATTTTCGGCCCGGTGGCAAGAGAACTGAGAGACAAACAATTTATGAAAATAATATCCCTGGCACCGGAGGTGCTTTAAAACTAAGAGCAAATGAACAAAAAACTTCACATAAAGAAAGGCGACCTGGTGAAAGTGTTATCGGGCGATTCGAGGGGCACCGAAGGGAAAGTGCTTTCGGTTGACAGCCAGAGCTATCGCGCAATCGTGGAAGGCGTGAACAAAATTTCAAAACACAGCAAACCCAGCGCAAAAAATACTACGGGAGGAATTGTACAGCAGGAAGCTTCGATTCACATTTCGAATCTTATGCTGATTGAGCCTGCCAGCGGAAACCCGACACGGGTCGGACGCAAGCAGGATGAAAAATCAGGCAAATTAGTAAGGTTTTCTAAAAAATCAGGAGAAGTTATAAAATAATGGAAACAAAGAAGTATACACCCCGGCTCAAAGACAAGTACAGGAAACAGGTTGTTCCTGCACTTCAGAAGAAATTTAATTTTACCTCGCCCATGCAGGTTCCCAAGCTCCTGAAGATATGCGTAAACCAGGGAGTCGGAGATGCTGTTGCTGACAAAAAGCTGATTGAGGGCGCCATTAAGGAAATGTCGACTATAACCGGACAGAAGGCCATCGCTACCTATTCGAAGAAAGATATCGCGAATTTTAAACTGAGAAAAGGCGTTGCAATAGGTGTACGTGTGACCCTGAGAGGGGATATGATGTACGAGTTTCTGGATCGTCTTATTTCGGCAGCATTGCCCCGTATACGTGACTTTAAAGGCATCAACGACAAGAGTTTTGACGGACACGGAAATTACACCCTGGGTGTGACGGAGCAGATTATTTTCCCGGAGATCGACATTGATAAAGTAAATAAAATAATGGGTATGGACATCACTTTTGTTACTTCGACAGAGAATGACCAGGAAGCACTGGCCCTGCTTAGCGAATACGGGCTGCCGTTTAAAAATCAGACAAAAAAATAGAACGATACCAGCATGGCAAAAGAATCGATGAAGGCCCGAGAGGTCAAAAGAGCAAAAATGATTAAACGGTATGCCGCAAAGCGCGCTGCCCTGAAAGCAGCGCTTCTGGCGGGCGATCCCGAAGCTTCTATGAAGCTTCAGAAGCTACCCCGGAATTCTTCTCCGATCAGGACCCGGAACCGTTGCAAACTGACCGGAAGGCCCCGCGGTTACATCCGTCAGTTCGGAGTTTCCCGGAACACTTTCCGCGAAATGGTTTTGTTCGGAAAAATTCCCGGCGTAACAAGAGCTAGCTGGTAATAAATTATAAAAAAAACAGAAATGGACGCAATAGCAGACTACTTAACAAAAATCAGGAACTCCATGAAGGCTCAACACCGTGTGGTTGAAATTCCTGCATCCAATATTAAAAAAGAAATAACCAAGATACTGTTTGATCAGGGCTATATTCTCAGTTATAAATTTGAGGAGTCAGAAAACAAACAGGGGCTGATCAAGATTGCCCTGAAGTACAATCCGAATAAGCAACCTGCGATAAAGGCGCTGAAGCGGATCAGCACACCCGGAGGACGTACCTATGCGAGCACACGTACTATGCCAAGGGTATTGAACGGCCTGGGTATTGCGATTTTGTCTACTTCAAAAGGACTGATGACGGACAAACAGGCAAAAAAAGAAAACATTGGGGGCGAGATTTTGTGTCACGTCCATTAATTTAAAAAAAGAAAACATGTCACGAATAGGTAAATTGCCGGTCACACTTCCCAAAGGCGTAGATGTTAAGGTGTCTGATAAAAACGTTGTTAACGTTAAAGGACCTAAGGGAGAATTGAACCGTTCACTGGATACTGCCATACAGGTGAAAGTGGATGAGGGAAAAGTAGTGCTTACAAGAGCTACTGAACAAAAGCGCCACAAGGCCCTTCACGGACTTTACCGGGCGCTGATTGCCAATATGGTTCACGGTGTCTCTGTAGGGTATAAAATTGAACAGGAACTGGTGGGTGTGGGTTACCGTGCTGCACACAAGGGTCAGTTGCTTGAACTTACGCTCGGCTTTTCTCACAACGTGGCGTTCG
Source organism: Bacteroidota bacterium (assembly GCA_013286385.1). GTDB lineage: Bacteria > Bacteroidota > Bacteroidia > JABDFU01 > JABDFU01 > JABDFU01. Next base: position 30,488 of record JABDFU010000015.1, read on the forward strand.
AACTTCCAAAAGAAATAAAACTGCTTACGGCAACTGAAAAAGGAAAAAATCCTACTATAACTCTGGAGAGTCTGGACAAGGAACTGATCGGACTGGTTGCTTCTAAAATCAGGTCGCTGCGTACTCCTGAGCCCTACAAAGGCAAGGGTATTAAGTTCAGCGGAGAATTGCTGAGAAGAAAAGCAGGTAAAGCAGCAGGTAAATAATTGAACTAACAGGTGACGAATAACAAGTAAAGAAAATGGCAACAGCAAAAGATTTCAGAAGAACCGGTATCCGGAAAAGAGTACGCAAGGTGGTTAGCGGAGATTCATCTGCGCCCCGTCTGACTGTTTTCAGAAGCAATAAGCAGATTTCTGCACAGCTCATTGACGATGTTAAAGGTGTAACCCTTTGTTTTGCCTCCTCCTCTGAAAAAGGAATGGACAGCAAGGTAAAGTCTTTGCCGAAAACCGAGCAGGCGAAACTGGTCGGTAAAAATCTGGCCGAACGGGCGATAAAAGCCGGAATAAAAGCGGTTCGTTTTGACCGTAACGGTTATCTGTACCATGGAAGGGTAAAGTCCCTGGCCGACGGAGCTCGTGAAGGCGGATTGAATTTTTAATTGATATTTTTTAAGAACTAAACAGTAATTTGTAAAAAAGCCGATGTCAAACGTAAGTGTAAAAAGAGTCAAATCAAGTGAAATCGAATTAAAAGATAAGCTTGTCGCAGTGCAGCGTGTAACCAAAGTGACCAAAGGTGGAAGAACATTCAGTTTTTCAGCTATTGTAGTCGTTGGGAATGAAAAAGGCGTAATCGGATACGGATTGGGCAAGGCAAAGGAAGTTACCGACGCTATCACCAAAGGCATTGATGACGCCAAAAAAAATCTGATCAAGGTGGCCATTAATAAGGGCACTGTTCCGCATGAACAGAACGGAAAATTCGGAGGCTCCAGGGTGTTTTTGAAACCAGCGGCTCACGGTACCGGTGTAATTGCGGGTGGTGCGATGCGCGCTGTTTTGGAAAGTGTTGGTATTACCGACGTTCTTGCCAAATCAAAAGGTTCTTCGAACCCGCATAACGTTGTCAAGGCGACTATGGATGCACTTATGAAACTGAGAGACGCTTCAACTGTTGCCCAGCACAGAGGCATATCAATGGAACGAGTATTTAACGGATAAAAAAAATTACAGATAACCGGAAACAATGGCTAAAATTAAAATGAGGCAATACAAAAGTTCAAGCGGAATGCCTGAACGCCAACGCAAAACGCTTGCTGCTCTTGGTTTTAAACGCATGAACCAGGTTGTTGAAGTGGAGAACACGCCTCAGATTCAGGGCATGTATAACAAACTGAAACACCTTGTAACAATCGAAAAATAAATTCCTGACGGAACGAAAAAAACATACTAAAAGAAGTACAAATGAAATTACATACATTAACTCCGGCCCGGGGGTCAGTAAAAAACGAGAAAAAAAGAATCGGAAGAGGACAAGGATCGGGTAAAGGCGGAACCTCAACGAAAGGTCACAAAGGAGCTCAATCGCGTTCGGGTTACTCTCAGAAACGTGGTTTCGAGGGTGGACAAATGCCCCTTCAGCGCCGTATTCCCAAGTTCGGTTTCACCAATATCAACCGCGTTGAATACAGAGCCATTAACCTGGATATTGTGCAGAAGATTGCAGATGAGAAAAAGATCAGCCTGATCGATCCGGCAGCATTGTATACGCATGGATTTTGCTCTAAAAATGAATTGGTAAAAATTCTTGGGCGCGGTGAATTGAAAGCCAAAGTAGAAGTGAAGGCCCATGCATTTTCGGCTTCTGCAAAAACCGCGATCGAGGCAAAGGGAGGTACAGCTACGGTAGTTAAAGCATAAAGTCTCATTTTAGTATATGAAAAAATTAATTGAAATAATACGGAATATCTGGAGCATCGAAGACTTGCGCGTGCGCATTCTGAATACGCTCGGATTTATTCTCATTTACCGGTTGGGGTCCTATATTGTTTTGCCTGGTGTTGATTCGGCTAAGCTGGCTGCATCCCATCACCAGGCCGAAGGGATTGTCGGATTGATCAATATTTTTGCCGGAGGGGCGTTTTCACGCGCCTCGGTATTTGGTCTGGGTATCATGCCTTACATTTCGGCTTCCATTGTTATCCAGCTTCTTGGGATGGCGATTCCTTATTTTCAAAAGCTTCAGAAAGAGGGAGAAAGCGGGCGCAAGAAAATCAATCAGTATACCCGTTTGCTGACCATCGTTGTCACTCTGTTGCAGGCTCCGGGGTACATTGCTTCTCAGATTATTCCGCATATCGGCCCGCAGGGGACTTTCTTCTGGATTCAGTCTACACTTATTCTGGTGACCGGCACGATGTTCGTCATGTGGCTGGGCGAGCGGATAACTGATAAAGGAATCGGAAACGGAATTTCGTTGCTGATCATGGTTGGGATTGTGGCCCGCCTGCCTTTTGCAATTTTTGCTGAATTCGGTTCGCGTCTGGAAAGTGAAGGCGGAGGTTTGATCATCTTTTTGGTTGAAATTGTATTTCTGCTGCTGGTTATTATCTTTTCGATTTTGCTTGTTCAGGGAACGCGGAGAATTCCTGTTCAGTTTGCGAAAAAAATTGTCGGAAACAAGCAGTACGGCGGCGTTCGCCAATATATACCCCTGAAAGTAAATGCTGCCGGTGTAATGCCTATTATTTTTGCTCAGGCTATTATGTTTATCCCTGCTGCGGTTGTCGGGTTTACTGATGTTGCATCGCTAAGCGGTTTTGCTGCCACATTCAACAATCACAACGGCTTCTGGTACAATTTTGTTTTTGCGCTGATGATTGTCGCCTTCACCTATTTCTATACCGCTATTATGGTGAACCCCAACCAGATGGCAGAAGACATGAAACGTAACGGAGGCTTTGTCCCGGGTGTTAAGCCCGGAAAGAAAACAGCTGAGTTTATTGATCAGGTTATGTCCCGCATCACGCTTCCGGGTTCTTTGTTTTTGGCTGCTCTGGCCGTATTGCCTGCGCTTGCCGTACAGATTAAAATTGAACAGCAGTTTGCTTATTTTTTCGGGGGTACTTCCCTTCTGATCCTGGTCGGAGTGGTTCTGGACACCCTCCAACAGATTGAAAGTCATTTGCTGATGCGTCATTACGATGGATTGATGAAGTCGGGCCGCATTAAAGGCAGAACGTCTATGAGTATGGCTACCGCTTAAGATGGCCATTATTTATAAGACGGATGAGGAAGTTGAGTTGATTCGTTCTAGTTCTTTACTTGTTGGAAAAACGTTAGCAGAGGTGGCGAAAAGCATCAAACCCGGTGTGCGAACTTCGGAGTTGGATAAAATTGCCGAACAGTTTATCTGTGATCACGGTGGTAAGCCTTCTTTTAAAGGGTACAATGGGTTTCCCGCGACGCTCTGTGTTTCGGTAAATTCGGTTGTGGTTCATGGAATTCCCGGAGACGAAGTGCTGACCGAAGGAGACATTGTTTCGGTTGATTGCGGGGTATTTATGAACGGCTTTCACGGAGATTCGGCCTATACCTTTGAAGTGGGACCTGTAAAGCCGGAAGTTTCGAACCTGCTGAAAGTGACAAAGGAATGTCTGACCAAAGCACTGGAAACGGCTGAATTGGGAAGGCGCCTTGGAGATGTCAGCTACGCAGTTCAGGAACATGCCGAGCGTAACGGATACTCGGTGGTGAGAGAACTGGTGGGCCATGGCGTTGGCCGTAACCTGCATGAAGCCCCGGAAGTTCCGAATTTCGGAAAAAGGGGAAGCGGACCGGTTCTTCAGAAGGGCCTGGTCATTGCCATTGAACCGATGATCAACCTGGGTAAAAAAGGAGTCCGGACGGAACGGGACGGATGGACGATCAGGACCCTTGATAAAATGCCCTCTGCTCATTTTGAGCATACGGTGTGCATAAAGCCGGAAGGCCTGGATGTGTTGTCGACTTTTGAGTATATAGAGGAAGTTTTAATTGAAAACAGTAATTAATTAACTATGGCAAAGCAGCCATCGATTGAACAGGACGGAACGATTGTAGAGGCATTGTCCAATGCCATGTTTCGGGTGGAGTTGGAAAACGGTCATGTCATTACGGCCCATATTTCGGGAAAAATGCGCATGAATTATATAAAAATTTTACCGGGGGACAAGGTTCGGATTGAAATGTCTCCCTATGATTTGACAAAGGGAAGAATTGCATACAGGTATAAATAAATAAAAAGCGTACAGATGAAAGTCAGAACATCAATTAAAAAGAGAAGCCCGGAGTGCATTATTGTACGAAGGAAGGGAAGGCTTTATGTCATTAACAAGAAGAATCCCAAATTCAAACAAAGGCAGAAATAAGTTAATTTAAAAAAATAACATGGCACGTATTGCAGGTATTGATTTACCAAAAAACAAAAGAGGAGAAATCGGCTTAACGTATATTTTCGGAATTGGCCGCAGTCGTTCGCGTAAAATTCTGAAGACCGCGGGTGTGGACATGAACATCAAGGTTTCGGAATGGTCGGATGAGCAGGCGAACAAGATTCGTACGGCACTGAACGATCTGGTGAACAACGGAACCCTTAAAGTGGAAGGCGCCCTGCGTTCTGAAGTTCAGCTGAACATTAAACGTCTGGTGGACATCAATACGTATCGCGGCATTCGTCACCGTTCGGGACTGCCTGTAAGAGGGCAGAATACCCAAACCAACGCACGGACACGTAAGGGAAAACGTAAGACTGTTGCGAATAAGAAAATTGCAACCAAGTAATCTAAACTGAACATTGAAATAAATCGATAAATGGCAAAACAAGCACAACAAGGACAAGGTAGCGGAGCCGGAGCAGCTCCTTCCCCAACGGGAAAAGCGGCAGCCAAGAAAAGGGTAGTGAAGGTAGAGGCGGTCGGGCAGGCGCATATTAATGCGACCTTCAACAACCTGATTATTTCCCTGACCAATAATGCAGGACAGGTTATTTCCTGGTCGAGCGCCGGAAAAATGGGTTTTCGCGGTTCGAAAAAGAACACACCTTATGCAGCTCAAATGGCGGCGAACGACTGTGGAAAAGTCGCCCATGATCTGGGGTTGCGTAAAGTGAAAGTGTTTGTAAAGGGACCGGGAGCAGGTCGTGAGTCTGCGATACGTACTCTTACAGCAGTTGGCATTGAGGTCAGCGAAATCATGGACATTACGCCTATTCCGCATAACGGATGCCGCGCTCCTAAAAGAAGAAGAGTTTAATTCTGAATCACTAAAAATAAAAGACAAAAAATGGCAAGATACATTGGCCCCAAATCAAAAATTGCAAGAAAGTTTAAAGAACCCATTTTCGGGGCGGATAAGGCTTTGGAGAAAAAGAATTACCCTCCCGGACAGCACGGGCTGACCAAAAAGCGCGCTAAACAGTCGGAGTACGCTGTTCAGCTGATGGAAAAACAAAAGGTAAAATATACCTACGGTCTTTTGGAACGCCAGTTCGCAAAAATATTCAACCGTGCCTCCCGTGCGCATGGAATCACCGGCGAAGTTTTGCTTCAACTGATTGAGTCGCGACTGGACAATGTGGTGTACCGTATGGGTATTGCGCCTTCGCGTTCTGCTGCACGTCAGTTGGTAGGTCATAACCACATTACTGTGAACGGAAACCTGGTGAACATTTCTTCGTATACACTGAAACCCGGTGATATTGTTGCGGTTCGGGATAAATCGAAGGTGCTGGAAGTGATTGCGGCTAACGTTGCAGGTTCAGCTAATCAATACCCCTGGATCGAATTTGACAAATCAAAAATGGAAGGCCGGTATACCTCCTTCCCGCTCAGGGCACAAATTCCTGAAAATATCAAGGAACAGCTGATTGTCGAGTTGTATTCTAAATAAGACTGAAACGAAACAAAACTGAAAACGATTTAATTTAACCCAAACTAAACTAAACTAAACTAAACTAAACTATAACATGGCACTACTCGATTTTATTAAGCCCGATAAAGTGATAATGATCAATTCCAGCGAAACTGAAGGACAATTTGAATTTCGTCCTCTGGAGCCCGGATACGGAATCACCGTTGGTCACTCCCTGCGCCGGGTACTGTTAAACTCTCTGGAGGGTCTTGCAATTACATCGGTTCGCATCGATGGAGTGGATCATGAGTTTTCAACCATTAAGGGTGTTGCGGAAGATGTTACGGAAATTATCCTGAACCTGAAGCAAGTACGCTTTAAGCGCCAGATTCAGGGTATGGACAATGAACGTGCGGTGGTTAATGTGACCGGAAAAAGCGCATTGACAGCAGCTGATTTGGGTAAGTTTATGACTGGTTTTCAGGTACTGAACCCTGATCTGGTTATCTGCAATATGGAACCCAATGTGAAGATTAAAATGGAATTGAATATCGGCAAAGGCCGTGGCTGGGTTGAAGCTGCCGACAACAAACCTGTGAACGGTCAGCACGGGATCATTCCTATTGATGCCATTTACACCCCTGTTCGCCAGGTAAATTATGTTATCGAAAACTACCGTGTGGAACAGAAAACAGACTATGAAAAACTGATCCTCACCATTACTACAGACGGTTCGGTTCACCCGAAAGATGCCCTGAAAGAGGCCGCGAAGATTCTGATTCACCACTTTATGTTGTTTTCTGACGAGCGCATTACGCTTGATACCGAAGAAAAACAGGCTACTGAGGAATTTGACGAAGCATCGCTTCACATGCGTCAATTGCTGAAGACAAAATTAGTTGACATGGATCTTTCGGTTCGTGCACTGAATTGCCTGAAAGCAGCAGATGTGGAAACACTTGCCGATCTTGTTTCGTTCAATAAAAATGATTTGCTGAAGTTCAGGAATTTCGGAAAAAAATCGCTTACAGAACTGGAAGAGCTGGTGCAAGCCAAAGGCCTGACTTTTGGAATGAATCTGGCCAAATACAAACTGGACAAAGAATAAAATTCATTGAAATGAGACACGGAGATAAAATAAATAACTTAGGCAGGAAAACGGCACACCGGCATGCACTGCTTTCAAATCTAGCCTGTTCACTAATTGAGCACAAGCGGATCAACACAACCCTGGCAAAAGCCAAGGCGTTGAGACTTTATGTGGAGCCCTTGCTGACCAGGTCAAAAACGGACTCAACAGCTTCCCGCAGGCTTGTGTTCAGCTACCTTCAAAACAAGGAAGCGGTGAGCATACTTTTCAGGGATGTGGCCGCAAAAATCGGGGATCGTCCGGGAGGTTATACCCGCATCATTAAAATGGGTAACCGTATGGGAGATAATTCGGAATTGGCCATGATTGAACTGGTTGATTTCAACGAATTGCTGCTGGGCTCTGGTTCAAAAGAAAAAGCGCCTGCCAAGGCCAAAGCGACCCGCAGAAGAGGCACTAAAAAGAAGGCAACGGAAACTGCTGCATCGGCCCCCAAAGCTGATCAGGAGCCCAAAGCCGAATAAACAAACACGAAGAATCACCAAAAGCTCTCCCCACTAAAGGGAGAGCTTTTTTTTGCTGTCAATATCTTGCTCTAAAAATTTTGGGTTATCGATCGGGTTTTCCCGTAAATTTGAGTAAAATTTGTTGTAAATGAAATATATAGCTGAATGAAATACGTAGCCAAGCAACCAGCCGTTTTGCTTCTTGAGGACGGCAAAGTGTTTCACGGAAAGGCAGCCGGGAAAACAGGCACTACTTCCGGCGAAATTTGTTTTAATACGGGAATGACCGGTTACCAGGAAATTTTTACGGATCCTTCGTATTACGGGCAGATTGTGGTAATGACCAATGTGCACATCGGTAATTACGGTGTGAATGCCAGTGAAGTGGAATCGGAGTCGATTAAGATTTCGGGAATGGTTTGTAAATCTTTTAATGAATTTCCTTCGCGTAAAAATTCGGAAGGGTCGATTAAAGATTATTTTGAACGGGATTGTGTGGTCGCTATTCAAGGTGTTGATACCCGTGCACTGGTGCGCTATATAAGGGACAAAGGGGCTATGAATGCGATTGTTTCTTCGGAAGAACTTGATCTGGAGAAGCTGAAGAAAAAGCTCTCTGCTGTTCCTTCTATGGCAGGACTCGAGCTGGCTTCAAAAGTTTCGACAAGCAAAGCCTATTTTTACGGAAATCCGGATTCGGCCTTAAAGGTGGCTGTGCTGGATTACGGAGTCAAAAAAAATATTTTACGCAGCCTCGATCAACGAGGCTGCTATCTTCAGGTTTTTCCGATGAAGACCAGTTTTGCCGAAATGAGCAAGTGGAAACCGGACGGCTTCATGATCTCCAACGGACCCGGGGATCCTTCGGTAATGAAAAATGAAATCAATACCATACGTGAAATAATCGCCAGCGGGATACCGACCTTTGGTATTTGCCTGGGTCACCAGCTGATCGCTGAGGCCTGCGGTATTTCTACTTTTAAGATGCACAAGGGGCACCGGGGCATTAATCATCCGGTGAAAAACCTGATCACCGGTAAATGCGAGATTACATCTCAGAATCACGGATTCGGAGTTCTGCCCGAGGATGTCAGCAAGGTGAAAAACGTGGAGGTTACCCACCTTAACCTCAATGATTCGACAGTTGAAGGCATACGGCTAACGGACAAGAAGGTTTTTTCTGTTCAGTACCACCCGGAGGCCTGTCCCGGTCCTTACGACTCCCGGTACCTGTTTGATGATTTTGTGGGGATGGTTAATTCCAATATTGATTCAGTTTCCGCAAAGGCTTCAAAAAAAGCGTTAAAAAGCCAGGCCTAAGATTGTTTATTTTCCAGGCCTTGCGGTCTTCTAAATTCGCCTTGATGCGATTTGCGAGCGTCTTATTGCTTTTTCCTCCCGTTCTCATTTTGACCAGAACCGAAGGCAGGTAGGCTGTTTTTATTTTGTGTTTGTGAATGAAGCGAAGCATGAGTTCATAATCTGCAGCGGATTTGAGCGAGACATTGAAATTTCCGTAGGCATCGTATATTGATTTTTTTACAAAAAAGGCCGGGTGGGGTGGCATCCAGCCTTTTAAAAACAAACCTTCTTTGTAGGCGCCGGATTTCCAGTTGCGTACAATTTTTTCTTTGTCTTTTTTGTCCACATAGTGCAGGTCTCCATATACGGCATCGGATCGGGATTCTGTAAATAGGTCTACAACCTTCCGGATGACCCCGGCGTCAGCATAAAAATCATCTGCATTCAGGTTGCATATGATTTCGCCTGATGACAGCTGAATGCCTTTGTTTATGGCATGGTAAAGGCCTTCATCGGCTTCTGAAATCAGAATGGAAATACCGGCACTGAACTTCTTTGTAATTTCCAGTGTGCGGTCAGTTGAGTTTCCATCAATGATAATGTATTCGATATCGGGGTAATCCTGCGCGAGTACGGATCGTATGGCGTCCTCAATCGTCGCTTCGCTGTTTTTGCAGGAGGTGATAACGGTGACCTTCATTAAAGCATTTTGATCTCGCATTAAAGCGTTTTGATCTCGGCAACCAGTTCGGTCAGGGCTTTTTTTGCATCCCCAAAAAACATACTGGTCTTGGGGTCGTAAAACAAGTCGTTTTCAATTCCCGCATAGCCTGCATTCATGCTGCGTTTGTTGACAATAATATTTTTAGCCCTGTTGACTTCCAATATGGGCATTCCGTAAATCGGAGAACTGGGATTTGTTTGTGCTGCAGGATTCACCACATCGTTTGCTCCGACCACCAATACCACATCGGTGCTGTCGAATTCGGGATTGATCTCATCCATTTCAACCAGTTTGCCATAGTCAACATTTGCTTCAGCCAGCAGTACGTTCATGTGTCCGGGCATACGGCCTGCCACGGGATGGATGGCATACTTCACTTCGACTCCGCGCTCCTCCAACAGCATTTCAAGTTCGTGAATTACGTGCTGGGCCTGTGCTACGGCAAGCCCATATCCGGGAACAATGACAATTTTTTTTGAATAGTTCATCAGCACGGCCAGATCGGTGACCGTACAATCTTTGGTGGTTCCCTTTGCCGAGGTTGTTTCCTCAGCAGTACCGCTTGCTCCGAATGCTCCGAATATGACATTGGACAAGGGTCTGTTCATGGCTTTACACATGATCAGGGTAAGCAGGGTTCCTGCAGAGCCCACGAGTATGCCTCCTGTGAGCATTACCTTGTTGTGGTAAAGAAAGCCGCCGAAGGCGGCGGCAAGCCCTGTAAAAGAATTAAGCAAAGAAATAACTACCGGCATATCGGCTCCTCCGATGGGTATGACAAACAGTATTCCGTAAAATAGCGCCGAAGCAAAAAGACCGTATATCAGCATCAGAGAGCCTCCGGTCAGTACCAGGTAGCCGGCATAACTGAGGACTGCCAACAAAACGATGGTATTGACGACATTGTAACTGGGCAGGCGTATCGGTTTTTTCATGGCCCCGTTAAGCTTCAGAAAGGCTATAATGCTACCTGAAAAGGATACACTGCCGATTACCAGCCCTGCAATGATGGCGATCAGGGTTCCTTTGGCTGTGGTTGCGCCAGAACCGTGTTCGATAATGTGGTTGAACTCAATCAAGGATATCAAAGCTGCACAGGCTCCACCCATTCCGTTGAACATGGAAACAAGTTCGGGCATTTTTGTCATCTGAACTTTTTTGGCCGTAATCCAGCCGATGATGGTTCCGATTGCAATTGCAAGGAAAATCAGGCCGTAAATTACGGAGCTGACCGACCCTTCATGCAAAAAAAGCGTGCCGGCGATGGCAGCCGTCATACCGGCTGCAGCGATAAGGTTGCCTTTACGCGCGGTTTTTGCATTGCCCATCAATTTGAGCCCGATGATAAAGGTAACAGAGGCGATCAGGTAAAGAATTCCCAGTATTTGTGAAGACATAAGCTGTGAAGTTTATTTTTTCTTTTTAAACATTTCGAGCATGCGGTCGGTTACAACGAAGCCTCCCACCACATTCAAGGTGCCTAGCAGAACAGCCAGGAAACCCAGCGTCATAGCCATGTAGTTGTCCGGATCTGCCTTCAGCATGACCGTTATGGCGCCTACGATTACAACACCGTGGATGGCGTTTGCGCCGCTCATAAGAGGCGTGTGAAGAATAGTGGGCACTCCTCCGATTACTTCAATACCTACAAAAACAGACAGGACGATGAAGT
>JABDFU010000016.1 GCA_013286385.1 Bacteroidota bacterium
TATTCCCAGAAACCGAATTCTACTATTTTTCTGGGCTTTAAACTTCTCAGGGAAGGGCAGCTGGATGCCTTTGCAAGTTCAGGAAACACCGGCGCCATGCTTGTGGGATGTATGTTTACGATAAAAACGATTGAAGGGGTTTTGCGTCCCTGCATAACATCGATACTCCCGAAATTCAAAGGGGGCTTTGGTATCGTTCTGGATGTCGGCAGCAATGCCGACTGTAAACCCGACACCTTATACCAGTTTGCACTTTTGGGTTCTTTGTATTTTAAAAATGTATATGGTAACAGCAGTCCAAGAGTTGGTTTGCTGAACATAGGCGAAGAGGCAGAGAAAGGAAACCTGCTTTCTCAGGCTGCCCATGTGCTGATGAAGGAGTCGAAAGAAATTAATTTCATCGGCAATGTAGAGGGACGCGATTTTTTCAATGAAAAAGCGGATGTTATTGTTTGCGACGGTTTCACAGGGAATATTGTGCTTAAAGAAGCGGAGTCGTTTTATTACATGTTGAAAAAGAGAGGAATTAAAGACGAGTATTTTGAGCGGTTCAATTACACGCCTGTTTTGGGCGTGAATGCCAATGTTATTATCGGTCATGGTATTTCGAACGATATCGCCAGCAAAAACATGATTTTGCTTTCGAGAAATGTGACCGAAGCACGACTGTCTGAAAAAATAAAAGAGGCCTTTAAAGCCCCTTCAGCAGTCCCTCAGGGGGAGGAAGGAAGGGAAAGATGAACAGAATTACGGCGGCGATTACTGCAGTGGGAGGCTATGTGCCGGATTATGTTTTGAGCAATGCGGTGCTTGAAACAATGGTTGCCACATCGGCCGAATGGATAGAGACCCGTACCGGAATAAAAGAGCGACGAATTCTTAAAGGAGAAGGACTCGGCACTTCGGATATGGCTGTTAAAGCCATCGAAGAGTTGCTGAAGAAAAGAGGAATCACCGCTCTGGATATTGATATGATCATTGTGGGTACGGTCACCCCTGACCTTGTTTTTCCTTCGACCTCCAATATTATTTGTGATAAAATAGGCGCCAAAAAGGCCTGGGGTTTCGATCTGGCAGCTGCCTGTTCGAGTTTTTTATTCGCCCTTTCGACAGGGGCGCAGTTTATTGAAACCGGAAAATGCAAAAAGGTGATTGTTGTGGGAGCCGATAAAATGTCGGCTATTGTGGATTACAGCGACCGCTCGACCTGTATTATTTTCGGAGACGGAGCGGGAGCGGTATTGCTTGAGCCCAATTCAGAGGGATTCGGAATTCTGGATGCTATGCTTCATGTGGACGGATCGGGTCGCAAATACCTGCACCAGAAAGCAGGCGGCTCTGTAAAGCCGCCTACACACGCCACCGTGGATGCCAAAGAACATTATATTTATCAGGACGGGCAGGCGGTTTTTAAAGCAGCAGTTGTTGGTATGGCAGAAGTGTCTGCAAAAATTATGGAGAAGAACAACCTGCGTTCGGAGGATGTGGCCTGGCTGGTACCCCATCAGGCCAACAAGCGCATTATTGATGCTACAGCCAGCCGCATGGGACTCCAGAGCGAAAAGGTAATGATCAACATTCAGAAATACGGAAACACAACGGCAGCAACATTGCCGCTTTGTCTTTGGGAATACGAAAAACAACTCAAAAAAGGCGACAACATTATTTTGTCCACTTTTGGTGCAGGATTTACCTGGGGAGCGATATATTTAAGATGGGGTCAAAATAGTGAATAGCGAATACTGATAATTTGATATCTTCAATTTGAAAAAGGACAATAACACTAAATCGACAGAAATGAAACTTAGCGAAATTCAGGATCTCATCAAGTTTGTGGCCAAGTCGGGGGTATGTGAAGTCGAGCTGCAGACCAAGGATGTGAAGATCATCATCAAGACAAAGAACGGCAACGGCAACGGAAAAACTCCTGAAACGACTGTTCTGCAGGCTGGCAATGCGGCCGTTGTTTCACCGGCAGTTCAGGTTGCTGCTCCGCCCCAGATTCAGACAAGCGCTCCTGCTCCTGTTGCGAGTGAAAAGAAAGCAGCAGAAAAGCAGGCAGCAGACGAAGCCTCCGGCTACCTTACTATTAAATCACCTATGATCGGTACGTTTTATCGTTCGTCTTCTCCTGACAAGCCTGCTTTTGTAAATGTTGGAGACGAGGTTCAGGAGGGAAACCCGGTATGCATTATTGAAGCGATGAAACTGTTCAACGAAATTGAAAGTGATATAAAGGGGAAAATTGTGAAAGTGCTGGTGAACGATGCCACTCCGGTGGAGTATGATCAACCCTTGTTTTTGGTAGATCCAAACTAAGCGAATCAAACGACATGTTTAAAAAGATACTGATTGCCAACAGGGGAGAGATTGCATTGCGTGTTATACGCACCTGCAAGGAGATGGGCATACAAACCATTGCGGTGTATTCGACGGCTGACAAGGAAAGTCTGCATGTTAAATTTGCCGACGAAGCTGTTTGCATTGGTCCGCCGCTGAGTAAGGATTCGTACCTGAATATTCCCAGTATTATTTCGGCTGCAGAAATTACCAATGCTGACGCCATTCATCCCGGTTACGGATTTCTTTCGGAGAATGCCAAGTTCTCTAAGATCTGCAAGGAGCACGACATTAAATTTATAGGCGCTTCGCCCGAGATGATTGAATCTATGGGGGATAAATCATCTGCCAAGGACACCATGAAAAAGGCGGGCGTACCCTGTATCCCCGGTTCAGAGGGTCTGCTGGCCGATCTTGAAGACGCGCGAAAAATTGCGAAAAAAATAGGGTACCCGGTAATTATGAAGGCAACTGCCGGTGGCGGAGGAAAGGGGATGCGCATTGTCTGGGAAGAGAATGAGCTGGAGAAATCGTGGAGTACAGCTCGCCAGGAAGCCGCCGCTTCTTTTGGGAACGACGGGATGTACATGGAAAAATACATCGAGGAACCCCGCCACATTGAAATACAGATTGTGGGCGACCAGTATGGAAAAGCCTGTCACCTGAGTGAGCGCGACTGTTCGATTCAACGCCGTCATCAGAAACTGGCCGAGGAAACACCTTCGCCTTTTATGACCAAGGAATTGCGGGATGCTATGGGCGAGGCCGCCATAAAAGCGGCGAGCGCTGTAAATTACGAAGGAGTGGGAACGGTTGAATTTCTGGTGGACAAACACCGCAATTTTTATTTCATGGAAATGAATACCCGCATTCAGGTTGAACACCCCATTACCGAAGAGGTGATCAATTACGACCTTATACGGGAACAGATTCTGGTAGCTGCCGGAGTGCCGATTTCGGGCAAAAATTATTACCCCCAGCTGCATGCCATTGAATGCCGTATCAATGCAGAAGACCCGTTCAATAATTTCAGACCCTGTCCCGGAAAAATTACGACCCTGCACACGCCTGGCGGACACGGGGTTCGCGTGGATTCTCACATCTATGCAGGTTATACCATTCCGCCCAATTACGATTCGATGATTGCCAAACTGATCACCATGGCTCAGACCAGAGACGAAGCGATTGCCAAAATGCACCGTGCCCTGAGTGAATTTGTGATTGAAGGAATACAGACGACCATTCCCTTTCACCTTCGCCTGATGAAGGACGAAAACTTCTGCAAAGGAAATTACACGACCAAATTCCTTGAAACCTTCGATTTAAAAAAGTAAATTCGTTTAAACCTATCCGGATGAAGGTAAGAATGAGTGGTTTTCTGCAATTCGGTCTGGTGTTCATCTTTTGCACCGGACTGCGGGCGCAATATTATTATGCTCCCGGCATTCCTCCGGGCAATCCCCGCGGCCTGAATGATTCTACAGACATCCTGGCAAGCAATGCGCCTCCGGTGGGTTCAACTATTCTCTACAAATACACGGCAGCAAAAAACTACAAGCTTCAGTACTCAGCTACGCAGACCTTGCCTTTCACATTCCGGTTTAACGGCGGACCTGTCAGCACCTACAAAGTTTCTTCTTCGGGTTATCTGACATTTTCTGCTCTGGCAACTGTGCCTGCCGGACCGGTAAATGCTGCACTGCCCTCGGGTCTTTTGCCGGATAGCTCAATCTGTATCTGGGGAATGGGCGGAGCCTCCGACGGAGGCGATATTTACAGCATGGTTTACGGGACATCGCCCAACCGTCAGCTTTGGATTTGTTATTGGTTTTTCGGAAACCCTTCGGATACCAATTCCCAGAACGTTATGTCGATCGTTCTCGAAGAGACCAGCAACAACATTTACCTGGTTGATCAGTACGGATACATCACGAATTCGGCAAAAGGAATTTACAACCCGATTCATTTGTCCCTGGGCGTGCAGATTAGTTCGGCTCTTGGCTTTCAGGTCCCGGGTTCTCCTGTACTGCAGTCCCATACGGTGACACCAGATGTGATCGACAATATATTCTATACGTTTTCTCCTGACACGCTGCCGGTGTATACTCCTCAGCCTAAAAAGCTTTTATTTGAAGAATTCAACCAGGCCTCCTGTGGTCCTTGTTTTGCGGCGGCACCCACCATTGATTCGGTGTTGAAAAAAAATCCTTCTGTCAGTGCTATCCGTTATCATGTAAGCTGGCCCGGAGTTGATTGCATGGATAGCGTTACCTGGAATCCTTTTGTGGCAAGCCAGTGCTCGTATTACAATCTGAATAGCATTCCTTCGGCGGAACTTGACGGAATGCCGGTTAATCCCACGGGGATTTCAACACCGGTATTCGACATTGTGTCCCAGGCTGGTTCTCCTTTTGGAATCAACCTTACGGCCAGTTACAATGCTTCGGACAACACCGTTTCTGCAATTGCCGTCATTACGGCCTATGCGGCTATGCCGGCCGGACTTGTTGTGAAATCGGTACTGACCGTTGACACGATCAGCTATAAGTTTGACCAGAGTACAGAAGACCCCAGGAACAACTCCACCTACCTTCTGAATTTTCCCCAGGTTGCAGAAGCCATGTTACCGGGCTCCGGAGGAAAAAGTCTTGGAGCATTTACGCCTGGCTCCATGCAAACGATTAACTTAAGCTGGGTTAAAGACCACCCCTGGAGTGCAGACCCTAAGGTTGAACCCTATGATTCTACCACCTGTACCCTGGTCACGTACATTCAGAACAACACTACTAAATATATTTACCAGAGCGCTACAGCTTATATTTCCAATATTTTAGGTGTGCAAAATGCAGCTTTTGCAGGTGATTTCAAGGTCTACCCCAATCCGGCAAAATCAAGTATCACAATTGCCTACAGCCTGCAGCAATCTCAACAGGTTTCAATGGAGTTCTATAATCTGCTGGGAGAACGAATGATTGCCCTCGATCAGGGGACGCTTGCCGCCGGTCAGCAGCGGCTCAGCGTGGACACCGGACATCTTATTCCCGGTCTTTATTTTATCCGGCTTAATTCTTCTGCGGAAGGAAGCAGTGTCCGGCGGCTGATCATTGAGTAAATGTCAAACCGTTCACAGTACATGTCACGTATTTCACAGCTTCAGGAACTTTTAAAGACTGAGCCCGGGGACTCTTTTCTCAATTATGCGCTTGCGCTTGAATATGCCGGCTCCCGAAAAAAACAGGAGGCGATTGTACTTCTTGAAAAGCTGATTTCTGCCGACGAAAATTACCTCGCGGCCTATTACCAGCTGGCTCAATTTCTGGAAGAAAACAAGGAAACTGAAAAGGCCCGAATAGTTTATGCCAAAGGAATCGAAATTGCCCGTGTACAGGCAAATACGAAAACCCTCAGCGAACTTCAATCGGCTTTAGATAATCTCGAATAACTTATCCTGATCGTCCTGGGTCTTCTTCAAATGACTTTCAGTCTCTTCAGCACGCACAACCAGGTAAGCCATGGCCGCAATGAAAAAAGCCAGGAGCAGGACAATGATTAGTTTGATGCTTATCATTTTTTTGGTATTGGTACACAAGTATAACACTCCAATGCTGCTTTTAGTATTACGACTGTGTTAAGAAATGTTAAAGGTTTCTTCCCTTCGCTTCGACTTCAGAACCACATCGCCTCTGAAGCTTTCATGAAAATATGGAAAAATGTTAATTTAGAATAGCAATTCAATATACCTTTAACTATGGATAAAATCATCGGATACCTGATTCTGTCCTGCTTGTTGGGATGCCCATTCCTGTCGGCCCAGTCAGTTAAAAGCGAACCGGTGTCCATGGTGACGTGGCTTCGCGTTGGCATTAATCACTCCGCATTTTCAAACAATACACTGATGCAGACAAATGATCGTTTACTCTCCAATAATTTCGCTCCTGTACCTTCCCAATTCTATGCTTTTGATATGGAGTGGGTTTCATTCATCCTAAATAATATTACGGCGAATTTAGGAACGACCTTTACTTTTTCAACCCGTGCACAGATTCCCGGCTCCACAACATCCATTGGAGGGGCCTGCGTATATATGAATTTCGGATACGTCATCCTCCACACAAAATACACCTTACTTCATCCATCCATCGGCTACAGCTACGGTGACCTGTCGCTCAATAGCCAGAATAATGGTGCAACTATCAATCAAGTCACTTCCGACTCTGACGGTGGTTCCAGCGCCCTTAGTTTTGCCCTTACCCTCGACTATTTATGTTCAGGACCAAGCCATCCGAATCCAATGTTCGAGGATCCAAATATACCAAAGGGTACCCATGAATTTGGCTTTGGAATGATCGCTTCGGTTGAAGTCGGATACAGGTATAATCCCGCAAGGGCCTATTGGGAAGATCCTTGTTACGTTTTGGGAAGCGCGAATACGTTTAACATTTCCACGGTTTACATTTCATTAAAATTCGGATTCGGGAGTTATAAAAATGGATTCGAACCTTTGTTTGAAAAACATTAATAATGATAGGTAGACTTAATTATTATCTTGCACTGATGGTCCTCATTCCGGCTTTTAATGCAGGGGCGCAAGATTCCGGCAATCGGCCTAAATCATCCGACTACCTACCCTTGTCAACCGACAGCTGGTCTTTGTTTGTTCCCGGTTTAGGCTACCAGAATAGTACGCAAGCCCAACTTCAAAACGTCAACAGGTACCTCAAGACAGGATCTTACCCCACAGCTCCCTACCAATTTGCTACCTTTAACTTCGATTTTTTTAATGGGATCTTCAAGAACTACTATGTTCATTTCGGCTATAAATCCCTGCTCCAGAGTACCACATTTACTGAGAATGCCCGCACGGCAATTTCTGCGGAGGGCCTCGATCTCAAATTTGGCAAAGTGCTGTTTCATTCAAAAAAGATAATAATCATCCCGGCGATAGGGTATGCCTGGGAAGCACTCTTCATTGTTGCCGATCAGGACGGATTTCAGACCACGAATGAGGTACAAGGGGAGTATTATATCAACTCTTTTGATATTTCCCTGAATGTAAACTACGTGTTCCGCGGGATAGCTGAAAATGATCTGGATTCAAAAATCGGTCCTTGTTTTAGTCTCGAAATCGGATATGGTTTTTCTCCTTTCGGCACCGCTTGGTGGGATACCAGCCCCTCCATTGGTCCATACACGTTACATGGTATCACTTATACTTCGACCGGGTCGTCGGCCCCCAATACAACTTATATCCACACCATTGCAGGCCTTTCCCAACCCAGTTTTTCATACTATTTCATTACCTTGAAATTTGGGTTTGGTAAGTACTCACATAAATTATACTAAACCGTTGAATCATGAACGACCCCATCCATTCCTCCAAGGCCCCCGAACCTGTCGGGCTCTATCCTCACGCAAGGCGTGTGGGGAATTTACTCTTCCTTTCAGGAGTCGGTCCCAGGGAAAAGGGCACAAAAAAAATCCCCGGAGTTGAGCTCAATGAAAAGTCAGAAATTGTTTCTTACGACATCGAAAAGCAATGTCGCAGTGTTTTCCAAAATGTAAGATATATATTGGAAGAGGCCGGAAGCAGCTGGGACAAAATTATTGACGTTACGGTATATCTGACCAATATGAAGGCTGATTTCCCCGCCTACAATAAACTCTGGGCCGAATACTTTAAAGAAAATCCTCCCTGCCGCACAACGGTTGAAATCAATTGCCTGCCTACACCGATTGCGATTGAGCTGAAGGTGATTGCTATGGCTGCTGGGTGATAAGATTTGCCTGTTGGGTTTGAATTACTTCGTTCGAAGCACTATTAATAACATAGGCCACAATATGACAATTTTTGGGGACCAAAGCTGAATCCATTGTACAGGTATAAGTATTGGACCAAGAAGAGTTAGCGGTAGGGCTTGTAGCAATCTGAAGACCGAAGTCTGGCAATAATGCGCCACGCAAAACGTGCATAAAAACATATTTAGTATTGATAACACCTGAAGGCATGAGCTGGGTATTAATGATGCTGTCTTCCGTATATTCAAGGCATAAATTAAAATTGCCGGTTAAATTGGTCAACCAGTTTACATTAACATAAATTGAAGCCTGAACAACAGGAGTAGCTATGAAATTAGATACAGCAATATAAATATTTGCAGCGGCAGTGTCATTCATAAAAGATTGTACATCGGCCGGCCAGGCAACATTAATACCTAGACTACCTGTCTGTACAATGCCACCGCCAAAATTGAATCGGTTAAACATTGCTGACGGGTCGCCAACTGGGGCAAAAATTGTAGCATATTCATTGCCGGCAGGGGTTTGAAAATTATAAGTAAAGGGGGCATTTACAGGGTTTGATAAAGACAAGGCGTGTATGGCAACCGGAATCACTCTTCCTTTATAGGCAACCGTATTCAAAATGCTATCCACTACTACGGCAGCATTCGGACAATTTGGGCATGTATGTCCTGTAAATTCCTCTAACAGAACGTTTCTGGCATTGGCGAAAGTAGCTGTTGTTGCTTGCGTTTTTTTGTATGGAGGATTAATTTTATCACAACCATAGAAAAGTATAACTAGCAATATTTCAAATATTTTTTCTGGCACTTTCATCGAATAATTTTTAAATATTTTCTAATCCAATTATTCTTAAAACAGCTGTGAATAAAACTACTCGTTTAAATGATAAGAATTAATCAAGAAGATTATTTGAGTTTCAAATTATTGCAAGATAATGAAAAAATTATAAACGGAAAAGCTAACTTCGATCAAAGGTTGACTTTTCCGTTGTATTTGACATTGGGCCTATCATAAAATTATTTCAACTATTGCGTTAAGATCATACGCTTGGTATCTATAATTCGGCCATCAACCACTAATGAATAAACAAACATTCCAGGATTTAATTCATTTCCGTTAATGATTACAGACCCTATGCCGAAGTTATTTATTGAAATTGTTTTAATAAGTTTCCCGTTCAGGTCAAATATTACTACACTCGCACTTTGAGAATTAGTAGGAATAAAATATTGAATACTTGTTTGCTGACTAAACGGATTGGGGTTATTTTGGAAAAGTGTGGCTATTGTATTTCCTGATGTATTATTTTCACCAGAAGTATTCCCTGAAGCTCCTAAACTTGAACCAAGATTACCTGTGCCAATTGAATTATTGGTTTGCTGAACATTATTACAGCAATTCGCTATTTGAGATTTAAGGCTGTCAATGGAGGCTTTTTGATTATTAATTATTTTTTGTTGCTCATTGATTGCTGCTACTACATAAGGTATTATTTCGATATAATCAACTCCTTTGTATTTAATTTCTCCTACAATTACATTTCCTTTTTTATCTTTTTGTGCTGGGTGTACATTGTCCGTAACAATTTGCGGAATTACTTTTTCAATTTCCTGAGCAATAAACCCAAAATGCTCCTTATTGTCAAAATGTAGACTTTTGTAAATTTCGTCGTTCTTATATGTGTACATTTTAGGGTTTAATGCATTTACAACCGCAAGTGCGTTATCAATAGGTACGATATTTTCTTTAAATTTTTGATCGGACACATGCGTTAATGTTCCTGTATAAACAACAGCCTTTTTATTTACATTTGTTTTAATGAAGCGCCGGGAATTCATTTGGAACACGTTATTGGGTGCCGGGGCTCTGATTCTACCCAGAGGACTTGCGGCGGCCTCTTCAGAAAAAAATCCTGATTCAGAAAAATCCCATGAATCAGTCAAATCCACTGAAACCTTCAAAGGAAACGTGCTGATCATAGGCGCCGGTGCAGCAGGTCTTCATGCGGCATGGCTACTGAATAAACAGGGCGTAAATGTTACGGTTCTCGAAGCGTCCTCTGTTTACGGAGGACGCATTCGCTCCCTGGACAATTTTTCAGAGTTTCCGATCGAATTAGGCGCCGATAAAATTTACGGTAAAAAGTCGATGCTCTATGACCTCGTAAAAAAAGCGAATGCGAAATTCGCTCCCACAAAAGGCGAACCCTATTATGCGCTGGACGGATATGTAAATACCGAAGCTCAGCTTGAAGAGGATGCTGATTTCAAAGCAGCAATCGGTATACGCGATACCCTGGCCGAATACAGCGGCCCCAATATGACTCTCGATCAGTTTGCGAGCAGACAGGGTTTGAAAAAACGCATTTTACCTTTGTTCAATGCGCTGTTGGCTAACCCTTACGGAGCCTCTCTCAAACAGATTGGCATAAAACCTTTAATCGAATCTGAATCCCGCAGCGATGCCTCCGTCATGCAGGGAACTACTATGCTTTCCCTGCTGACCGAAAAATACCGGTCTATTCTCGACAAAATAAAACTGAATTCGCCGGTCGTCAGCGTTGAACATTTCAAAGACAGCATTCATGTTACCGATAAAAGCGGTACTGTATACTCGGCCGATAAAGTGCTCATCACAGTCCCGCTTGCTGTTTTAAAAGCCAATGACATTAAATTTCTTCCGGTTTTGCATATAAGCAAAACCAGCGCATTTGAAAAAATCGGAACCGGTCCCGGACTGAGGGTTCTGTTGAAATTCAGCAAGCGTTTCTGGAAAGACGACAGCACTTCGATTTATTCTCCCGGCCCTGTGCCCGAATTTGTCGTCACGGGCCCGGTCCGCAACAACGTGCTTACAGCGACGGTTTACGGCGAAGGTGCCGCTTTATTGAGCGGCATGGGAGAGGGGGCATCTGCAGAAGTTTTGAAACAGTTAGATAAAATATACGGCGGTAATGTTGCCACCAGGACCGTTACAGGCAGCACGATACTCGACTGGACAAAAGAACCCTTCATTAAGGGAGGTATCTCCTATCCAAGTCTCGATTCAGCCGGCATGAGAGAAATTGCTGCCGCCTCAATAGACAAAAAACTCTATTTCGCAGGGGAAGCCATGAACACCTCCGGACGTTTCGGTACCATTCACGGAGCTATTGAAACGGCCCAAACCGCAGTCGACGAAATGCTCAAACTCTGAATGCCCAACCCTCAGGCGCCAAACTGTTTTTCGGTTCGTCGATTAATAGTGCCATAACATCTTCTTAATATTCAATTTCATGCGAACTATTTGATTATCAGTCCATTTAATCATAAAAGACGAGTTTTAAGCCTCTGAATTCTTTACATTTGCAGTATGAAGACAACCCACAGGTCAATTTACGAAGATGTACAGGTTCAGTTCAATAAGGCGGCCGATCTGATCAATATGAATCCGGGGATACGGAGTATCCTCTCCCAGACTGCAAACGAAATTGTTGTTCACTTTCCTGTAAAAATGGATGATGGCCATGTACGCATGTTCACCGGATACCGGGTGCAGCATAACAACATTCTGGGCCCCTACAAGGGAGGTCTGCGCTATCACCCTTCCGTTGACCTGGACGACGCAAAAGCCCTTGCTACCTGGATGACCTGGAAAACAGCTATTGCCGGACTTCCTTACGGAGGAGCCAAAGGCGGCGTTCAATTCGACCCCTCGAAATGCAGCGTTGGAGAAATCGAGCGAATCACCCGTCGCTTTACCTATTCACTGGGAAACAATATCGGCCCTGAGTACGATATCCCCGCACCCGATGTAAATACAGGTCCTCAGACCATGGCTTGGATTCTTGATACCTACATGTCTACCCGCTCACAGGGAGAACGCAACAATTGTCTGCACGTGGTAACCGGCAAGCCGATTAACTCAGGCGGAACACTTGGCCGAGACCGGGCAACCGGATTCGGCGTAGTCACAACCATTGCCGAATGGGCGAAAGAAAACAAAATGAACCTCTCCAAAGCTACCTATACTGTTCAGGGATTTGGCAATGTGGGATCCTGGTCGGCCCATTTCATGAAAGAAAAAGGCGCTATACTGCTCGCCGTTGAAGACATAAGCGGTATCCTATACAGCGAAAAAGGAATCGATCCCGATCAGCTCATGGAGTTTGCCAAAAGCAACAATGGAAAAATCGGCAGTTACCCGAATGCGGCCACGATAACGCATAAAGAATTTCTAAGTCTCAAAGCCGATATTTTTATCCCTGCTGCGCTGAGCAATCAGATTACCCTTGAAACCGCCCCCTTGCTGAATGTAAAACTTGTAGCCGAAGGGGCCAACGGGCCGACAACGCCGGAGGCGGATGAAGTACTTCAGCAAAGAGGCATTGGACTGATTCCGGATGTATTGTGCAATTCAGGCGGAGTAACCGGAAGTTATTTCGAATGGCTTCAGAACAAACGCAGCGAATACTGGGAATTAGAAGAAGTCATGGAAAAGATCAGGAAAAAAGTAACGGAAGGCTATGCCAATGTCAGTTCTACGGCCAAAGCCCATAAAACCGATCTTCGCACGGCAGCCTATATTGTAGCCCTTAACCGCCTCGAAAAAGCCTATATCGAGCGTGGCATATTTCCTTAGCAGCAAACCTTTACCAGTATAAAATATTGATTTTCAATCTCATATCTATGGGTTTGATTATCAGTATGAAATTTAGAGAATTTCAATATCTTTAGTGTGGCTTATAAAAACAAAAACCACCTTATGGCAACAACTACATTGACACAGTCCAAATCAAACGGAACCCATGGCGGTTCAACAGACAAGGCGATCAAGGAATTCATGAGTAAAATCACTGCGAAAAATCCCGGGGAAGTTGAATTCCATCAGGCCGTATTCGAAGTTGCAGAAACCGTAATTCCTTTTATCCAGCAAAACAGCAAATACCAGAGCGGAAAATTGCTTGAGCGCATAGCCGAACCCGAACGCGTTATTATGTTCAGGGTTCCGTGGATCGACGATAAAGGAAATTTTCAGATCAACCGCGGATTTCGCATTCAGATGAACAGTGCTATCGGTCCTTATAAGGGAGGATTACGCTTTCACCCTTCGGTGTATCTGGGTATCCTCAAATTTTTGGCATTCGAACAGGTATTTAAAAATTCCCTGACAACGCTCCCGATGGGTGGAGGTAAAGGCGGATCTGATTTCGACCCCAAAGGAAAATCGGACAATGAAGTGATGCGTTTCTGCCAGAGTTTTATGACGGAGCTGTTTCGTCACATCGGTAACGATACAGACGTTCCGGCAGGAGACATTGGTGTAGGAGGTCGTGAAGTAGGATTTTTATTTGGTCAATATAAAAGACTCGCGAATGAATTCACCGGCATACTTACCGGAAAAGGTATATCATTCGGAGGCTCTCTCATTCGTCCTGAAGCAACCGGTTACGGCTGTGTATATTTTGCTCAGGAAATGCTCGTCACCAAAAAAGACGGTTTCAAAGGAAAAACAGTTGTTATTTCGGGATCGGGAAACGTGGCCCAATACGCTGCCGAAAAATCGATTCAGCTTGGAGCCAAGGTCGTTACGCTTTCTGATTCAGAAGGATTTATTTACGATAAGAGCGGCATCAACGAAGAAAAATTAGCCTATGTCATGTGGCTGAAAAACGAAAAACGCGGACGCATCAAGGAATACACTTCGAAATTCAAAGGATCTGAATTTCATGCCGGTTCTGCTCCCTGGGGCATTAAGTGCGATATCGCGCTTCCCTGCGCTACCCAGAACGAGCTCAATGGAAAAGATGCTGAAACACTGGTAAAGAACGGCTGCAAAGTTGTTGCCGAAGGCGCCAACATGCCTTCGACTCCCGAAGCAGTAGAAATCTTCATTGCAACTAAAATCCTGTTTGCCCCCGGAAAAGCTTCCAATGCCGGTGGTGTCGCAACCTCTGGTCTGGAAATGAGTCAGAACTCGCTGCGCCTGTCCTGGACCCGTGAGGAAGTCGATCAGCGTCTGCACGGAATTATGAAGAGCATTCATGCGACCTGTGTACAGTTCGGATCAGAAAAAGGATTCACCAACTATGTACAGGGAGCAAACATCGGAGGCTTTGTAAAGGTTGCCGATGCGATGATTGCACAGGGGCTGGTTTAGCACAGAGTCTGGTTTAAACGAATCCATTTTTTTATGTACGGAAATTTCAGGCAGTACCTCGAGAAGGAATTGCAGACCATTCAGGAAAATGGTCTGTTCAAACGCGAACGCGTAATCGAAACGAGCCAGGGTGCGGTGGTAAAGGTCAACGGAAAGGAAGTTATTATTTTCTGTGCCAACAATTACCTGGGTCTGTCTTCTCATCCCAGGGTTTTGGAGGCAGCTCATAAGACGCTTGACTCCAGAGGATACGGAATGTCGAGTGTGCGTTTTATTTGCGGCACGCAGGACATTCACAAAGAGCTTGAAAAGAAGATTGCGAAATTCCTTGGTACCGAAGACACGATTTTATATGCGGCCTGTTTTGATGCGAACGGCGGCGTGTTCGAACCCCTGATGGGGGAGGAGGACGCCATCATCTCTGACGAACTCAACCACGCTTCTATCATTGACGGGGTGCGCCTGTGCAAGGCGCACCGCTACCGTTACAAAAATTCAGACATGGCTGATCTGGAGGCTCAGCTCAAGGCCTCTCAGGCACAGCGGTTCAGGATGATCGTAACCGACGGGGTGTTTTCGATGGACGGTTACGTCGCTCCTTTGGACAGGATCTGTGACCTTGCCGACAGGTACAATGCCCTTGTTATGGTGGACGAAAGCCATGCCAGCGGTTTTATAGGCAAAACCGGCCGCGGAACGGTGGAACTGAAAAATGTAACGGGAAGGGTTGACCTCATTACCGGTACGCTTGGCAAGGCGCTCGGCGGCGCCATGGGCGGTTTTACAACCGGTCGTAAAGAAATCATCGAATTGCTTCGTCAGCGCTCCCGCCCTTATCTGTTCAGCAACTCCCTGGCACCCGCAATAGTCGGCGCTTCCATAGCGGTGTTTGATATGCTCAGTGAAACAACGTCCCTGCGTGACAAGCTCGAGCAGAACATCAACTACTTCAAACAGGGCATGAAAAAAATAGGCCTCGAGATACGCGAGGGCGATTCGGCAATTGTTCCGGTGATGCTCTACGATGCCAAACTAAGCCAGCAATTTGCTGAAAAATTGCTGGCCGAAGGCATTTATGTTATCGGGTTCTTTTTTCCGGTCGTTCCCAAAGGGCAGGCGCGTATCCGCGTTCAGCTCAGCGCTGCACACGAAAAAGCGCATCTTGACAAGGCCATTGCGGCTTTTGAAAAGGTCGGGAAGGAGTTGGGGGTATTAAAATTAACATAGCACAGGTAAAGGTGTCCTCCGGTTCGCTTGTCCTACAATGCACAAGCCTGTCAAAATATTGTATATCCCCTTATTGCTAACGGGAGTAATAGAACGAATTCCTGCCAGTATACCAAGGTTTCACTGGGAACGGGGCAAGCGTATTCGCACCTGTTTTCAATCGGTAATGAGCTTATCCTGGCGGGTCATCGCTGGCTCATATCTACGGAAAGGTATTTCAAAAACCCTGGCCTGGAGAACAGGGGGATGCTCAAGGCGGTGCATCCGCTGTGGTGAAATCGAAAAGGCAGAAAGAATAAAAAGCGAATACATATCAAACAATTAAATGATTTCAAAACTCTAAACCAAATCAAGCAACAAATCAGCAACAGACAGCAACAAAACAACAACAGCGAAACCGAACCGAACACAGAAAATCTAAATCCTCGCAACATGAAAACCGCAGACAAATCAACAAAGAAGAAAGGCAAGACCTTAGACGAATTGGAAGACAAATACTTTGGAAAAAGAGGCGCACCGAGTCGAGAAGAATATGAAATACAAGTAAAGATTGAAGCGATTGGAGAATTGATTAAACAAGGCAGGGAACAAAATCACTTGACACAATCACAACTCGCAAAGAAGCTTGGCATGGATAAGACATACGTTTCTAAGATGGAGAATAATCTTAAAACGCAACGAGTTGACACACTTATGAAAGTTCTGAATGCACTGCATGGACAGCTTTTTATTCGTATGCCCAGTGATAAGGGAACGAGAGAAGTTGAACTTGTATAAAGATTACAGATAATATAATTGTCAATTAAGGGCCTCTGGGGATAAACCAGAGGCTTTTTGTTTATATATAGTTCATGGGAATACCTAATCTTTTACCTATTGGAAAAGCCTGGGATATGTTATACATTGGCTTGGTGAAATGGTGCTTTCATAAAAATCGCACAGGGTTTTTAGATATTGATTATGGGCCTTATTTAAACTGGTTTAAGAACCTGACATCGTTTTCCGAAAACAGCCGTAAATCTTTTATCCGATAGCTGAGCATGGCGATACGTTCGATTCCCATGCCGAATGCAAACCCTCTGTATTTCCTGCTGTCGATTTTACAGTTGTCCAGCACAGCCGGATCCACCATTCCGCAACCCAGAATTTCCACCCAACCCGATTGTTTGCATACAGTACAACCTTTTCCTTTACAGATGTTGCAGGAGATATCCATTTCAGCACTGGGCTCAGTGAATGGGAAATAAGAAGGTCTCAGTCTGATTTTGGTATCTTCTCCGAAAAACTCCCTGGCAAAATAAAGCAGGGTCTGTTTCAGATCTGCGAAAGACACATTCGTATCGATATAGAAGCCTTCTACCTGATGAAAAAAACAATGTGAACGGGCCGATATCGCTTCGTTGCGATACACCCTGCCCGGAGCCAGAATCCGCATCGGAGGTTTGTTGTTCTCCATAACCCTGACCTGTACCGATGAAGTGTGCGTGCGCAGGGCCAGTTCGTCGCTGATAAAAAAAGTATCCTGCATATCCCTGGCAGGATGGTCTTCCGGAAAATTAAGTGCCGTAAAATTATGCCAGTCGTCTTCAATTTCGGGTCCGTCAGCAAGCGTAAAACCAATCCGGGAAAAAATAGAAATGATTTGTTTGCGCACAATCGAAATCGGATGTCTGCTGCCGGCTCTGAGTTCTTCCCCCGGCAGGGTTAAATCAAGTTCAGGCGTCCCGCTGTCAGTCGTCTTCTCAAACTTCTCTTTCAGGGAATTGATTTTCTCCTGAGCCTTGTTTTTAAGCTCATTCAGTTTCTGTCCCACTTCCTTTTTCAGCCCGGGACTCACGGTCTTAAAATCTTCAAACAACAGGCTGATCTCACCCTTCTTACTCAGCAACTTCACGCGAAAATTTTCCAAAGCCTCCTTGCTGTCGGCTTCGAATTTTTCGATCTCATTCAAAATGTTTTGAATTTTACTGTTCATATTATTCAATTACCATTTTTAAAATCCGGATATCTGCAATCGGCCTGTCTGCCTGCCCCGTTTTAGCGGCAGCAATCTTATCCACCACATCCATTCCCTCAATCACCTCCCCAAAAACGGTGTAGCCTCCATCCAGATGAGGAGAGCCCCCGATGGTTTCGTATATCGTTCGCTGCTCCTGACTGAATTTGTAAGGAGGAGTTTTTAGCAATTCGGTTTGCACCTGAGGATCCATAGTTTTTACAATACCCATCAGACTGTCTGTCTGCTGCTGCTGTCTGAACGAAAAAAACTTCACCTTCAATGCTGCATTCTCAGGTTGATTGAGCAACTTTAAAAAAAGTTCCTGTTTTTTCTGCATCAGCAGCCGCTGTTCAACATTGTTCAGGTCTGCTTCGGTATATTTTTTCCCTTCCACAATGTAAAACTGACTTCCCGAGGATGCCCGGGTGGGGTTGACATCGTCCCCGTTACGGGCGGCTGCAAGAACGCCCTTTTTATGAAAAAGTTTTTCGGGCCTGAATTCTGCCGGAATCGTATAATCAGGGCCCCCGTTTCCGAGCGGTTGCCCGGGTGCAGCATGTTTTGAATCGGGATCTCCCCCCTGAATCATAAATTCATTTATAACCCGGTGAAAAAGCGTGCTGTCGTAATAGCCGGTTTTGACGAGCTTTATAAAATTATCACGGTGCCGGGGAGTCTCATTGTAAAGTTTAATGCGAATGGTGCCCTCTGTGGTAAGAATCCTTACCGTAGTTTCTTTTTCATTTCCGGGGTATCCTGCAACAGCAGGAGCAGCAAAAGTCAGCAACAAAACAAAAAGCGTCAAAAAAGCTTTTAAGATAAGAGTATTTGGCATTTTTATTTGATTTTCGAGCAAAATAATGTAGGTTTGTTAGTCATAAAGGTATAAATGTTAATCTACCTTTTTGCAATGTTAAATTAATATTATGCAGGGAAAAAGTACCAGGGGAGTCACTTTATTAAGTTATGTACTTTTGAGTGGTTTGGCTTTGACGGCCCTTTGGTCCTTGGATTCCTGTCAGAAAAATACCGATTGCGGAGCCCAGGTGACTATCGTTGATACGCTTGGGCACCCTTGCGTAGGGGCGCTTGTTTCGCTTCAATACAATAGTACGGTTACTCCTCCCCAGACCATTACACGTAACTTTGGAACCACAAATTCTTCGGGAACAGTTACGTACAATTTTAAAGATCCGGCCATCTACGATGTCGATGTTACCTATACTAGCAAGACAGATACGCTGGGGATCATTAAACTATCCATAGGAGGCACTGTTTCCCAGACCTACACCTTCCGTTGACCAGAATCAAGCTTACGCTGACTGGAATCTGACCCCGCTCTGACCAGGATTAAACCCTGTTTTTGAAATAATCTACAATAGCCTCTTTCATCAGTAGTTCCTGCTGCAAAGGTTTCAACGGAGGCAGTTTTTCATTGGCTTTCCAATGTGGCCAGCCTTCTTCGTCCCGTCCCACAAATTCATAATGACCGTAAGGTTCGAGCAGTGTACAGATGGCCACGTGCATGACCTCCAGTTTTTCATCTTTCATGAACTTCTGGTAGCCCTTGCCCAGTTCCTGCACACCAATAAGGAAAATGATTCCCTGCAGGTCTAATTCTCCGAACAGGGGTTCCAGATTACGCACCGTTTCTTTCCATTCTACTTCCAGCTCCCGCATACGTAAATGTAGCAAAATATGCCAGTTTATAAATTTAATTAACTTAGCCACACGATGAAATCAAAAAGCCTTCTTGCCATTCTGATCACGACCGTGATTGTATTTCTTGGTATTTATTTTTACAAAAATCATAAAAAAAACAGGGAGGAAATTGAAAAAACAAATCCCGCCTTTGCCAGTTATATTTCAGCCTATACCTCAGGTATTATTTCGAATCAGGCAGGGATACGCATTCTGCTTGCCAACGAAGTAAACATGGATGTCGAACCCGGAAAGCCAGTAAGTAAAGAGTTGTTCGATTTCAGCCCGGGCATAAAGGGCACAACGGTATGGCTCGACAAACGAACCATTGAATTCAGACCTTCAGAGCGGCTGCCTTCGAATCAGGCTTATTCAGTAAAATTTTTCCTTTCAAAAATTATTCCGGACGTTCTGGGTGACCTGAGGACATTTGAATTCGGATTCAGGACAATTCAGCAGTTCTTTGAAGTCTCCTTCGATGCTACCAGAACAATGGATAAAAAGACCCTTCGCTGGCAACGGCTGATGGGCACGCTGACAACCGCCGATGCGATTGATAACGCATCGGTCGGTAAACTGATAAAGGCTGTACAGCATTCGAAATCCCTGAAAATTTCCTGGGAACACGATGCCAATGGAACAACCCACCGGTTCAGCATTGACAGCATCGAACGCAAAGAGACGGCGGGAAAACTTTTGATCAGCTGGGATGGCGCCCCCCTTGATATTGAAAACAGCAAGGGAGAAAAGGAACTGGAAATTCCTGCATTGGGCGACTTTAAAGTAGTTGACCTTAAAGTTGTGCAAAGCCCTGAGCAATACATTTCGGTTCAGTTCTCAGATCCTGTTCTCGAAAAACAAAACCTCGAAGGTCTTATTACGGCAGGTGATGCAAAGGATCTCAAATTCATCATTGAAGACAACGAAATCAGAGTTTTCCCCGATGCCCGGCTCAGCGGGGAAAAGACTGTAAATGTTGAAGCGGGGATAAAAAACTGCCTGGGCTATCCGCTGAAAAACAGGTATTCGCTCGAAGTTCCATTCGAAGAGTTAAAACCACTGGTGAGGCTTATCGGAAAGGGAGTCATTCTTCCCGGTTCCTCCGGGCTTACTTTTCCTTTTCAGGCAGTCAACTTAAAGGCAGTAGATGTGAAGATCGTTCGCATTTACGAAAAAAATGTTCCTCAGTTCCTGCAGGTGAATAACCTCGAAGGTGAAACCGAATTGAAAAGAGTAGGAAAAATGATTTTTAAGAAAACCGTTTCACTGGAGTCTCAGGTGGGCAAGGGTGCTATCGGGAAGTGGAATACGTTCTCACTTGATCTGGCAACTCTTATCAAGGCTGAGCCGGGGGCCATTTATAAAGTCATTATCGGATTCAAAAAGGCTTATTCGGCTTATCCCTGCGATGGGGAGACTGCAGATGAAGCGGGGAGCGCTGATAATCTGGAGGCAACCGGTCAGGACGACAACGAGACTGAAGACAACTGGGATTATTACAGCAATTATTACAATGAATACGGATACTACAATAGCGATGGGGAATACGATTACGAGCAACGAGACAATCCCTGCCATCCGATGTATTACAGGGATAAGAGCGTCAGCCGGAACCTGATCGCTTCTGATATCGGAATGATTGCCAAACGGGGCAGCAACGGATCGATGCTTGTTGTCGTAACGGATCTGCTGACCACGAAACCTGTTTCAGGAGCTCAGCTGGAAGTGTACGACTTTCAGCAGCAGGTGGTCTCTACCCTGAAAACGAATGATGAAGGAATTTGCGCGGTCGATCTGCGAAGCAAACCCTTTTTACTTGTCGCCAAGAATGGTTCGCAACGGGGGTATCTGAAGCTGGATGACGGCGCATCTCTTTCGCTGAGTATGTTTGATGTTTCAGGCGAAACCATTCAGAAAGGAATCAAGGGATTTATTTACGGAGAACGGGGCGTCTGGAGACCGGGAGATACACTTTTCCTTAGTTTCATTCTGGAAGACAAACTGGGTACACTTCCCAAAGAGCATCCGGTTAGTTTTGAGTTATACAATCCCCTGGGTCAGCTGGTGAAAAGGACAATGAAAACAGTTTCTGTCGGTGGGTTTTATGATTTCACGACCTGGACCGATAAGCTCGCTCCGACAGGAAACTGGCTGGTAAAGGTAAAGGTTGGAGGCGCGACATTTGAAAAGTCCCTGAAGATAGAAACCATTCTCCCGAACCGCCTGAAAATAAATCTGGATTTCGGAGTGGATAAAATAGCTTCAGATTCGAAAATCAGCGGTAACCTGAATGCAAAATGGCTGACCGGAGCAACGGCCTCCAACCTGAATGCAAAGGTGGAGGTGGCGCTTTCGCAGCTAAAAACCGAATTCAAAAATTATGACAATTATGTATTTGATGACCCGGCCACTTCCTTTCATTCAGATCCCCAATCCCTGTTTGACGGAAAGATAAATGCGGACGGAAATGCAGTTGTGGACCCCAAAATAAATGTAAAAGGGTCTGCACCCGGCATGTTGAAAGCAAGCTTTACGGTAAGGGTGTTTGAAGAAGGAGGAAGTTTCAGCATTGACCGTTTCAGTTTGCCCTATTCTCCTTTCAAATCCTATGTGGGAATAAAAGTGCCGGAAGGAAACAACCGCTGGACAAGGGCGTTGTCTGCGGACTCGACACATACCGTGCAACTGGTAACCCTGAATGAGGATGGGAAGCCCATCTCCAGAAGCAAACTGAAAGTGCAGATTTACAAAGTCGACTGGAGATGGTGGTGGCAGCAGGATGACAACGAACTGGCGGGTTATGTGGGAAACAATTACCACGAACCTTTTTCAACTCAGTATGTTTCTACCCTGAATGGCAAAGGACAGTTCGGATTTAAAATAGACCACGAAGACTGGGGACGGTATTTCATTCACGTAACAGATCAGGAAAGCGGACATTCTACCGGACAGACGGTATATGTTGATTACTGGTCGGGCTGGGATAACGATGGAACTAACCGCAAAGGAAATGAAGGCGCCAGCATGCTTTCGTTTCATTCAGACAAATTAAAATACAATGTAGGAGAAAACGTTAAGCTCAGCATTCCTTCAAGCGGTGAAGGCAGGGCTCTGGTCAGCATTGAAAACGGTTCAAAAGTGCTGAAGACGTATTGGGTGGAATCAAAAAAAGGAGAAACGGTATTTAATTTCATCACCACCGGGGAAATGGCGCCCAATGTATACGTCAATATTTCTCTGCTTCAGCCACATGCGCAGACGGTCAACGATCTTCCCATCCGGATGTACGGAGTCATACCTGTTCAGGTGGAGAATCCCAATACACATCTGAATCCGGTTATTACTACCGCCTCCGTCTGGAAGCCCGAAGAGAAAGCAAGCATAACAGTTTCTGAAAAGGATGGGAAAGAAATGGTTTATACCATTGCTGTTGTGGACGACGGATTACTTGATCTGACCCGCTTCAAAACCCCCGATCCCTGGTCTTTTTTCTATTCCAAGGAAGCATTGGGAGTAAAAACCTGGGATTTGTACGATCTGGTTATAGGGGCCTACGGTGGCCAGCTGCAAAGGATACTGGCAATCGGCGGAGACGGGGAAGTCAATAAAAAGTCGGGCAGCAAAGCCAACCGCTTCAAGCCCATGGTAAAATTTTTCGGCCCCTATCATCTGGATAAAGGACAGAAACAGGTTCGGGAGTTTACGATGCCACAGTATGTCGGATCTGTCCGCACAATGGTTATTGCGGGCAACAGCGGCGCCTACGGCTTCGCTGAAAAAACAGTTTCAGTACGCAAACCCCTGATGATTCTTGGGACATTGCCCCGTGTGATTGGTCCCGGGGAATCGGTCGACCTTCCCGTAACTGTTTTTGCCATGGAGAAAACAGTTAAAAAGGTTAAGCTGGAGATCAGCCCGAATGACCTGTTCACGGTGGAGGACAGCAAGACTAAAACCCTGAGCTTTTCCCAGACCGGTGATCAGGTTGTCAATTTTAAATTGAAAGTAAAATCTCAGATCGGGATTGGCAAAGTCAGAATCACAGCGACCAGCGGAGCGGAGAAGGCTGACTACGATATCGAAATCGAATCCCGCAATCCGAATCCTAAAGTAACCGCGATTACAGAGGCGGTGATTGAACCGGGAAAATCCTGGACGGGGAATTACAAACCCATAGGAATTGCGGGAACAAACAAAGGCACCCTTGAACTGTCGAGCGTTCCTCCGATTAATCTGGGTGAACGGCTGCGATACCTGATTGAGTATCCCCATGGGTGCATTGAGCAAACCACTTCGGCAGTATTCCCGCAGCTGTTTTTGGCAGACATTACTGAACTCAGCAGCGACCTGAAAGTGAGAACAGAAAAAAACATCAAAGCCGGAATCGACCGCATTCGGTCTTTTCAAACCTCCTCCGGAGGATTCTCTTATTGGCCCGGAAGCGCTGAAGCCGATACCTGGGGAAGTACGTATGCCGGTCATTTTCTGCTGGAGGCTGAAGCCAGGGGCTATGCCTTGCCTCCGGTACTGATGGACAACTGGAAACGTTACCAGCGGCAGACTGCTTCGGCCTGGAATCCTGTTAAACGAGAAGGCTATTATTACTACAACGACGATCTCGAGCAGGCCTACCGGCTGTATACGCTTGCACTTGCAAAAGCTGCCGAATTGGGCTGTATGAACCGCCTGAAGGAATACCCCAAACTTTCAATTGCTGCCAAATGGAGACTGGCCGCTGCTTATATACTTACCGGCCAGCCCGAGGTGGCAAAAGCACTGACGCAGAATATTCCGGTCAGGGTTCCGGATTACAGGGAAATGTCCTGGTCCTACGGATCTGATGAACGGGATGCCGGGATGATATTGGAAGCCCTTTCGATGATGAACGAAAAAGCCCGTGCAACCGAAACTGCCAAGGCTGTTGCAGCCACGCTGAATTCGAGAGACTGGCTCAGCACCCAGGCTACCGCCTATTGCCTGATCGGTATTTCAAAATACCTGAAATCGGTGGGAGGCACTTCGAATGAATTGAATTATTCGTATTCGATCAACAATGCTTCTGCTCAGGGGCTGAATACACGTCTGCCCATCAAACAGATCGACATGAATCTCAAAGGGGACGTCAATGGGGGCACGGTCGCCCTGACCAATACGGGTAAAGGTGTACTGTTTGTGCGCATCATTCTGGAAGGTATACCCGAAACAGATGATAAGGTATCCTCAGACGATAATTTAACCACAAGTGTCAGTTATACCAAACTGGATGGCTCTGCACTGGATGTTTCGAAACTGGCTCAGGGAACTGATTTTGTGGCGAGTGTGACGGTTTACAACCCTGGTTCTAAAGGTGACTACCGGCAACTTGCACTAACCCAGATTTTCCCATCGGGTTGGGAAATACACAATTCGCGTATGGATGAAGCTGAGCCGGATGCCAGTGCGTCTCAGCCGACGTATCAGGATATCCGTGACGACAGGGTGTATACGTATTTTGACCTGAAAGTCGGAGAACGAAAAACCTTTAAGATCATTCTCAATGCGAGCTATATCGGAAGGTTTTACCTGCCTACTGTTTACTGCGAAGCCATGTACGACAACTCGGTAAGTTCGCGAAAAGCCGGTCAGTGGGTGGACGTCCGGAGGCCGGGAGGAACTCAGTAATGCGCCGGAAAATAAGGTGGTTTATAGCCCTGGCGCTTTTTGCCTGGTTTTGGTTTTCGCTGCCTTCTCCTTTATTCAATTCGCCATGCAGCACCGTTATCACCGATGCCGAAGGAAATTTGCTGGGGGCTATGATTGCAGACGATGGACAGTGGAGATTCCCCTTCGGCAGTGAAGTTCCTGAGAAGTTTGAAAAGGCCCTGCTGCAGTTTGAAGACCGTTCTTTTTACCGGCATCCCGGATTTAATCCCCTTGCGGCCTGCCGCGCGCTGATTCAAAATGCACAAGCCCGTAAAAAAGTAAGCGGAGGAAGTACGCTGACCATGCAGGTGATACGCATTTCTGAGAAAGACAAGGCACGTACCCTGCTGCGCAAGGTCATCGAGATTATTCTTGCAACCCGGCTTGAGCTGAGCTACAGTAAAAAAGAAATTCTGGCTTTGTACACCTGTAATGCTCCGTTCGGAAGTAATGTGGTAGGTCTCAGTGCGGCATCCTGGCGCTATTTCGGGAAAACGGCCGAATCTCTTTCGTGGGCGGAAGCGGCTTTATTAGCCGTATTGCCCAATGCTCCTTCGCTTATTTATCCGGGCAAAAACCAGGAGAAGTTAAAGGCAAAAAGAAACCGGCTGCTTGACAGGTTATTGATTTCAGGAAAGCTTGATGAGGAAACCTGCCGGCTGGCAAAACTGGAACCCCTGCCCGGAAAGCCTTATCCCCTGCCCGAACTGGCTCCTCACCTGATGGTACGGGCATCGAAAGAAGGACTGAAAGGGAAAGTCATAACGACAACGCTTAACGGCCACCTGCAGCAACAGGTGGCCGAAATCATTGAGCGCCACCACCATGAGCTGAAGGGGAATGAAATACACAATGCTGCTGCTCTGGTTCTCAATGTACGCACCGGAAATACGCTGGCCTACGTCGGCAATACCGAAAAAGAAGGAGATACAAACAACGGAAATGAAGTGGATGTTATCACTGCGCCCCGAAGTACAGGAAGCATACTCAAACCGTTTTTGTTTGCCAGCATGCTTAGTGACGGAGACCTGCTTCCCAACATGCTCGTGCCCGATATTCCGACACAAATTGCGGGCTATGTTCCGCAGAATTACAACCTCAGTTACGACGGCGCGGTTGCGGCGCGCCGTGCCCTGGAACGCTCTCTGAATATTCCTGCGGTACGTATGTTGCAGACTTACGGCATTGACAAGTTCAATTACAAGCTGAAAAAACTGGGGATGAATACATTAACGAATCTTCCCGATCATTACGGTCTTTCCCTTATTCTCGGAGGAGCAGAAGGAAGCCTTTGGAACATTGCAGGTATGTACGCCAGTATGGCCCGCGTTCTTGACAACTACTCAAGGTACAACGGGAAATACGACAGCAGAGATATTCACGAAGCGATTTACGCCGAAAATTCTGCCGGCAAAAAACGGGAGACCTCGCCGAATCCGCACGTCAATACCGAGCTAACCGGAAATTCGTTGCTGGATGCGGCCTCCATCAAGCTGACCTTCGATGCGATGATGGAAGTTTCGAGACCCGATGAAGAATCGTCCTGGCAAAATTATTCTTCGTCCTGTCCTCTGGCCTGGAAAACGGGAACCAGCTTTGGTTTCAGGGATGCCTGGGCGATCGGAGTCACACCGTCCTATGTTATTGCGGTTTGGGTAGGCAATGCAAACGGTGAAGGGAGGCCGGGTCTGACAGGAATTTCGGCCGCTGCACCAATACTTTTTCATATTCTGAGTCTGATTCGAAAAAGCGAAACATTTGAAACTCCTTACGATGAGATGAGCAGAGCGGCCATTTGCCGCAAAAGCGGATGTCGCGCATCGGCCCAATGCGAACCGGTGGATACGCTTTGGATACCTAAAAGCGGAATGAAAACTGCAGCCTGCCCCTATCACCGGATTGTTCATCTCGATAAATCAGGAAAATACCAGGTGAATAGTACCTGCGAAGAGTTAGGTAATATGCAGCATGTTCCCTGGTTTGTTTTGCCTCCTGCCCAGGAATGGTATTACAAATCGAAAAATCCGGGTTACAAAGAGTTGCCGCCTGTGAAGCCGGGTTGCATAGAAGCAACCCGCAACATGGAGCTCATTTACCCCAAATCGGTTGCACGAATCTACGTGCCTCAGGAAATTGACGGAAGCGCCGGAAAATGTGTCTTCAGAGCTGCGCACCGCAGACCCAATGCCGTCATTTACTGGCACCTGGACGACAACTACATTGGAAGCAGTTCGGGTATTCATGAATTGGGATTCAATCCTTTGCCCGGCAAACACCTGCTTACACTGGTGGACGAAGAAGGGGAGACGCTGCAGCAGACGTTTGAGATTATCGGGAAATCGGATGCAAAATGATCCAGCTCACTATCGGATTCCCGGTAGCCTTACCGACTTTTTTACCGGGTTCGCCTATTTGCTATTGCAGGACTGTTTTCACGGGTCTAAATTTGTTCAAAAATAAAAGATATGGAAAATCAAGGAACGGGAAGCCAGGGATTAGAAAACCAGGGGGCAGAAAGCCAGGGAACAGAAAATCAGGAAAAGGCGGAGGAGGCTCAAAGCTATAATTATAAAGGATTCGGGCATCCTGCAGGAGGAAGGGTACTTGGGGGCCTTGTAATAGTGGCTGTAGGTGTTGCATTACTGCTTGAAAAAACGGGCTACTCTATGCCAGCCTGGTTATTTACCTGGAAATCACTTTTGATTGTTATCGGTATTTACATTGGCGCCCGTCATTTATTCAGGGGGATTTTCTGGCTGATACCGGTACTGGTTGGTTCGGCGTTTCTTGCCGGAGATTTTATTCCGGGGTTCAATATTGAAAATTACGTATGGCCTATAGTCATATTGTTCATTGGCCTGTCAATGATTCTCAGACCGGGAGGCCGTTTCAGGAATCACTATTGGCGTGGTCACGATTGGCGCCATCACGATTGGAAACATCAGGGAAAAGCTGCCCAGTTCAGATTTCAGCACAGGATGCGGCACAGGCATCACTTCCGCGGACAGGGCTGGGAGAATTGGGCTCCTGAAGATCGTTCACCGGGAGGCGCTACATCCGGACAGGACCGGCTTGATGAAGTCTATGTGTTCAGCGGAACAAAAAAGACCATTATCTCTAAAGAATTCAGAGGCGGTGAGATGACCTGCGTATTCGGAGGAGCCGAACTCGATCTCAGTCAGGCCGATATTAACGGTAAGGTGTACCTCGAACTGAACATGGTTTTCGGCGGAGCAAAACTGGTTATCCCTCCCCATTGGCAGGTTCAGACCTCCGATATTGTTGCTTTTATGGGTGGAGTAGAAGACAAGCGTCCGGGGACTGACTTGCCTGATTCCACTAAAGTTCTTATCCTTAGCGGTAATTCGGTTTTCGGAGGAATTGTAATCAGCAGCCATTGATTGCATCGAACAAATACCTGTGGATATTTCTGCTTTTTTTTGTGGCCTGGATTCCGCTGCAGGCTTTGCTCCTGGTCTGGTACGGAACAGAACCCGTTCTTGCATGGCCCGATGCAGTGATCAGCAATCTCATCTTGTCCTTTACCTGTTTTGACGTTCGTCTGATCATGCGCTATTACAGTTCAGAAAAACGGGCCTGGTACATGCCCCTGCTCTGGACAAGCGGACTGTCCATGATTTCTTTGCTTCTTCTGAAGTTCGCCGCAGGGTATTTTTACAGGGACGATCGGGGCAGTTTGTATTTATTCAGGCAGTCGCTCCCCCTCCGGCTGTTATTTAATTTTTGTGTGATAGGGGCTTTTGTTTTATTAGACCGCTTGTTGTACTATGTACATATCAGACAGGAAGAAAACAAACGTAAATCAGATCTCGAAAAAATAAGCAAAGACGCTGAATTGTCTTTGCTCAGGCAGCAGCTTCAACCCCATTTCTTATTTAATACGCTCAATTCTATCAGTTCCCTCATTGGAACCCAGCCCGAAGAGGCCCGCAAAATGATACAGCAATTGTCTGATTTTTTCAGGGCCACGGTACGTAAGGATGATCAGAATTTTGTGGACCTGGGCTCTGAACTCACCCAGTTGCAGCTCTATCTGGACATCGAAAAACTCAGATTCGGAGACCGGTTGACTGTACAGATCGATACAGAAAATTCCTGCCTTGCACTGAGACTGCCGCCACTGTTACTTCAGCCGCTGGTAGAAAACGCAATTAAATTCGGGCTTTACGGAACGTATGGAAACGTCCTGATCCGAATCGGGGTCTGGGTTGAAAAAGAAAAAACGGGGAACGGAAATTTGATCGTACAGATAGAAAACCCCTTTGACCCTCAGACTGCGCAATCTGAAAATGGAACAGGCTTCGGTCTTCGCTCGGTAAAGCGAAGACTGTACCTTCTTTTTTCGCGGAATGACCTTGTGCAGACTCGTATAAATGATCAGTTATTTGCAGTAACGCTTAAACTTCCACAAACAAAAAGCTAACATGTATTGACAAAATGATAAAAGCGATTGTGATAGACGATGAACCCCTGGCCATTTCCCTGATCAGGGATTACCTGCGATCATTCACGGCCATAGAGCTTGTGAAGGAATGCAGAAACGGAGAAGATGCGCTGAAGGCCATTGCGGAGCACAAGCCCGATCTTATTTTTCTTGATATACAGATGCCTAAGATCAGCGGATTTGAAGTACTCGAACTTTTAGAAGAGCCCCTGCCTTTGGTAATATTCAGCACAGCCTATGATGAATATGCTGTTAAGGCATTTGAGCAAAATGCGGTGGATTACCTGCTCAAACCCTACAGCAAGGAACGGTTTGACAAAGCCGTAAATAAAGCCCTGAATGCGAGTGCGGGCAACCCGGCAAGTGGTACTGCCAGTGGCGTTGTAAGTGGCATTGGAAGCAGAAAAATGGATAACCTGATCAGCGCTTCTTCGGGACCGGGGCA
Organism: Bacteroidota bacterium; assembly: GCA_013286385.1. Lineage (GTDB taxonomy): Bacteria > Bacteroidota > Bacteroidia > JABDFU01 > JABDFU01 > JABDFU01. Next base: position 29,800 of record JABDFU010000016.1, read on the forward strand.
TCAACTGAACAAAGTCGTTGTGCGATCGGGGAATGCTGTGCGCATTATTCCTTTGCAGGAGATTCAGTATTTGGAGGCTTACGATGATTATGTGAAGATCAACACCGCGAATGATTGTTTTCTTAAAAAGAAAACCATGCAGTATTTCGAAGACGCGCTGAATCCGGATGAATTTTTAAGGGTGCACCGCTCCTTTATTTTAAAGCTTGATCAGATTACAAAAATTGAACCCGAAGGCAGAGAGAGTCACGTTGCAGTTCTAAAAAGCGGAACTAAAATTCCCTTGAGTAAAACCGGATTTGCAAAATTAAAGCAATCACTGGGTTTGACCGGCCATTGAGCGGGTGATTCCTTCAAATCCTTTATATTTGTCAAAAACAGGAAATGAATCTCGACTTAAGCGGAAAGAATGCACTTGTTTGCGGAAGTACTCAGGGCATAGGAAAAGCAGTTGCGCTTGAACTGGCTCAATTGGGAGCGAATGTAATTCTGCTGGCAAGAGATGAAGAAAAGCTGAAAAGCACCCTGGCCGAACTTTCTGTGTCTGCTGCCCGGCGACACCGCTATTTGTGTTCTGATTTTGGGGACCCTGCCGATCTGAGATCCAAAGTTGAAAAACTAATTGCCGAACTTCAGATTATTCACATTCTGGTTAACAACACAGGCGGACCTGCCGGCGGACCCGCTCTGTCTGCTAAATCAGAGGAGTTTGTTCAGACCTTCTCCAACCACCTGCTCTGCAATCATCTGTTGGTACAGGTTCTGGCCGAAGGGATGAAAAAAGCGAAATACGGGAGGATTATCAATATTATTTCCACTTCTGTGAAACAACCCATCAAAGGTCTGGGCGTTTCGAACACGATCAGGGCTGCTGTGGCCAACTGGGCCAAAACACTGGCTGGCGAGCTGGGTCCTTTCGGGGTTACAGTTAACAATGTCTTACCCGGAGCTACGCTCACCGGACGCCTGAGCTCATTGCTTGAAGCAAAGGCTCAGAAAACAGCCCTGTCTCTGGATCAGCTGAAGAAAGACATGCTGGATGAAATTCCTGCGGGCCGTTTTGCTGACCCGTCAGAAGTTGCCGCCGCGGTGGCTTTTTTGGCCACGCCCGCCGCAGGGTATATCAACGGGATTAATGTTCCGGTGGATGGGGGAAGAACGATGTCCCTTTAATCAGTTATTCGCTAATCGCTATTTATTGATCAGTAACTTAAACCCCTTCCCGTGGACATTGATGATCTCCACTTTCGGGTCATCTTTTAAATATTTGCGCAGTTTCGTTACAAAGACATCCATGCTGCGGCTGTTGAAATAATTATCGTCTTTCCAGATACTGTTCAGCGCAAAATTTCGGTCGAGGATGTCGTTTTTGTGCAGACACAGTAAACGCAGCAAATCAGCTTCTTTGGTAGTAAGAAACTGCTCTTTTTTATTGGCTTTCAGCGTTTGGTTCTCGCAGTCAAAGTGGTAAATGCCAATATCGAATTCTTTAATCGAATCGTCGGCGCTGATCTGGTTTTTGGTTCTGCGAAGAATAGCGTTTAGTCTGAGCAGCAATTCCTCCATGCTGAAGGGTTTGGTTATGTAATCGTCAGCCCCTGAGTTAAAACCTTCGATGGCGTCTTCTTTCATTGATTTTGCAGTCAGAAAAACAATGGGAACTGTTTTATTCATAGCTCTGATTTCCCGGGCCAGCGTAAAGCCGTCTTTCATCGGCATCATCACATCAAGAAGACAAAGATCGAAACCGGATTTTTTAAACAGGTCAGCAGCTTCTTTTCCGTTTTTTGCCCAACTGACCATATAATTTTTTGCCTCCAGGTATTCTTTCAGCAGGCCGCCCAGATTGTTATCATCTTCGGCGAGCACTATTTTGATTTTTTCTTTTGTATCCATGTTGTCTTTGCGGGTTATGCCGTCTTTGGTAAAAATAAAATAAATGTGCTTCCTTTTCCGGGTTCACTTTCGACTTTAACGCTGCCCCCGTGTTTTTCAATTACGGCTTTTACATAGCTTAGGCCTAACCCAAACCCCTTAGTATTGTGAAGGTTTCCGGTAGGTACTCGGTATAGGGTGTCAAATATTTTCTTTTGATTTTCTTTGTTGATGCCTATTCCGTTGTCTTTCACCAGGATCTCGATTCCTTCAGGGACCTCACGCGTACTGACTTTGATTTTTGGTTTTTGCTCGCAGTATTTGAGCGCATTGTCGAACAGATTCAGAATAATATTGCTTAAATGGACTTTATCAACCTGAATAAGTGCGGGATTTAAATTGAACTCGGTAACAATTTCTCCTTCCTTGTTTTCGACCTGAAGCCCGATGTTGCTTATGCATTGAAGGATCAGCTGTTGAACGTCCGTATCCTGTAGCTTAAGTTTAAATTCTGCTTTGTCCAGAATGGCGGTTTGCAAAATATTTTCAACCAGGATACCCAGGCGCTTGTTTTCTTCAGCGATAACTTTCAGGTAATTGCTTGTTCGTTCAGGGGATTTGCTTACCGTTGAATCGTTCAGCACTTCGCAGGCAAGGGAAATCGTTGAAATGGGGGTTTTGAATTCGTGCGTCATGTTATTGATAAAATCATTTTTAATTTCAGATAATTTTTTTTGCCTGAGAATAACTGAAATTGAATAATAAAAGGAAAACACAAGGGCAAGTATAAGCAAGGCCGATCCGCCCAGCATGAGCCAGAGTTTTCTGAAAATATAATTGGTCTGATGCGGGAAAAACAAGGCCAGGTATTGGGGCTGAATAAATACATTGTCAGGGGTCAGATTTACCCGGTAAGGTGATTCAACCATTTTTTTCAACCGCCCGGTGGGGCTTTTGATCTGGTTGTTGTTCAGAACTGCGAAATGAAACCGGGCATCGATCCCCTGATCGCTGAGGGCGTCCCGAATGAGTGAATCGAGAAGTACGGTATCGATTTTTTGCTGGTAATCGTTGTAGATATTAACGCTGACCAGTTCATCGAAAATATCGTTTACTACATCTGAGCGGTGCGTCACCCACCGGTAGCGCTCATCTGATGTGTCAAACCGTTTTACGTTGAGTGAATCGGATGTCCATAAATTGCCCAGGTTAAAGGATTTGTCTCTTAAGGAGTCGTCGCTGAAATGTTTTTCCCTTTTCTTCTTCACCACCACTCCGTTTGAATCGCTGCTGAATTCTTCTATAAGCTGAACCTCAACCCTTTTGTTGTTTACATTTATTTTGTTGATGTCTGAAGTGCTGTCGGCACTCATCCGGGCAGAATTTTTAAGGGAGTCGTTGTCCATCAGCCATCGCATCCCTTGTTTTCTGAAATTGAGACGGTGTGTTATCCGGGCGGCCGTAGATGTTTTTTCAAATTTGCCGACCACGGCATTCAATGCGTCGTTTACATTCTGGTCAAATAGCTGTTCCTTTAAACTGAGGGCGTTTTTGGCCCAGTAAAGCTGGGTAAGAATAAGGCCCACCAGAGCTGCGCAAATCAGAATGGTAACGAGTTGTATGTTGTATCGGTTCACGTATACCAAATTTAACCTATCCCGGCAGATGCCCAACCGACTTAACCTTTTTTAACATATTCCCCGTATATTCGTACAGGGATGGAACGACTGAGAAATTATATTGATGGTGTCCTGGTTGCTCCGTTGGGAGGCGCGTACATCGACAATTACAATCCGGCAACCGGCAACGTGTATTCGCAGATTCCCGACTCTGATGAAAGGGACGTAGAGCTGGCCTATGAGGCTGCAGCAAGAGCATTCCCTGCCTGGTCCCGGACTGCAAAGGAAGAGCGCAGTGCGCTTTTGATGCGAATTGCAGATCTGATCGACGCCCATCATGAAATGCTTTCGCGGGCCGAAAGTACGGATAACGGGAAACCCATTCAGCTTGCCCGCACAGTAGATATTCCGCGGGCGGCGGCCAACTTCAGGTTTTATGCCACAGGTATTTTGCATCTTTCTTCGGAGGCAAACAGCATGGAAGAAACTGCAATTAATTATACGCTGAATGAACCTGCAGGTGTGGCAGGTTGTATTTCTCCCTGGAATCTGCCCTTGTATCTGTTTACCTGGAAAATAGCCCCCGCACTGGCTGCCGGCTGCACGGTTGTTGCAAAGCCTTCTGAAATCACACCCATGACGGCTTTTCTATTAAGCGAACTCTGCATTGCTGCAGGTTTGCCCAAAGGAGTTTTGAATATTGTTCATGGGTACGGGCACAGGGTGGGCGCCGCTATAACGGCGCACCCTTCGATTCCTGTTATTTCCTTTACCGGGGGCACGAAAACAGGCGCCGGTATTGCCCGGATAGCCGCTCCGCTTTTTAAAAAGCTTTCTCTTGAGCTGGGAGGAAAAAATCCCAACATCATTTTTGCCGACTGCGATTTCGAACAGATGCTGAAAATGACCATGCATTCTTCTTTTTCAAATCAGGGCGAAATATGCCTTTGCGGTTCCCGTATTTTTATCGAGCGTCCGTTGTATGAAAAATTCAAACAGGCATTTGTAGAAAAAGCGAAGCAGCTGAAAGCCGGTGATCCGGCGGATGATAAAACCCGTCTTGGAGCCATTGTGTCAAAACAGCACAAGGAAAAAATTCTTTCCTATATAGCGCTGGCCAAAGACGAAGGTGGCACAGTTCTGTGTGGTGGCAATCAGGTGCAATTAAACGGGGAATGTGCCGGAGGCTGGTTCATCGAACCCACGGTCATTGAAGGTCTGGTCTTCGACTGCCGAACCAACCAGGAAGAAATTTTCGGTCCGGTAGTGACGCTGACTCCCTTTGACACGGAGGAAGAAGTGCTGGGCTATGCCAACAGTACCCAGTATGGTCTGGCGGGTATCATTTGGACCACTAACCTAAACAGGGCTCACCGCGTGGCTCAGCGCCTGCAATCGGGTATCATCTGGGTAAACTGCTGGCTGCTCCGTGACCTTAGAACACCTTTCGGCGGAATGAAGCAATCGGGAATGGGCCGTGAAGGAGGCTTTGAAGCGCTGAGGTTTTTTATGGAAGCAAAGAATGTTTGTATTAAATTAAGCTGATCGCTAGTATATTTGTAAATCTTAAACCGAACAAATGCTTGATAAAGAAGGAATTGCAAAACGTATAGCCAGGGAATTAAAGGACGGTTATTATGTGAATCTGGGAATAGGCATTCCGACTTTGGTGGCCAACTACGTACCCAAAGGGTTGAATGTTGTTTTTCAATCTGAAAACGGGATTCTGGGAATGGGACCTTTCCCTTATGAAGGAGAGGAAAGCGCTGATCTTATCAATGCCGGGAAACAAACGGTTACACTGCTTCCGGGGTCTTCGATTTTTGATTCGGCTACAAGTTTTGCGATGATCCGTGGACAACATGTCGATCTCACGGTTTTAGGAGCTATGGAAGTAAGTGATCAGGGCGATATTGCCAACTGGAAAATCCCCGGCAAAATGGTGAAAGGAATGGGAGGAGCCATGGACCTGGTCGCTTCTGCCGAGAACATCATAGTTGCCATGCAACACGTAAACAAGGCCGGGGAAAGCAAACTTCTCCCCAAATGCACTTTGCCCCTGACCGGAGTGCGATGCGTTAAGCGCATCGTCACCGAGCTGGCTCTGCTTGACGTTACTCCCCATGGATTTAAGCTGATCGAAAGGGCTCCGGGCGTGAGCATAGAGCAAATTAAAAATGCTACGCTGGGGAAATTGGTCGCGGAAGGGGAGATTCCTGAAATGGTAATTAATTAAGAGCAACACAATGAACAACTCAGAAGCTGAAGAATCATTTAAAATGGACAGAAGCAAGATCAGCCTGTTTAATTCTATTGATGAAGCCAATGCCGACAATAGTTTTTGGTTAGACCGGCCTGTTGAAGAGCGCTTATCCGCAATCGAATTTTTAAGAGCTCAATGGATAGAACTGAATAATTTGCCTACTGTAATGGACAGGAAATATTTTGAAATCAGATGAACCTTACGAAGGATTTCACCGATTTTATCCTGTTAATGAATAAAAACCAGGTGGAATATATGGTCGTTGGCGGCTATGCAGTAGGGTTACTGAAAAAAAAGTGAAATGGTTCCGAAATTAACCAATAAGGCCTTTTGGGATGCGGATATGAACAAAATAGATTATGACCGTGACCGTGAGGCCGTTATCCTCAAAGTATTTAACGATGGTACTTGGAATGATATTCTTGAAGTCTGGAATTGTTATGGAAAAGAAGTCGTTGTTGAAACATTGTTGTCGGCCAATTATTTGAAGAAAGCGGCAGTTAATTTATCTAGCATGATGTTTACTATAGATCCTAAAAGGTATAAATGTTATTCAAAAATACAGTCTCAGAGGACCTTGTAAGCGCTTTAAACGGGCTGATGCAATTGCAATCGCTAAAGGGCTTTTGTTTGGCCGGAGGAACAGGACTTGCTCTTCAGTTAGGTCACAGAATGTCGGTTGACATCGATTTATTCAGTTCGCTGGATTGGGATAAGACAATTATCAAGCGGGAGATTCAGGAGGTTTTTTTGCTCGCTTCACCTGAACGTGAAAATCGCTGGGGCTTAAGGTATACTATCAAAGGAATTAAAGTCGAATTGTACAATTGGGAAATACCCTTTCTGAAACCCTTTTTAATAGAAGATCATATCCGGCTTGCTTCTTTAGAAGATATTTCCAGTATGAAACTTGAAGCGATTAAAGAAAGGAAGGAAAGAAAAGACTATTATGATTTGGCTATCCTTCTCAGTCAGTTTACGTTTGCTGAAATGATTTCCTTCTATAAAACAAAATACCCCTATCAGGATACGAGAGTCGTTCTGGATGCATTAAGTGCAGTTGATGAAGCTGAACGAACCCTGGATCCTCCTATGCTCATCGATTTATCATGGGGACAGGCAAAGGATAAAATAAGATCAGGATTTAATCAATTTGTTACTGAACAAAAAAGTTCAACACGTAAATAGCAGGAAAAGAACATGCCCCAAAAGCTTTCCATTTTAATTCCCGCATACAACGAGGCAGCCACGATCCATTTAATCCTGGATAAGGTTTTGGCGGTTAATCTGATCGGGGGCATTCAGAAAGAAATTATTATTGTTAACGATTGTTCAACAGACTCAACAAAGGCATCTATTGAAAAATACATCGCTTCCCATCCGGACTCCGATATCCGGCTCTTCAATCAGGAACTAAATCGGGGCAAAGGAGCCGCTATTCACAAGGGCATTGAACTGGCAACGGGAGATTTCATCATTGTTCAGGATGCCGATCTGGAATACGATCCTCAGGAGTACACTATTTTGCTGAAACCGATTTTGGATGGATTCGCCGATGTGGTCTTCGGCTCCCGTTTCATGGGCGGCAACCCTCATCGTGTGCTTTTTTTCTGGCATACTATGGGTAATAAATTCCTGACCTTGCTGAGCAATATATTTTCCAATCTGAATCTGACAGATATGGAAACCTGTTATAAATTATTCAAGGCAGATCTTATAAAAGGCCTGGATCTGAATGAAAAAAGATTTGGTTTTGAACCCGAAGTGACTGCCAAAATTGCACGTGTACCCAAGGTGCGTATATACGAAGTTGGGATTTCTTATTACGGAAGAACCTACGAGGAAGGGAAGAAAATTGGATGGAAAGATGGGTTCAGGGCGATTTGGTGCATTTTGAAATATGGATTCAGTGAAAAAAACGAGAAGAGTACCTCAACCAGTGTAAAGGTTTCAACAAAAGTTCAGTTTTTATTTTTTGCTTTACCTATAATCTATGGCATTCTCTCCGTTTGTTTTCTTTATCACCTGAAGGCAATATATGCTTCATTCCCGGACGGTATTTACTGTTACCTGATTAGCGGAATTGATATCGCTTCGGGGAAATTTAATGTTGGATTGTTTGAGCATCCGGGTGCCACTGTTGAATGGCTTTCTGGGGGCATCTTATTTTTTATACATCTTTTCACAAACAACGGGACAATTTACGAAAGCGTCCTTTCCATACCCGAGTTCTATCTGAAAATTTTTTCCATAGTTGTGACAACGATTTTTCTGTTCGTTGTTTACCAGTCGGGGAAGTTGATTTATAAGAATTCAGGAGATGTCCGGCTTGCGCTTTTCTTTCAGTTGATACCGGTTAGTGCCTATCTGGGTATTCAGAATTTTGTATTTCTTATTCCCGAAGGACTGATAATCTGTATTCTTACGTATTATTCGGCTTTGTTATGGGTATGGACAGGGGATAAAGGAAGAGCTGATTTTTGGATCTTCTCTTTAATTACTGCACTGCTGATTACGACTAAAATTACTTGTCTGCCTTTTATTATTGTTCCGTTTTTTTTCATTCGAAAATTCTCTGTAATTATTAAATATTTTTTTGCAACAGTTGTTTTTTCAGGATTGCTTTTATTCCCGATTTGGAACAGACTGCCTGAAATGTTTTCCTGGTTTTACAGGCTTGCAACTCATTCCGGTATTTATGGTTTAGGAAAGGAACAAGTAGTTGATGTTTCTTCATTTGGGCCCAATTTAGTAAACATTTTTTCTACAGAATTGTTTTTTTCTTTTGGGTATGCCCTGATAACCCTTGGAGTAATTGCAGGCGCAGTTTTGAAAAAATGGGAAAACAGTTATTTCAGACTTTCACTTGCTTTTTGGATTATAAGTTCTGTGCAAATAGTTCTTACTGCCAAGCATTTCAGCTTCCATTATATACTTGTTCCGCAATTATTGGTAATTCCTTCGCTCTTTGCCATTTTCAGATTTTTAGGAATCGGATTTTCAAATAAAGTAGTGTTCAGTTCGGCGTTTGCCTTATGTGCATTTTATCTTATTTACAATAATGCGCTGAGTGCTTCCATATACAATGATGGAAACAGGTTGTATGAGCTAAGTTTAACTGCAAAAAAATACGCCAGTTTCCCAAAAATCATTACCACCTCATTTGAAGGGTCGTGCTATCCTGAATCTGCTTTACATTTAGGAGAAGCCTATGGCGGTAAATATTTTTCCCCGGGCCATGCCTACCTCAGATCGCATTATCCGAATACGTATTTCTATTCAATACAAGGAGATTTTTTTCAGTTTTGGGATCAGACAATCTCTTCATCGGAGATTATTGAAAATCACGAAAAAGTGTTGATTTATTTTTTGCAGAAAGATGAGCAAACAGAGCGAAATATTATCAGTAAAATAGCAGCAGGGAGAGAATCTTTAATCAAAAAAATTCAACTCCTTGAACATAATAATTCAACAGGAGAAGATTTTTATCTGCTTCAGGTCGATACTTCTTTAGCTAGTCATCTGTATACTGTAACAGAAAGAGTCAATTGCGATTTCGAGAAAAAACGTTCAGATAATCTGGCTTTTGTTTCCTCTTCTCCCGAGTTTACTTTCCCAAATGCTGAGTCTCAGTCTGCTGAGCAGCATTATTCGGGCAACTATTCAGTTAAGATACCACCGGGGAATTACGCATGTTGCACGTCTTTCACTGTTAATGCAGGTGATGCATTGGACATTAAGGTAAATAATCTTTCAACAGAAAATCCTGTTTGTTTAATCCTTTCAGCAGCAGACGGCAAGGTTTTTTATAAGTCTTCTGTAAATATTTCTAAAGAGTTGTCTAAAGGCTGGAAGCAAATTAACCTGAAGGCCGAAATTCCAACGGGATATCCTGATAAAACGGTTAAATTTTGCCTTTATAATTATGGTAGCAGCATATCTTACGTTGATGATTTGATTTTTTTGATTTCTAAAAAATAAACTTTACGATTACGGAAATAAAACGGGAAGAAAAGGTTTCTTGTCGAAAGTATAATCGATCATTGATTTTTCATTATGCAGTAACAGTTTTATACATAAATGCATATTTTTTTGCTGCTAAATCAATATTAGACCTCTTGCATAATTCATTTTGCATATTCAAAGTTATATACCCCACAGATTAACTGCATCCTCAGGCTATGCCTTTTTCTCCTGTTGCGATATTTTTCGGACATAATCCTGAAAACTTTTATCCTTCTTATTACGTGTTCCACTAATACCCTGCTTCGGGATACTTTTTTGTTGAACTTTTTTTCTTCCCTCGTCTATTACACGAATGATAATCTAAACTCTGATTATGCAAAATATTTTGATACTAAAACAGTTGCGCCGTCTTATTATAATCACGATTCAATTAATACAACATCGACCTCTATTTCTTATATGAAAATTAAGAGTATTAAATATTATACATTAAACTGCAATTTTTCCAACATGATTATTACCAGCAATTCAAGTTGGAGTGCATATTCCCCAAATTCGATTGTCTATAATCGGGATTCAATTAATGGCTCTTCCACTGTTACGCCCCCCAGCGGAATAACGAACCTTTTCTTAAGAGCATCTGAAAATGTGTATATTAAAAATTTCTATTTTGCAAAAGCAACTGGGAGCTCTTTATACATCGCAGTTTCTCCCTGTCAATAAAATTTTCCAATTCGATTAATTAACAAGGTTAAAAAACTACCAAATCCCCCCCCCCCCCAAAAAACATGAAAACGATAAAATTAATTTTTGCAGCGACATTATCATTATTTGTCTTTTTTAAAACCCAAGCGCAGTTAAATGTTAATTCCAGTGGATATGTCGGTATTGGTATTGGAAATACTGCACCTTTAGAAGCTTTACAAGTAGGTGGTAACGCTGTATTTACAACAATTTATAACCGTACTCCAGGAACTCAATACATGCCAATGATTGTCTGTGATAATACTGGTACTACAACAACGGCAACCACTCCTGATTATACGTGGTTAAATGATTCAATTACCGGAATATTTCACCCTGGCGCTTGGCAGATTGGATTTACAACTGATGGCGTTGAAAGATTACATATCCATTATACTGGAAATGTTGGTATAGGGACAAATAGTCCGAGCCAATTGTTCCAAGTAAATGGAAATACATTACTATCAGGAACGAGTTCAAAATTGATGATCAATGATACGGGTTATTATGTCGGGCTTGCCAGAAATGGTTCAGATTTCCTAATAAACAACAATGAAAGTAGTTTGCTCCGATTGGGTTCAAATGACGGTATTGGTTTTTATGCTAAGACAACGGGAGGAAATGATGCTAATTCGTATAGTGGCACTAATTATAACATGTTTCTTAATCAATATGGATTGGGAATTGGCGCAAGCGCTCAAGCTTGGTCAGGTAATGCATTTTATGTTAATGGCAATTCATACTTTAGTGGAACGGGATATTCTACAGGTGCTTGGACTTCTTCTGACTCTCGTTTTAAAACAAATATTCAACCGATTGATAGTGCCATGCAAAAAGTAATGAAATTAAATGGAAAGTTTTTTGTTTATAATCAATCTGCCTTTTCGCAATATTTTTTTAATCCAGGAATCAATTTTGGTTTTATTGCACAAGAATTAATGCGGGTATTACCCCAGACTGTTCGGCAGGAACATGATGGATATTATAGTGTCAATTATGAGGCTATAATCCCGATTTTGACAGAAGCAATTAAATCCCAAAATAAGAGAATAGACTCTTTGCAGAATCAAATTAATTCTTGCTGTAATAATACTCAGCAGGGGATGAAGGTAAAAAATGGCTCGAATTCAGATGAAACAGTAATGAATGCTGATATTCTCAACGAAAATGCAGTATCTGCCAATTCTTCTTCTATTTTGTATCAAAATACACCGAACCCATTTAGTCAACAGACAAATATTATGTATTATATTCCGACAACTTCCCAAGGTTCAA
>JABDFU010000017.1:0-977 GCA_013286385.1 Bacteroidota bacterium
CATGTTGTTTAAAAGCCTGTTTTACATTGGCCGGGTTTTTCAGAAAGGAGTAATTGTCGATGATCAGCGTAGGTTCATCAAGGCCTATGAACGGATATCTGATAATACTGGAGTACAGGAAAAAGACGAACAAAGAAATGACAGTAATTTGCAGGCCGGTGTGCGTTTTTTGTTTCAACTCCTTAGCACAAAATTCTGTCCCAGGTAAACCTTTCTCACCTGTTCGTTGGCAGCAAGTTCCTGTGCAGTTCCGGCCATCAGGATGGAACCTTCAAAAAGCAAATAGGCCCGGTCCGTAATGCTGAGGGTTTCATGTACATTGTGATCGGTAATAAGAATGCCGATGTTTTTTGATTTGAGTTTGTAAACCACCTGTTGAATGTCCTCTACAGCAATCGGGTCAACTCCGGCGAAGGGCTCGTCCAGTAAAATAAATTTTGGATCCACGGCCAGGCATCGTGCGATTTCGGTTCTGCGTCTTTCCCCTCCCGAAAGCCGGTCTCCGATACTTCTCCTTATATGCTGCAATCCGAATTCGTCGAGCAGGGATTCGAGTTTTTCTTCCTGCTTGATTTTGCTCAATTTGGTGAATTCAAGTATGGCTTTAATGTTGTCTTCCACGCTCAGCTTACGGAAAACCGAAGCCTCCTGGGGCAGGTAGCTGATGCCCATCTGGGAACGCTTGTACATGGGTAACTCCGTGATGTCGGTATCTTCGAGAAAGATTTTTCCTTCATTGGGCTTTACCATTCCCACAATCATGTAAAAGGAAGTTGTTTTACCGGCTCCGTTAGGCCCAAGTAAACCCACAATTTCCCCTTGTTTCACCTGAACGGAAACGTCACGGGCGACCGTGCGGTTTTTGTAGCGTTTTATGAGCTTGTCGGTTTTTAGAACCATTTCAATTTCAGCGATTAGCGAACCTGCCTGCCCTGCCGCAGGCAGGGCAGGCAGGTTCGCTATGTAAAGTTAGGTTA
>JABDFU010000017.1:987-38527 GCA_013286385.1 Bacteroidota bacterium
GGTACCTTGGCACCCGAACTTTAGGGGTGCCCCTTAATCGGGTGCTGAGAACAAACCCTGATAACCTGAACAGGATAATGCCTGCGTGAGGAAAAAGTATGACTATTCTTGTTAACGCCCTTCCCGAAACGATTGACCAACCCTGCAGGGTATCTGACCTGCTCAGGAAGATAAATCTCACGTATAAACAAGGCATTGCGGTTGCTCTCAATAACGAGGTTATCCCACGTAAGGACTGGGAACTGCAGGAGCTAAAGGAAAATGATAAAATCACGATAATAAAAGCCACCCAGGGTGGTTAAACTTAAAACCAGTTTTTTATGAAGAGCCAAGACCTTGTAAAAGCGGAAAGCGTAACCGTAAAAGAGGAAAGCATAACCCGGGAACCACTCAGCGGGTCAAGGAAAATATATGTACCCGGTAAGCTTCACAACATCAGTGTGGCGATGCGTGAAATTCAGCTCAGTGGTTCGAATTCACCGGTGACCGTTTATGATACCAGTGGTCCCTTTACCGATCCGTCTGTTGCTATTGATCTGAATAAGGGTATTCCGGCGCTTCGCAGGGACTGGATCAGGGCAAGGCAAGATGTTGAAACCTCCAGAGGGAAATTTCTAAAAGCAAAATCCGGCGCGAATGTCAGCCAGATGCATTATGCACGCAAGGGGATGATTACGGCAGAAATGGAATACATTGCCATCCGGGAAAACCAGTGCTCGACTGGCGAGCGGCTGATCACCCCTGAATTTGTCAGGGATGAAGTGGCCAGGGGAAGGGCCATAATTCCCAGTAATATCAATCACCCCGAAAGCGAACCCATGATTATCGGTCGCAATTTTCTGGTGAAGATCAATACCAATATCGGGAATTCAGCCATCCGTTCAAGCATCGAAGAAGAGGTTGAAAAGGCGGTCTGGAGCTGCCGCTGGGGAGGGGATACCCTGATGGATCTTAGTACAGGAAAAAATATTCACGAAACACGGGAATGGATCATTCGCAATTGTCCGGTGCCGGTGGGTACGGTTCCGATTTACCAGGCGCTTGAAAAAGTGAAGGGAAAAGCCGAGGACTTGACCTGGGAAATTTTCAGGGATACACTTATTGAACAGGCTGAGCAGGGTGTGGATTATTTTACCATTCATGCCGGCGTGTTGCTTCGTTATATTCCCCTGACGGCCAAACGAATTACCGGAATCGTTTCCCGTGGAGGAAGCATTATGGCCAAATGGTGTCTGGCACATCACAAAGAGAATTTTCTGTATACGCATTTCGAAGACATCTGTGAAATCATGAAAGCCTATGACGTCGCCTTTTCATTAGGCGACGGATTACGGCCGGGCTGCATTGCAGATGCCAATGACGCTGCACAGTTCGGTGAACTCGAAACCCTTGGAGAACTTACACAAATTGCCTGGAAGCAGGATATTCAGGTAATGATTGAAGGACCCGGACACGTGCCCATGCACCTGATCAAAGAAAACATGGACAAGCAACTCGAGTATTGCAAGGAAGCACCTTTTTATACACTTGGGCCCCTGACAACTGACATTGCTCCGGGTTATGATCACATCACTTCTGCCATAGGGGCTGCCATGATAGGCTGGTACGGAACTGCCATGCTTTGTTATGTTACCCCAAAAGAGCACCTGGGGCTGCCTGATAAAAAAGATGTAAAGGACGGTGTCATGGCCTATAAGATAGCAGCTCATGCTGCTGATCTTGCCAAAGGACATCCCGGCGCTCAGGACCGCGACAATGCCCTGAGCAAAGCCCGTTTCGAATTTCGCTGGGAAGACCAGTTCAATCTTTCCCTTGATCCCGATACGGCCCGGTCCTTTCATGATGAAACGCTTCCTGCCGAGGGCGCCAAGACTGCCCATTTCTGCTCCATGTGCGGCCCCCATTTCTGTTCCATGAAAATCACGCAGGATATCAGGGAATTTGCCGAGCAGGGTTTGCAGGAAAAAGCAAAGGAGTTTAAAGAAAAAGGATCTGAAGTTTACAGTGCATGAAGATTGTCCTGACCATAGCAGGCTTTGATCCCAGTGGCTGTGCCGGATTGCTGGCCGATACCAAGACTTTCGAAGCCCATGGGGTATACGGTATGGCGGTATGTACGGCCAATACCGTTCAGAATGTTGCTGAGTTTTTTGAACCCGGATGGAAAGGGGAGGACGAACTGTTTTTTCAGCTCAGTTGTCTTCAGCGTGAAACAGATTTTAACTTCGTAAAAATAGGACTGATTCGGGATTTTGATTTGCTGAACCGTTTGATTGATAAATTGACCGAACGAAATAAAGCAGTTAAAATTATCTGGGATCCGGTTTGCATGGCGACTGCTTCGTATTCATTTCACACCCGGACGGACCCTAAACTACTGTTGGAAATTTGCCGAAAAATTTATCTCATCACTCCCAACCTGAATGAAATTGCAATTCTGGTGCCGGATACCGAAGCCGATGAAGCCGGCAGGTACCTGTCGCAGTTTTGCAATGTGCTTATTAAAGGTGGTCATAGCGCAGATCAATTCTCAACCGACACCTTATACCAATCCGGAGAGATTCGGGATACTTCAGCAGAGGTGATAGGTTTCAGGGCTGAAAAACTGCCTTCGGTTTCAAAAAGGGGGACGGGTTGTGTGCTCTCGGCAGCCATACTCTCGAATCTTGCCCTGTGCAATGGTTTAACTGAATCCTGCAGGAAGGCAAAGGATTACATCGGGCAGTATCTCCTTTCGGGGCCGGGACTTATTGGTAATCACGATTATAAACCGGGGCACAGCCTCAAACCGAACACGGTATGAACAATTTGATCACAACGAATATAAGTAAACTGCAGTACCTTTGCAGTACTGCTGCTGATGCAAAAAAGGCATGCCTGGGCGGAGCGGATTGGATTCAGCTGAGAATAAAAAACGCTGATGCCGTGGCCTGGAAACAGGCCGCTGAGGAGACCTTAATAGTCTGCAGGGAATTCGGAGCAAAACTGATTATCAATGACAACACGGCCCTGGCATATGAAACAGGCGCTGACGGCGTTCACCTGGGAAAAGATGACATGCCCCCGGAAGAGGCACGACTGCTGCTGGGTAAGGATGCCCTGATCGGAGGAACCGCAAATACATTTGAAGACATCGTCCGTTTGAATAAAGCCCGTGTCGACTACATTGGTCTGGGACCCTATCATTACACCGATACCAAAAAAAATCTGAGTCCCGTTTTGGGAATAGAAGGCTATGTTCCGCTGGTTAAGCAATGTCGCAGGGCCGGGATTGCAATTCCTCTGATTGCCATTGGCGGAATAAGAAAAGAAGCGATCACTTTTCTTTTGCATACGGGTGTACACGGCATTGCGGTTTCTTCGGCCATAACAGATTCAACGGATATTCAGGAAGAAACAAAATTGTTTTTAGAAACCATCAATACCTTCGATCCCCATGGAGAACAAGACCTTTCAGCTGGCAGATAAACAATTCAGTTCCCGTTTATTTACGGGAACCGGAAAATTCTCCTCCGCTAAAATCATGGAAGAGGCTTTGCTGGCTTCGGGATCTGAGTTGGTAACCGTTGCGCTGAAAAGGGTAACTATCGGACACAAGGAAGACGAACTGCTGCAGCATCTGAGCCATGCGCAATTTAATCTGATGCCCAATACTTCAGGAGTTCGTACAGCAAAAGAAGCCGTTTTTGCGGCACAGCTGGCACGGGAAGCCCTGATGACCAACTGGGTAAAACTCGAAATCCATCCTGATCCCCGTTACCTGATGCCTGATCCGATTGAAACACTTGCTGCTGCAGAGGAACTGGTCAGGCTGGGATTTGTGGTCTTGCCTTATATACATGCCGATCCGGTATTGTGCAAGCGGCTCGAACAGGTTGGTGTTGCGGCCGTCATGCCGCTCGGATCGACTATTGGCAGCAACCGGGGACTGAAAACAAAAGATTTTCTCGAAATCATAATTCAGCAAAGCAAGGTTCCGGTGATCGTCGATGCAGGTATCGGAGCCCCGTCGCATGCCGCTGCGGCAATGGAAATGGGTGCTGATGCAGTGCTGGTGAATACAGCCATTGCTGTTTCTGAAGATCCGGTTCAAATGGCAACTGCCTTTCGTTTAGCCGTACAGGCAGGCCGTCTGGCCTATGAAGCCAGACTGGGGAGGGTGCTTAGCCACAGCGAACAAACGAGTCCGATGACGCAATTCCTGGATGATGAGTTTTAAAACTGTTTTCGAAAAGTTCAGCTGGGAAGCAACAAAAGCAGGCATCCTTTCAAAAACAGCTGCGGATGTCGAGCAGGCCCTTCAGAAAGAGCAACCTGACCTTGAAGATTTCAAGGCTCTGGTTTCTCCACAGGCTTCCTTCTTTCTCGAAGCAATGGCAAAGCGCAGTCATTACCTCACGCGCAAACGATTCGGAAATATCCAGCAGCTGTATGTGCCCCTTTATCTTTCCAACGAATGCCAGAATATTTGTACCTACTGTGGCTTCAGTTTCAGTAACGACATCAAACGCAAGACCCTCAGTGATGAGGAAATCCTTACAGAGGCAAGGGCAATCAAAACCCTGGGATTTGATCATGTCCTGCTGGTGACAGGGGAGTCCGGAAGGCATGTGGGGCTTGGTTACCTGAAAAATGCGATGGTCCTTTTACGTCCTTTTTTTTCACGTATTTCCATTGAAGTGCAGCCACTCGAACAGCAGGAATATGCCGAACTTCAGGCTCTGGGACTGAATGCTGTGTTGGTCTATCAGGAAACGTATCATAAAGAAAAGTACAGCCTTCATCATCCAAAAGGAAAAAAGTCAAATTTTTTTTACCGGCTCGATACCCCCGACCGTTTGGGAAAAGCGTTCCTTCATAAAATCGGGCTCGGTGTTTTGCTGGGTTTAGAAGACTGGAGAACAGATAGTTTTTTTACAGCCCTTCATCTGGACTATCTTCAAAAAACATATTGGCAAACGAGTTATTCCATATCCTTTCCGCGACTTCGGCCTGCCCAGGGTGTATACCTTCCCCAGGGTTCTGTGACCGACAAGGATCTGGTCCAGCTCATTTGCGCTTACCGTATTTTTAATCCGGAGCTTGAGTTGAGCCTGTCCACCCGCGAAAGCGAAAAATTCAGAAACCACAGCCTTCGTCTTGGCATCACATCGATGAGCGCCGGTTCCAAAACAAATCCCGGGGGATATGCGGCCGAATCCGATTCTCTCGAACAGTTCGAAATATCAGATAATCGTTCTCCTGCTCAGGTGGCTGAGATGATGCGGGAAAACGGATACGAGCCGGTCTGGAAGGACTGGGAACTTTTTAAATAAGCGAATAGGGGAAAAAATTTCAGGAAAATGACAAAAGAAGAATTAATCCGCTACCACCGCCAGATGATCCTTCCTGAAATTGGCCGTGCGGGTCAGGAAAAAATCAAACAGGCGAAAGTACTTGTTGTGGGTGCCGGTGGACTGGGCTGCCCTGTGCTGCTTTATTTAGCAGCAGCCGGCGTTGGGACTATCGGTATTGTAGACGGTGACAAAGTGGAGAAGAGCAACCTGCAAAGACAGATACTGTATCAGGATGAGGATATCGGCAAATTCAAAGCAGAAGTTTCGGCTCAAAAAATAAAAAAACAAAATCCTTTTTTGCAGGTCCGTTTCCGGGTAGAACACCTGAATCCTGCTAATGCTGTTGAAATCATTTCGCAGTACGACCTGGTCGTTGACGGAACCGATAATTTCCCTTCCCGATACCTGATCAACGATGCCTGTATGCAGTTGAACAAACCTTTTGTTTTTGGTTCGATCCTGCGTTTTCAGGGACAGGTTTCGGTGTTCAATTACAAAGACTCGGCAAGTTACCGCTGCCTTTATCCTGATCCGCCCGCAGAGGATGAAAGCCCTAACTGTTCAGAGATAGGTGTACTTGCTACTTTGCCGGGAATCGTTGCCACTCTTCAGGCAAATGAAGTACTCAAAATAATTACAGGGGTTGGGGAGACGCTGAGCGGGAAACTACTGGTGATCGATCTGCTGACCCTGCAATTTGAAACATTCAGGTTTTCAAAAGGAATGAAGGGTTCGCCGCCGCTTGCGGCAGAATCCTTGAATTTCCAAAAATGAGCCAAGCGGGTCCTTGCTCTCCCAGATCGAACCCAAAACAGCGGCACCATCAAATCCGTATTTTTTTATTTCCAAAATGTTTGATGCAGAAATCCCGCCGAGGGCAATAATTTTTGGCGCTGAATTGTTTTTGGTTTTCCGGTTATTTAAAAAGACAGCCAGTTTTGCAAGATCAAAACGAGAGGTGTACCCCGGTTTACTGATGCTGTCAAATACCGGACTCAGAAAGATATGCGAAAAGGGATAAGGGCAGTTTTCAATTTCAGAAGTGCTGTGAAAGGAGGCTGATACACCTGAATCCGCATTTGTATGAATTCCTTTCAACCCGAATTCGCTGCCTAGTTGAAAATGAGAATGAATCACAATCCGATTGTGAAATTGATCAGGAATGGCTTTCAGGTACTTGTTCAGCTGAGCCGCCGCCGCACCGGGTTTTCTGAGGTGAAAAATTTCTAATCCGTTTTCAAAAAACCGGGTAACAAGTTCAGGTTCTGATGCACTTCGGCTTTCTGAAGAAAACACAATCAGCAAATCCATGTCCGAAGGGCTACTCAATTTCAATTCCCAGCTCTTTGAATTTTTCTACGTACTGAATAAAAATTCCAATCGGGTCATCGGCCTCCCAGAGGTCACTTCTGACGGCGATACCTTTGAAGCCAATTTCGAGGACTTTTGGAATATATCCCACTTCAATCCCTCCACGGGCGATAACCCGATGGGGAGATTTTTCAAGGACCCCTTTCAGACTGTGTTCGGTGAAACCGGCCTGGTATTTTGAAGTTGAGCTGTCAAATATCGGACTCAGAAAAACATAACTGTAGTTTTTTACGGATTCAATAACGCTTCCAAGCTTCGTGTAAGAAGTTGAAATGAAAAAATGCGGTTTTCTGGCCTTCAGCAATTTCAGTGTAAACCAGGTTTGAAATCGTCTTTTCTTATGTTTTTTTGTAAAGTGTATGCCTTTCAGATTGTATTTTAAAAGCAACTTGTGATGGGTGTGAATAACGATACGGTTATGGTATTGTTCTGGTATTTTTTCAATCAAGCCCGAGAGCCTCTTGGTAGAATATTTGGGTTTTCGGAGGTGCAAAGTTTTCAAGCCGTTTTCAAACAGCACCTTAAACAAGTTTTCCTCATTGACGACGGTTCTCGGTGAAGAAATGACAATGAGTTGCATAAATTCGTATTAGGTGTGAACCCTGGTGTATTGACGTATACCGTCAGCGATTTCCAATAACAGTCCCGGGTTTTTCTCGACGGCATTGCCCACTACTATAATATCTGAGCCGGCATTCAAGGCTGCCTCAGCAGCTTCGGGAGTCCTGATTCCGCCACCTGTAATCAACGGTATAGTGATTGCATTTTTTACGGCACTGATCATTTGTCTGCTCACCGGATGCAGGGCTCCGCTTCCTCCGTCCAGGTATATCATCCGAAGTCCAAGCATTTCACCGGCCATGGCAGTGCATACAGCAATTTCGTTTTTGTCGTAAGGTATCGGGGCGGTATTGCTGATGTAAGAAGCGGTTGTTTGTTTTCCGCTATCCACTAAAATATATCCCGTGGAGAGCAATTCGAGCCCGCTGTCTTTTAAGTAAGGGGCTGCAATTACGTGCTGACCAATCAGCAATTCGGCATTGCGTCCCGAAATCAATGAAAGCAATAAAAGTCCGTCAGCCGCCGGGCAGATTTGCATGGAGCTGCCCGGGAAAATCAGAACGGGAATATCAGAAACGGCCTTGATTTTTTTTATACACTCTTCGATTTTTCCTCCTGACAAAAGACTGCCTCCCACGAAAAATAAATCGGCGCCTACCTGATTCGCTGCATTGACAATTTTTTCCGATTCAAATTTGTCGGGATCAATCAGTATAGCCAGCTGTTTACGCCCTGATTTTGACGCCTCGACTATGCTACTGTAAATGCTTCCCGGTTCCGGTGTGTAATTTCCCAACGATTTTAAATTTTCTAAAGATTGTAATTTTTCTAAAGATTGTAAATTTTCTGGACTCGTGCAATATTAGGCCATATCCTTCACATAAACCAACATATAGTTTCCGATTTTTTCAAACCCCATTGTTAAATCAATGGTATGGGCTGGGGTATGTAGGTGCCCGGTTAGATTTCCCGAATCTCCCGCTGTAAAAGAATCAATCCTGATTTGTTTTTTGAAATCCAGTTCTCTTTTGCCGTAATATTTGTATAAAGCTTCTTTTGCACACCAATACACTGTCAGAATTTCTTTGCGTAAAAGAGGAGCAAATCCATGACCCGTATCAAGCGATTTTAACTCTGTTTCGTGCATAAAACGGTTTGCAATCCGTTCAATTCTATCCTGAATCAGTTCGATATCCAGACCTGTTTCAGTTGTTTTGCAAAGGAGAATTCCGGCAATAGTATGGGAATGAGAAATCGAAATTCCAAGGTACGATTTACCCAAAAAAGGCTTATTTTCCGGAGTGTATGTAAGAAAAGCAGAAAGCCCCTTTTCAATTGAATTTAAGAGGATACGGGTACTTATACGCTGTTTTTTGAGCAACTCATTGACTTTCAGAGCTTCGGGGTCAACCTGACAATCAAGAATATCCAGCAATTCATCGCTGGTTTCGGTAATTTCCCACAGTGCCAGTCTCGAACTTTTGCCTATGGGTTTATCAACAAGTAGAGGCATAGCTTTCAATCTTTTTTGCTGTTTTCAAGCCATTTCCTAACTTCGCATCGCAAAAAAACAAGTACATACTAAATTTAACTAAAATATCATGACAAAGACAGCCGAAGTAAAATACAATAAATATAAAGTAAAAGATATTGGTTTGGCCGAATGGGGCCGTAAGGAAATTAAACTGGCCGAACAGGAAATGCCCGGGTTGATGTCACTTCGCGAGGAATTCGGTCCGAAGAAACCTCTGAAAGGTGCGCGTATTGCAGGTTGCCTGCACATGACCATACAGACGGCCGTTTTGATTGAAACCCTTGTGGAGCTGGGTGCTGAAGTCACCTGGTCTTCCTGCAATATATTCTCCACCCAGGATCATGCGGCCGCTGCTATCGCGGCCGCCGGTATAGCTGTTTATGCCTGGAAGGGTATGAATGCAGAAGAGTTTGACTGGTGCATTGAGCAGACCCTGTTTTTCGGTGAAGGACGCGCTCCACTCAATATGATTCTTGATGACGGAGGAGACCTCAGCAATATGGTCCTCGACCGTTTTCCCGAATTGGTAAAAGGCATCAAAGGAATTTCAGAAGAAACCACAACGGGTGTTCTCCGTTTGAATGAGCGTGTTACAAAAGGTACTCTTCCGCTTCCGGCGATCAATGTAAACGATTCTGTTACCAAGTCAAAATTTGACAACAAATACGGTTGCCGCGAGTCCCTTGTGGACGCTATCCGCAGAGCTACGGATCTTATGCTTGCAGGTAAAGTAGCTGTAGTGGCCGGGTACGGAGACGTAGGAAAAGGCTCAGCTGAATCCCTCAAGGATGCGAAAGTTCGGGTAATTGTTACGGAGATTGACCCGATCTGTGCCTTGCAGGCCGCTATGGAAGGATATGAGGTTAAGAAAATGGATGACGCGGTTAAAGAAGCCGATCTGGTTGTTACCGCTACGGGAAATTTCAACATCATTACCGACCGTCATTTTAAAGCCATGAAGCACAATGCTGTGGTATGCAATATCGGGCATTTTGATAACGAAATTGACATGGCCTGGTTGAATAAAAATTATGGTAAGACCAAGGATACCATCAAACCTCAGGTCGATAAATACACCATCGAGGGCAAAGATATAATTGTTTTAGCTGAAGGCCGCCTGGTGAATCTTGGATGCGCTATGGGACATCCTTCTTTTGTAATGAGTAATTCATTCACCAATCAAACCCTCGCTCAGCTTGAACTGTGGACCAATCCGGGCAAATACGAAAACAAAGTATACACCCTGCCCAAGCAACTGGATGAAAAAGTGGCACGTCTGCATTTGAAAAAAGTAGGTGTTGAAATTGATACCCTGACGGAGGTTCAGGCCAAATACATCGGTGTGTCGAAAACGGGACCGTTCAAGAACGATCATTATAGGTATTAGATCCTTTAAAGGTTAAAGGGATTAATTTGTTATAGTGACTACAGAAATCCCGTCCCAGCTGGTCTTGTACTGGGTCAGAGGAATCGTTGCGGGGCCTGTGGCTACCGCTCCGGAGACAAGCAAAAACTTAGATCCGCAATTTTTGCAGGTGTCCTGAATGTAAAAATTGCCGGCCAGGACAACTACTGGTCCACAGGAACTGGCCGTGTTGTAGGTACAGCTGCGCTCATAGGCATTAAACTGTTCCTGCGAATACCGGTACAATATGATTCCGCGTACGCCCGCATTCGGCATGGGAATATAAACGTAGTTGCCGATCGTATTCAGCGCTGAATATTGGGGATAACTTATGTTTATCGTTTGGTTTACCAATCCCGAAGTAGCTGAATTGGTCGATGAAGCTTTGTTGCAACTGAACCCGATTAAGAACAGACCCGAAAGAACAAGAATGCTCAGGGTGATTTTTATGCTCGTTTTTATTTGTATCATGGTTATCGTGTCTGTTAAGTTATATTTTTTTTCGTAAAAAATCAAATCCACATTCGTACATTAGTACTTCATGCCTGAACGTACTATCTAAAAGTACCACACTAAAGGTACTATCTAATTATGAAGGAATGCTGAAATTATGAAGGAATGCTGAACAAACCCAGACACGTCTTTTTTTTGTTTCTGCTTTTTTTAAGCCTGGCTGGATTTTCCCAAACAACCGCTCCTAAAAAGGAAGGGCAGGAAGCCCCTAAAACAGCCTGGGCTCAGCGGAGACTGGCCAAAAAACAATGGTGGGAGCAACGGATTAACGATTGGGAAGAAAAGAAGAAAATCAGCACCCACGACAAGCGCCTGCAGACCAAGAAAACGCTTAGGAGAATGAAGCAGGACAGGAAAAAGGCAGAGCGCAGCAACAGCAATTCAAAGCAAAATTTTTTACAACGTTGGTTTCCAGGCATATTTTAGATGAGAACCGCTACTTTTAGATGAGAACCACGACTCGATTCTTAGCCTTTCCGTTTTTCTTGTTCCGGTTTTACGTCTTCTTTTTAGTATTTGTTCCGGCAACTTTCGGGACCCTGAACGTATTTGCGCAATCCTATTTTTTCCGTAATTACAATGTAGAGAACGGTTTGCCGTTTACCCAGGTCAGGGCCATATACCAGGACAGTAAAGGGAATCTCTGGACCGGGGCTCATGGGGGCTTGAGCCGATTCAACGGAGCATTTGCCAATTTTGGCCCCAAAGACGGCCTGGTCCACCATTCGGTAACCTGCATTACCGAAGACAAAAAAGGATGCTTGTGGATTGGTACACTCAAAGGCGTAAGCAAACTGGAAAAAGGTAAATTCACTTCCTATACTGCAAAGGATGGTCTGTCAGATGATAATATAAGAGCCTGTTTAACTGACCTTGAAGGGAATGTCTGGTTTGCCACTGCAAAGGGACTTACAAAATACGACGGTAAAAGTTTCGAAATCATTGATTCAAAAAAAGGCCTGCCCTCCGTTAATGTAACTACAATCTATCAGGATTCCTCCCATACGCTTTGGCTGGGTACGGCCGACGGACTTGTACGTTTGTCCAATGCTAAATTTACTTTTTACACAATGAAGAACGGCCTGGCTGACAATGCGATTCAGAGTATTTGTGCTGACCGCTGGGGCCGGTTGTGGATAGGTACAAACAACGGGCTCAGCGTATATGCCGGGGGTAAATTTGCGACGTTCCGTGCGCATCCGGGTTTGAACGATGAAGGAAGTCTGCCGGATAATGATGTGAATGCAATTCAGATGGATTCCAGAGGAAGTGTTTGGGTAGGAACAAACAATGGATTGTGTAAGATTCTGGAGGGTTCATCAGGTCAGCTGTCTTTTGAAACCTATAGTGTATCCCAGGCGCCTAACAGCAATATTGTGGAGTGCATGACCCTGGACTACGAAGGAAATATGTGGTTTGGGACACACAACGGACTTTACCGCTACCGCTCTGATATGTTTGCTTTGTTTGGAGAAAAAGACGGTCTGAAAAACACCTTTATTTATCCTATTCTCAGGGATGCAACCAACAATCTGTTTGTGGGAACACAGGGCGGAGGATTTTACCTGTACAATGGCAAAACCTTTACTCATTTTGGTGCAAAAGAGGGTCTGGTCAATAGCAATGTACATGCTGCGGTTCTGGATAAAGACAAGGTGTTCTGGATAGGGACAGACGGGGGGCTCAGCAGGTTTGATGGTCATACGTTTAAAAATTACACACGTAAAGACGGCTTGTCCTGTGATTCGGTAACTGAAGTTTACATTGACGATACAGGATTGATATGGCTGGGAGGTCACACTGGTATTTCAACTTTTGACGGTAAAAGTTTTAAGACCTATGATTTACCCAGGCCTTGTGAAAGTGCGGCTGTTTATGCCATACGCAAGGATAAAAACAATACGGTCTGGATAGGTACGTATATCGGAGGACTTTACAAATATGAACATGGAGAAGTTACTTCTTGCACCAGTCAGCTGGGAATTAAAAGCAGCTCGGTAATCAGCATAGCCGAAAACAAAGCCGGGGATTTGTTTTTCGGAACCCTTGACGGTGTGTTTATGTATTCGGGCAATCAAACCGTTCAGTTTTCTGAAGAGGACGGAATGAGTTCTGATCTGGTGTATGTTTTGCTGCTGGATCATAACGCGTCTCTTTGGGTGGGAACAAATCAGGGACTTAATAAAATCGACATTGATGCCTATAAAAAAACGGGACACAAAGTTATTAAACCGTATACCCAGGAAGAAGGTTTTCAGGGCGTAGAATGTAACGGAAACGGAGCCTACGAGGACCCCGACGGTTGCATCTGGTTTGGAACCGTTAACGGTCTGATTAAGTATGCCCCCAAAGAAGACTTTTCAAACCCGTTGGAACCAAGGACGGCAATTACATCCGTCAGTTTTGCAGACCGGGACACCCTACTTCCCGATTCGAGTCACTTAGGGTACGACAGGAATACACTGACCTTTAATTTTGCAAGCGTTTGTTTAAGCGATCCTGCTAAAGTTCTTTACAAGTATAAACTTGAAGGAGTGGACCGGGACTGGTCGCTTGCGACCAAAGGAAATTTTGTGAAGTACTCGGGGCTTCAGCCGGGCAATTATGTATTTAAAGTCAGGGGTTCCAATACTGAAAATATCTGGAACGCAAAGCCAGTATCACTTTCCTTTACAATCGTTCCGCCTTATTGGAAAACCTGGTGGTTTCGGCTGTTAAGTATCGGATTCGGTCTTGCGCTGGTTTTTCTCTACATCTCCATACGCCTTCAGCAAATCAGGCGAAAGGAAAAAGAAAAAACCGAGATTCAGAAACGCATTGCCAATATTGAGTTGCTGGCCCTCCGTTACCAGATGAATCCCCATTTTATATTCAACACCATGGCATCCATTCAGCATTTTATTTCGAACAATGAGCCCGATGAAGCCATGAAATACCTCAGCCGCTTCGCCAAACTTATGCGGGCGATTATGGATAATTCAAAACAAAATTCAATCAGCGTCAAAGATGAAATCGATACGCTGAAATTATACCTCGAACTGGAGGACATGCGTTTTTCAAACAAATTCGAATACAGTTTGTATGTGGATCCGTTAATTGACAGCAATTACGAGGAGATTCCTTCAATGCTTATACAACCCTATGTTGAGAATGCCATTCTGCATGGGCTTTTACCCCGGGGGGAAAACGGAAAATTAAGTATCCGTTTGACAAAAAACGATAACTTTATTGTATGCAGCATTGAAGATAACGGTGTGGGCCGGGTTCGGTCGGCTGAGCTGGGAAAGAACAGAGTGAACCAGCACCGTTCAAGGGGGATGTCCATTACAAAGGAACGACTTAGCATACTTAATCACATGAGTGGAAATACCAGTACCCTGACAGAAGAAGTCACAGATTTGTATGATGAAAAAGGAAATCCGGCGGGAACGAAGGTGGTAATAAGGGTTCCGTTGGAAATTACGTAGATTAGCAACCGGCAGTTCGCTAATCGTTAAAAAGAAAAATTCGAAATATGAAAGCCATACTAGTTGACGACGAAAACGGTTCACGTGAATCCCTGGCCAAACTCATCGAAAAAAACTGTCTTCAGGTGCAGATTGTAGCCAAGGTCAACTCCATGCAGGCAGGGCTTACGGCTATTCAGCAGCACGAACCCGAACTGGTTTTTCTGGATATTGAAATGCCAAACGGAAGCGGCTTCGACATGCTGGAAAAAATAAAGGACATCGATTTTGACGTTATTTTTACAACGGCCTACGACCAGTATGCCATACGTGCCATAAAATTCAGCGCGGTAGATTACCTTCTAAAGCCGGTTGCTGCTGAAGAGCTTATGTCAGCTGTAAAACGGGTTGAAGATAAACGGGAAACAAAAAAAGCCCATGCCGACAAATACCAGGTTCTGCTTTCGAACATGAAAGGAGAAAGCAAACTTAAAAAAGTGGCTATTCCGGATGGGGACGGCCTTATTTTTGTAAGTCTGAGCGATATTATTCGCTGTGATTCGGATGGAAATTATACTTACTTTATTTTAAGCAATGGCAAGAAAGTGGTTTCCTCCAGAACTCTTGGCGAATACGAAGAAATGTTTGAAGGAGAGAATTTTTTCAGGATTCACCGCTCCCACCTGATCAACCTTGATCATGTAAAAAAATACCTCAAGGGTGAAGGTGGATACGTAGTTATGTCAGACAACTCTCAGGTAGAGGTTTCCAGAAGAAAGAAGAATGAGTTTCTGGAAAAATTAGCCGTTTAGAATAGTTCCAAAGTCAGCTTCGGACTTGACCCTCACCAATCAGGCTGGAATACCCATTGCGAGCGGTATGTATCTGATCCATGTCAATGCTCCCGGAGTAGGAGAAAAGATACTGAAATGATTCGGCGTTTTACGCCCGGCTGATTTGAGCACGTTCTAAGCAGCGAACTAAATCCTGCCATTTAAACCCCGATTCCCGCCATTTAAATGTTCATACCCTCCGTCCGGAAGAAGTTGAAAATTCAGGTGCTTTTCATTCGTATTATTGTTGCAAGACCAGATCAAAACAGCGAAATATGTATGGAAAAATAAATTTGCAAAAATTTGGCATTTATTCCTATATTCGCCCTTCATTTTGCAAGAAAGACCGAATTCTTTAACATAAATTTTGCCCCTATGCAACGAAAGCTACTTCTTCTTTTCATTTTTGTCATTTTCGGTACCGTTTTCTTACAAGCTCAGACCGGTTCTATTAAAGTAAAACTGGTTGACAAAAAAACACACGACCCAATGCCTTTTGCCAACGTTGTGGTTGAACAAGGAGGAGTAAAAGTTGTGGGAAATCAAACGAATTTTGACGGAGAAATATACTTCTCCGCTCTTCCCCCCGGAAAATACGATGTAAAAGCAAGTTTTATCGGCTATCAGACCATTCAGAAAACAGGTGTACTTATTTTGGTCGATGCCACTCAGTACCTGCAGTTTGATATGGAAGACCTGGGCGGGGTGCAAATGAAAGAAGTGCAGGTGGTGGCCGCCGCAGTTGAACTTATTTCCAAGGGGATCTCCACAGAAAAAACAGTTACACGTGAAGACTGGAACGAAATTGCAACCAAGGATGTGAACACAGTGGTAGCTACCGGAGCAGGTATATTTCAAGCGGACAGGGGACAGGCCATTAACATGCGGGGTGCGCGCGGAGATGCCACTTCTTATTTTGTGGACGGGGTGCAGGTACCTGCAGGAAGTGCGCTGGGTATAGCCCAGCAGGGTATTGAACAGATCACCACCATTTCGGGTGGTTTGCCGGCTCAGTATGGTAATGCGCTGGGAGGAGTTATTGCGATCACAACCAGAGGAGTTCAGCCCAATTTCTTTGCCACTGTCGGAGCTGAAACTTCTGAATACCTGGATGCGTTCGGGGAAAACATGGGGCAGTTCAGCATCGGCAGTCCGATTTACCAAAAGCGGGATACTGCAGGGCACAAAAAAGCGGTCGTAGGTTTTATCCTTTCGGGTGATTTTACTCACGACAAAGACCCCAGTCCATCTCCTGTCGGAGCTTATGCCGTAAATGCTTCGACCTTGAACGGGCTGAATGCCAATCCGCTGATGGTTTCTCCTGAAGGAGGATCGAATGTATACAGCGCAGCCTACATTAACCCCGGCAACATTTACCAGATTCCTTACCGCCCCGATGTAGCCGCCACAGGAATTAATCTGAACGGTAAGCTGAAGTTTGCCATCAGTGACAATACCGATCTGACCATTGGCGGACGCTATGGCTATGGTAATTCCCAGGCCTCCGTCTATCAGTTTGAACTGTTCAACCCTTCCCAGAACCCTCAGACCATTGGAAGTTCTTTCAATATTAATGCCCGTCTGGTCGCTCGTTTCAATACCAGGACCGAGGACGACAAAAGCAAAACATCTTCACTTATTACCAACGAAGTGTTTACCATTCAGGGCGAGTGGACCAGGGATAAGTCAACCGTTCAGGATGAAAATTACGGGGCCAACATTTTTAATTACGGATATATCGGAAAATTCGATATCATTACCGGAAAGCAGAATTACTTTTACGACGAAGGAAACAATCAGGGCCAGTATGTTTCGAACTACGCCTGGGATCCTACCAAGCGTGCTCTGGTGCAGCAAGGGTTGCCGGGAGATTCGCTGGTTCTATTCACTCCGGGAACAGCCAATCCGAACGCTTCGGCCTATACATCTGACTTTTACAGTCTGAGAAACGGTAATCCGGTACACGACTTCAATGAAATTCAGACCGGCCTGGGCCTTCTCAACGGAGATGCCCCTCAGAATTTGTATTCAACCTGGTACAATACCGGGACCGTGTACAACGGATATGCCAAGACGAACAACGATCAGATACGTTTCTACACCAATTTTGCAGCCAGTATAAAGAATCACAATATTCAGGCAGGATTTGATTTTGCACAAAGCATACAAAGTTCTTATAGTCTTGCTCCCCAGGGGCTTTGGACACTTATGCGTCAGCTGGCCAACAGTCATTTGTCTCAAATGGATCTAGCCAATCCGATTTACAGCAAAGAAGGACTTTACAATGTGATCTCCTACAATCCAAGAGTTGACAGTGCAGCCCAGACCCAATTTGACAAGAGTCTGAGGGCAAAGCTGGGGCTTGGCCAATACAGCAACACTATAATCAATACCGACGGACTCAATCCCAGCTTCTATTCTCTGAACATGTTCAGCCCCGACAACCTGCTCAATCAGGGCAGTGCATTGGTATCCTATAACGGTTACGACTATACCGGTAACAAACTGAGCGGCAGCGCCAACGATCCCAGTTTTACGGGATACTTCACCAACAAGGATGCTGCGGGGAACTACACCCGTGAGGCCGGAGCCTTTGAACCGATCTATATTTCAGGATATGTTCAGGACCAGTTCGATATTCAGGATCTGAAAGTGAGATTGGGTCTGAGGCTGGAGAGCTATGATGCGAACCAGGAAGTCATGAAAGATCCGTTTTCGCTCTATGCCATTAAAACCGTGGGCGAGGTTACCGGACTTGGCGCCGCACCGTCGAATATTCCAAGCAATTATGTGGTGTACGTGAACAATCCGACAGACCCTACACAGATCATCGGTTACCGCAATCCGAATTCTTCTATTGCAGCTCCCCAGTGGTTCACTCCTCAGGGGGTTTTGGTTAACAATCCAACAGTACTGTCAAACAATGCCGGTGTCAGTCAGCTGTATCCTTATCTGGTGAATCCGAATTCAAACTCGACAACTATTTCTACCGATGGGGCTTTCAAGAATTACAGTCCGGCTATTAACCTGATGCCCCGTATCGCATTCGCATTTCCGATTTCAGATCTTGCCAAGTTTCAGGCCAACTACGATATCGTAACCCAGGCTCCGACTCTGGGAACAAATTATGCCAATCCCTTTCAATACCTTTCCTGGGCCTACAGCGCACAAAGCCCTTTTCTCACCAACCCCGGACTGCTTCCCCAGCAGACCACCAATTACGAAATCGGTTACAACCAGTACCTGAGTGATCGAAAGAATTCAGCCATTACCATTACTGTATTTTATAAGGAACTCAGGAATATGGAGGACGTGGTCGGGGTGGTGGATGCTTATCCTTCCCAGTATACTACCTATGGAAGTATCGATTTTGCTACGGTAAAAGGCGGTTCGGTAATTTATGAAATGCGACGCACCAAGAATTTTCGCATGACGGCCAATTATACCCTGCAGTTTGCAGACGGAACCGGTTCCTCTGCTGCGGACGGAATCAATCTGGTCAATGCCGGTTTACCAAACTTAAGAACACTTATCCCTTTAAGTTACGACCGCCGCCATACGTTTAACGTAGTGGCTGACTACAGGTACGGAAACAGAACCGATTACAATGGTCCGATATGGATTATGCACAAAGGAAAAGAAGGAGAAAAGATTATAAAGATTCTTGAAGATGTTGGATTTAACCTTACCGCCACTGCAGGCTCAGGAACTCCTTACAGTCGTCAGGCGAATGTAACAGAAGCTGCTGCCTTCGGTATACAGTTCAGATCAGCTCTGGAAGGTTCCCCCAACGGATCGAACCTGCCCTGGGCTTACCGCCTGGATTTTAAAGTGGACAAGAGCATGATGGTTACCTGGAAGCCAGAAAAAGACGGTAAGGCGGCCAAGAAGGGCCGCCTGAATGTCTATGTCAGGGTACTTAACCTTCTTAATACCCAGAACGTGCTTGCCGTTTACCGTTACACCGGCAATCCCAATGACGACGGCTTCCTGAGTTCTCCTGCAGGTCAGCAATATGTTGCAGCCCAGAACAGTCCCTCTGCATTCACAAGTCTTTACAAGATTGCAGTGAACTACCCCGGGAATTACAGCATACCGCGTAGCATAATGGTTGGTTTTATAATGGACATTTAAATCGATAGGATAATGAAAGCCCTGAAAAAAATTCTTTTTTTATTAGTGGTACTAACCATTGCAGACCGCGTGTCAGCTCGCGAATACAATGCGGCCCTCAAGAAAGAGGACGGGTTGAAGGAAAGACAGATTCAGAGTGTACTGTCAACCTGCACGGCCGGTATTACACAGGATCAGCTTCAGATCAATGATGTGCGTACGACCATTTTGACCAGCGGAGATATGTGGTGGAACCTGGTTTCTGCAAAATACGAGGTTCCAAAAGGAGGAGGTGCAAGTTCGATATTCGCCGGTTCGCTTTGGATTGGCGGTATTGATGCCGGAGGTCAGCTGCACATTGCGGCCATGACCTACAGACAGAATGGTGTGGATTACTGGCCCGGGCCCATGGATACTGCAACCCTCTCCACTACTACCAGTGAATGTCAGGCCTATGATAAACACTGGGTAGTCAATCTAAGTGACGTTCAGAATTTTCTAAATGGCGCCCAACCAACCACGGCTATGACCAGCTGGCCCGGAAACGGTAACCCCATGTATAATGAAGGTCATTTTTTGGCACCCTTTTACAGTCCCAGAGGTGATTATATTTATAATCCGGGCAACGGGGATTATCCTAAATTCAGTACCGCAATTAAAACGTTTCCATGCAGTGTCACTCAGCTGTTCGGAGACCAAACCATGTGGGGCGTATTTAATGACGAAGGAAACATACATACTGAGACCAATGGAATACCGATAGGAATTGAGCTAAGGTATCAGTGTTTTGCCTATGTCACCAGCGATGCAAACAACAACGCCACTTTTTATGATTACCAGGTAATCAATCGTGCCAATACTACACTCAATAAAACCTATTTTGGCGTATGGTGCGATTTTGACCTTGGGTACTTTGATGATGACTTTACCGGATGCGATGTTGCAAATGGTGTAGGCTATGGGTACAATGGAACGCCTGTTGACGGTAACGGTCAGCCCGGGACGTATGGTGCAAACCCTCCCTGCGTAGGAATTGATTTTTTCAGAGGACCTAAAATCGGAGAACCCGGAGATGGAGTGGATCAAAGCGGAGTGAGTTTTGTAAACCCGCAGACAGGTCGTATACAAATGGCTAAATTTGTATATTACAACAATGATTTCAGCGTTCAGGGTAATCCGACCAAAGCCACAGATTATTACAATTACCTGAGTGGATTCTGGATTGACGGAACTCCTTTTACTTACGGAGGAAATGCCTACAAAGGTTCAGGTCCGGTATGCGACTTTATGTTCCCAGGTTCATCTGACCCAACAGGGCTCGGAACTAAAATGGTTCCCCAGCAAGCCTGGGCAGAATACCCAACTCCGGCTAACCCTACCGGCGACGTTCCCGGTGACCGCCGCTTTATGGAATCGGCTGGCCCTTTTACCTTGCTTCCGGGCGCAGTCAACTCGGTTACAACAGGTGTTGTATGGGCACGTACAACCAATGGTGGAAACCTGGGTTCCATTCCTTTGATGATCGATGCGAATACACTTGCCCAGGCTCTGTTTGACAATTGCTTTCAAATCAGTAACGGGCCTGATGCCCCCGATTTGACCATTCAGGAATTGCAAAATCAGCTCATCATTTACCTGACCAATAAGACCACGTCCAATAACTACAAAGAAAAATACACTGAAAAAGACCCGTACATCAAACACAATCTGAAGGACAGTTTATATAAATTTCAGGGATACCAGGTTTTCCAGATCACGGATTCTTCGGTTACAGAGGCTGATTTGTATAACGCTGCAAAGGCCCGTTTAATTTTTGAGTGTGATGTGAAAGATGGAGTAAAACAAATCATCAATTACTACAACAATACCAGCCTGGCCCCGCTCTGGGTGCCCCAGCAAATGGTTTACGGTGCAGACACCGGAATCACGCATTCTTTTGTTGTCAATACCGATCAGTTCGCAACATCAACGAATACCACTCTTGTGGATGAGAAACAATATTACTATATGGCAATTGCCTACGGATATAATCCAGGAGAAGCGTATTCAGATCCCAATTCGAATTTGAATCAAACATTTGCAGACGGATACAACGGAGCCAAGGACGGGTATAATCTTCCTTACATTGCCAGTCGCCGCAATGTTCACTATACTGTGGGAATGCCACATATTCCTGCCCCGCAAAGCGGAGGCACGCAGATGAATTCTGCCTACGGAAACGGTGTTCAGCTAACCCGTATTGAAGGCCAGGGTAACGGAGGTCAGGTGCTTCAGCTGACCCCTCAATCGGTTCTGAATATTCTGGGCGCTTCGGCATCTAACCCGAATGTCACACCATTGGGTTCCAGTGTATATGCTGCTTTCCCGGCTTCGGTATCAAGTCAGGCGGATGGTCCAGGCGGCAGGTCTGTCAATGTCACCTATCAGGCAGGAGCAGGACCTGTAAAAATAATGGTGATTGATCCGTTGAGCGTACCGGCAGGAAATTTCCAGATATCTATCAGTGATTCTACGCCCAAAGCGAAATGGGTTCTTACCAATTTGAGTAACGGAGTCAAGGTTATTTCTGATACTACACTTGCCATGGGAAACCAGCAGATCATTCCTCAACTTGGGTTGTCAATAACCCTGAATTACGTAACTGAAATTGCTTCCATCGCTACAAATGATGAAACAGCTCCAAATGGA
Source organism: Bacteroidota bacterium (assembly GCA_013286385.1). Taxonomy (GTDB): domain Bacteria; phylum Bacteroidota; class Bacteroidia; order JABDFU01; family JABDFU01; genus JABDFU01. The sequence goes on from JABDFU010000017.1 coordinate 22,788, forward strand.
GCTTTGTTTTCGACTATGTTCTTTGCGAATACCGCAGAGCAGTGGTTGACCGGTTTGGCGGATGTGGATGTCTACACGGGAATTTTGGCCGACGAGGACTGGATTCGTTCCGGAGTTTACCAGTTGCATTCGGGGGGCTCTCCTGCCGGACCATTTGATGATTATGTCGGAGTGGATAATAGTAAATTTTTCCAAAAAATTGTTGGTGCAACCTGGGCGCCCTATAGTATGTGTGCATGCACCGATGCCGCCCAAAATTGCCAGGGAGGACCCGCTGCTACGAGCTATTTACCCTATAACAATATGGGTAAGGTATTGGCAAGTGTGGACGTAGTTATTACACCCGATAAGAGCAAGTGGACCCGCTGTCCTGTAATTGAAATGGATGAAAATGCCTCCATGACTGAAGGACATGCCGCCAAATTTTCTATCCGAAGGTCTCAGTCCATTGATCAGAACGGTAACTATGCTTCCGGAACCGGACCTGGCAGCAGCTCCCCCAATGATCCAGCCTACATTTCGCGAACAGGTATGGGCTGGTTCCCGGGTTATGCCATCAATATTGAAACCGGCGAGCGTCTGAACATGGTCTATGGAGAAGATTCGGGCCTTCCGACTGAAAATGGAAGGGATATGAAATGGAATCCGACTTCGGATGTATTTGATCCCACCTATTCGTATCCGATTTTCGGAGGAAAACATTACATCTATGTTTTTGCACACGTTTCAGACTTGAAGCAAGCCTCTACAGACAAATACCTGCCTAACGGACCCAAAAACATGCCGCGTTACGATGCGGGATGGACCGCCTGGCAATTGCTTAATGCTGATGTAGAAAGCGGAACCACCAGTTACTCCAGGGTTTTATACGGAGATGCCATGTGGGTTAACATCCCCTTGCTTGTTCAGGGTCAGGAATTTTTATCAAACCAGGCGACAGTTCAGATTCGTGTCCCCCGTAAATACCGAAGAGGCTTTAGCGGATTTTACGGTTCGGCAAACCCTGTCGATCCCAAAATAGTTGATACAATAGGTGGACCCGGAGAAGTACCTGCCAATGCAAAACCTCAGAACAGAAACTACCCTTTGTACAGCTTCAGCACCGTTGGAATGCAGGTGAATACCAATGTCACTGCAACTGCGAAAAGCGCACTTGATCTGATCAACATCGTGCCCAACCCGTATTATGCCTATTCTGGTTACGAAACAAATCAGCTGGATAACCGGGTGAGAATTACCAATCTTCCTCCGACCTGTACGGTACGCATTTTCACCCTGAACGGCACGCTGATTTATACCATTAACAAGGCTGATCCTTCCACTTATACAGACTGGACCCTTACCAATCAGGCAGGAATACCCATTGCCAGTGGTATGTACCTGATTTATATCAATGCTCCGGGGGTAGGAGAAAAAGTTTTAAAATGGTTCGGTGTATTGCGCCCTGCCGATTTGAGTACGTTCTAAATAGCGAATAGCCAATAGCGAACAGGGGAATATAAAACATTAAAATTCAAACGCATGAAAAGAAAATCTACTAAGTCAGCAGCGCTTATAGGCGCTGCACTGCTTCTGGTTACGGCAGGCTTTTCGGGTAACGTAGACCGCTCGGGACAAGCCGGTGCAACAGAACTGCTCATCAATCCATGGGCCAGGAGTTCGGGCTGGGCAGGAGCGAATTCCTCGAATGCAACAGGCCTTGAGGCAACGTATTCGAACGTAGCCGGCATCGCTTTTATTCCTAAAACCGAGTTGATTTTTTCCTATACCGATTATCTGGTGGGTTCGGGTATCAGCATCAGCTCCTTTGGCTTTACCCAACGGGTAGGTGAAACGGGTGCTTTGGCACTTACAGTGATGAGTATGAACTTCGGAAGTATCCCGATTACGACTGTCGATAACCCTGAGGGCGGGATCGGTACCTTTTCTCCTTCCTTTGTAAACATGGGTTTGTCCTATGCCAAGGGATTTTCAGATAATATATACGGAGGTGTTACGGTGAGACTTATTTCTGAAGCCATCTCGAACGTACAGGCCAATGACGTTTGTGTGGATGCGGGTGTTCAATATGTAACCGGAAAAATGAAACAAATACATTTCGGGGTTGCTGTTAAAAATGTTGGGCCTGCTACTTCTTTCTCTGGTGATGGTCTTTCCTTTACCACACCTCTTCCGGAGAATAACCCTTCAGGAACCAGTACCTATACCGTGCAGAACCGTTCGGCGAGCTTTGAACTTCCCTCCCTGATGAACATTGGCGCAGCGTACGATTTTTATTTTTCAAAGGACACTGCCAGTCTGAAAAACAACCGAATCACTGTAGCCTTTACCTTTACCTCCAATTCTTACAGCAAGGATGACTTTCTTGCAGGTGTTGAATACAGTTTCAGAAACTGGCTGATGCTCAGGGTGGGGTATGACTTCGAACAAGGGATGTGGAGCAATGCAGACGGTATTTCTACCGACCGCACAACCGTATTTACAGGTCCTACAGCAGGTATAACCTTTCAGTGTCCCTTCAAAAACAAATCGACTCTTGCTCTGGATTATTCGTACCGTGCCACAGACCCCTTCTCAGGGGTTCATAGCATTGGAATCAGAATAAATTTGTAAATTAGAGGCTGGCAGCCACCCAACAGGGTATGGCCACCTGAACCATGTCACAAGTATCTTACTTTACCGAAGAAGGCTTAAAAAAGCTGAAGGAGGAACTTCATCAGTTGGAGGCCGTTGAGCGCCCATCCATATCCAGACAGATTGCCGAGGCCAGGGATAAGGGCGATTTAAGTGAAAACGCAGAATACGATGCGGCCAAAGAGGCCCAGGGTCTGCTTGAACTGAAGATCTCGAAGCTTAAGGAACTGGTAAGCAATGCACGCATTCTGGATGAAAAGCAGATTGATACCTCCAAAGTCTTTATCCGCTCAAAGGTTAAAATAAAGAACCTGAAGAGTAATTCAACAATGCAATACGTTCTGGTGGCAGAGAGCGAAGCCAATATAAAAGAGGGTCGTATTTCAGTGGATTCTCCGATCGGCAAAGGTCTGCTTGGTAAAAAAGTGGGTGAAAAAGCCGAAGTAAAAACCCCTGCCGGAAGCGTTCAATTTGAGGTCCTTAGTATTTCGAGGTAAATGTCCTCTGTTTTTTCTAAAATAGTCAGTGGCGAAATACCCTCCTACAAGGTCGCCGAAACTGACGACTATCTTGCTTTTCTGGATGTGAATCCGCTTGCAAAAGGTCATACTCTGGTTATCCCTAAAAAAGAGACGGATTACCTATTTGATTTAACTGATGAGGACTATTCAGGCTTACAGCTTTTTTCAAAACGGGTAGCCCTGACCATCCGTAAAATTATCCCCTGCAAACGTATAGGTATGGCTGTTATCGGATTGGAGGTTCCCCATGCCCATATTCACCTGGTGCCCATAAACGGGATGAACGATCTTAATTTTCAAAATCTGAAATTGCGGTTTTCTGCAAACGAAATGCAGGAAACCGCTGCTGCGCTTCAGAAGGCGTATGCCGATCTTTCAAAAGCAGTGCAATGAGATTCTTCCTTTTTCGTACGATTTTCATAAACGTGCTGCTTACTTTTCTTTTCTTTTCTTGTAATCCGGCCTCCAAAAGGCCGGAGGTTCGAAAACTTATCAATGGGCATACTACGGCGATCCTGTTTCTTTCGTCCGGCTGTCCAATGTGCCAGAACTACTGTCTTACACTGACTGAATTGTACAGTGAATACAAGGCAAAAGGTATTGTCTTTTGCGCTGTGTTTAGTGGAAAAAGTGCCGAAGACACTGCTGAGGTAAACACGTTTATTCAAAGGTATAAGCTGAATTTTTTCATGATGTCCGATCCCGGAAAAAAAATTTCGGAAGAACTTCAGGCTACCGTCACTCCTGAGGTTTTTTTAATCAGTTCAGCAGGAGAAACTCTTTATAAAGGAAGCATTGACAACTGGCTGATTGAGCCGGGACAAAAAAGAACCGTCGTTACCGAACATTACCTTAAAGATGCTTTAAAAGCCTACACATCGGGCCTTCCGATCAAAATAAAATCAACAACGGCCAAGGGATGTCTTATCGAATAGGAAAACCTGTATTAACCCTGCCGCTTGTTACAGCGTTGCTTGTTATTTCCTGCAAACACAAACCGCCCGTTACTTTTGTCAAAGACATAGCACCCCTACTCTATAAAAATTGCAGCACCTGCCACCGGCCCGGTTCGGCAGGTCCTTTTCCTTTGCTCTGCTATAGGGACGCCGCAAAGCGGGCAAAAATGCTGGCCCTTGTGACCTTTACCCACGAAATGCCTCCCTGGCCTGCGGACACAGCCTATACGCGTTTTGCCGGCGAGAAAGTGCTCACTGCCGGGGAAGTTGAACTGATCAGGCAATGGGCTGAAGCCGGGGCTCCTCTGGGGGACTCCGCTGCTCAACCCCCTATGCCGGTATTTAACTACGGCTCTGATCTGGGAAAGCCTGATCTGGTGGTACGCATGCCCGAGGCATTTCAAATCAAGGGAGATAATAGCGATCACTTTATGTTTATGAAAATTCCCTTTGAAATTCCCAGGGATACCTTTGTCAGGGCCATTGAGTTTGTACCCGGAAACAGAGCTCTGGTTCACCATGTCAACGGTCATCTGATACGTTACCCTTTCGACAAAAAGAAAGATGTGAACGATGGCGAAAAAATAGTAGACTCCCAGGTTTTTTCGGTGAAAGAACTCTACGATAAGCTGAAAATTGCAAACGACGACGGCAGTTATCCCCTTTTAAAACCTTCCTTTGTAAATTACCTCCCGGGTGTTTTGCCTACCATGTACCCAGATGGAATAGGGGGTTTCAGTCTGAGCCGCAAGAATGCCATCTTCCTGAAAGACATTCATTACGGGCCTTCTCCGGTAGACACATCCGACCAAAGCTATTTCAATATTTTTTATGCCAAGGAAGCCCCGAAACGGCCCACTCTTGAAATGCAGCTGGGCACATTGGGACTGTCACCTGTTGTTCCTCCTTTGGTTATTCCGCCCAATGAAGTAAAAACATTTTCAACCCGTATCCATGCGCCAATGGACATGTCTATCCTGACCATCAATCCCCACATGCATCTGCTCGGTAAATCGTTCTGGGCTTTCGCTGTTACTCCTGCCGGAGATACCATCCCGCTGATCCGAATCAAGTCCTGGGATTTTCGCTGGCAGTATTTCTATACCTATAAGAAGATGGTTAAAATACCCAAGGGTTCTGAACTTGTTGCTATCGGTGTCTTTGACAACACAGCCAACAATCCCAGAAACCCCTTCAATCCGCCCCAGACCGTTCAGGAGCGAAACGGGAGCATGCGTACTACGGATGAAATGTTTCAATTTATTATTACGTATCTGCCGTACAAAGAGGGGGATGAGAAGATCAACTTAGCGAATAGCAATGGTTCAGCGAATAGCCATTAGCCATTAGGGATTAACTCCCCCTAATCGCAAATGGCTAATAACTACATTTTTCTGCCTGGATTTTCCTTTAAGAAGCCCGCCCAGCCTGAATGTTTCTTTCCTCCGCTAACGGGATTGCGTTGAAAAAAATGACACATGGCTGCGGCGAGTCCGTCTGTTGCGTCCAGGTGTTTGGGGAGATCATTGAAACTCAGCAGTGTCTGAAGCATGGAAGCAACCTGCTGTTTGGAGGCATTTCCGTTTCCGGTAATGGATTGCTTTATTTTCTTGGGAGCGTATTCGAAAATAGGAATGTTGCGGTACAAGGCTCCGGCTATGGCAACTCCCTGGGCGCGTCCAAGCTTAAGCATGCTTTGCACATTCTTGCCAAAGAATGGAGCCTCAATGGCGAGTTCGTCAGGTTTATGCTGCTCAATTAATTCGAGCGTGCGTGAAAAAATCGATTGCAGTTTCATGGCCTGATTTTCGAGTTTCTCCAGGTGAAGAACCCCAATGTCAATAAGATCGGCTTTTGTACCGCGAATATGAATCAGGCCGTAACCCATTATGGTTGTTCCGGGGTCAATACCCAGTATAACCTTGTCGGTGCTCATCATTACCCTGACGGCGCTCATCCTCCCTTTATTTTTCTAAATTTGGTTATACGGATTTTATGCTTTACAAAGTTATAAGTCTTTTCAATAAACCGGTAGTGTTGGACGCGCTCGTTTCATTCTTATTCCTGGCGCTATACGCATGGATGGTGTTGAATGTGAGCAAACGCTGGAGGGCGATGCCGGAATTCAGCTCTATAGGCACTCCCCAGAGCAGGTCTCCATCCACAACAGTGAGTATTATCGTTCCGTACAGAAACGAAGAGCAAAATATACTCAGGTGTCTGACACAACTTAGCAAACAGAATTATCCGGCCCATCTGTTCGAAATTATCCCTGTGGATGATCACAGCACTGATGCATCCTGCGTTCTTGTCAAACAATTTTCGGAAAGGCACACTTCATTTGCAATAAAATCCTTATCGCTGGTATCTGATGTTTTATCGGATGGAACTAAGGAAGGCAAAAAAGCCGCCCTGACCCTGGGGATTTCAAAATCGGCATCTGAACTGATCCTGACCATTGATGCCGATTGCAGCATGGGAGAAAACATGCTGAGCGAATTGGTTGCTTTTTATGAACAATTCAGTCCTGAACAATCCCGTCCGAAAATGATTATGGGTCCTGTATCCGTGGAAAAATATATAACCGAACGGTTTCCTGTTGAAAACGCAAAAAGCCCCCTACATGATTTGCAGGATATGGAATTCACCTGTCTTACAGCATTCAGCGCCGCTTACTGTTCAATGGGGAAACCCTTCCTCTGCAATGGAGCAAATCTGGCCTATCAGCGGGCTGCCTTTATAGAGGCAGCCGGTTTCAGCGGTAACATGCACCTTTCTTCGGGAGACGACATTTTTTTGCTGAAAAAATTTAACAACCTGTTTCCCGGGCAGATCCGATTTTTGAAATCAAGCGGGGTTGTTGTTCATACAATCCCTCAGAAAACGGCCTTTGATTTTTTGCAGCAACGCATGCGCTGGGCTTCCAAATCCTTTGCCGACAACAATCGGATTTCCCGCTGGGTTGCATTGCGTGTAGTGACCATCAGCGGACTGCTTTTAGTCAATTTACTTTTGTCGATTTTTTACGGTAAATTTGCAGCCGTATTCGCATGCGTTTTTTTCCTGAAATGTATTGTCGATTACCGGTTGTTGATAAACGTTTCCGGTTTTTTCAAAAAGCGTTTTGGATTAAAACAGGTGTTGGCAAACGCATTGTTGTACCCCCTGTACAGTTTGTTTATTTTGTTTCTCAGTATGCGTAACAAGTATGAGTGGAAAGGTAGACAGACAAGGTAAATGAAATGAAAGGGGTTACCGCAGATACCTATTCCCGCTCCCTGAGTTATTACGCCTGGCAACGCCTGAAGAAAAACAAGCTGTCCATGCTTGGTCTTGGGATCATCGGGCTTTGTCTTTTTGTCGCCCTGTTCGGATATTTCATAGCTCCCGATTGCAGCCCCGATGCTAACAATCAGAAACTCGAACTGGCCATTAAGGGACCCGGATTTTCAGATAAAGAACTGAGTATCCGAAAAAACGAACCCGCTCACCATCCCAATTTTTTTTCCCGGTTGTTATTCGGTACCGAAAGCGATTACAAAGACATGCCCATTAATACCTACGAATTTAAAAACAACGATATTGAATTCGAGGATTTTACCGGAAAGGATAACGTTGAGGGGACAAAAGAGAAATACAATGTTGCAGATGTACTCTACGCCATTGATTACAGCAGACCTTTTACAGACAATGCCCGCCAGGGCTACGTCGATTTTTTCGACATCGACCAGGGCAAACAAATAAAAGCAGATATAACCACGTTACGCGCACAATTGATCAGCAAGAATCTCAGGGAACACCGCTATTACCTTGGGACCGACCGCGCCGGGCGCGACATGCTCAGCCGGCTTATCATCGGAACACGCATTTCACTTTCGGTAGGTTTTATTTCGGTTTTGCTTTCGATTTTCATCGGGGTCTTTATGGGTTCCATCTCGGGATTCTACAGAGGCTGGCTTGACAACCTCATCATGTGGATCATCAATGTCGTCTGGTCAATTCCCACATTACTGCTGGTCATCGCCATCACCCTTGCGCTTGGTAAAGGTTTCTGGCAGGTTTTTGTTGCCGTGGGACTCACCATGTGGGTTGAAGTGGCCCGCGTTATCCGCGGACAAGTCCTCAGTCTGAGAGAAAATGAATTTGTTGAAGCCGGTCGCGCCCTTGGCTTCAGTGATTTTCGCATCGTTATGCGTCACATCATTCCCAATATCATAGGACCCATCATCGTATTATCGGCGGCCAATTTTGCAAATGCCATACTCATTGAGGCCGGACTCAGTTTCCTTGGGATAGGTGCACAGCCTCCCACTGCATCCTGGGGAGCTATGATCAATGCACACCGGGGCTATATCATTGCAAATGCGGCATACCTTGCCTTTATTCCCGGCATAGCCATCATGCTGATGGTGCTGGCCTTTGTTCTGCTCGGAAACGGGTTACGGGACGCGTTCGATACCAGAACGGTGGATGAGGTTTCGGTATGAGAATTTGCCGTATTAGAACGGTAAATCATCCGCCTGTGCATCCAGTGCCGCAGTAACAGTTTTCGCATCTGCTGAACCTGAGGAAGAATTTGCAGATGAGTTATTCTGAGAAGAAACGCCCTCAAGCCTCCAGGCCTCCAGCGAATTAAAATACTTTATTTCCCCCTGTGGATTTTTCCACTCTCTGCCGCGCAGATTAAAATATACTTTTATCTCGTCACCTGGTTTATAGCTGTCGAGCAAACTGCAACGGTCCTGAGTCAATTGAAACTGGATGAACTGGGGGTATTGAGAAGAATTATCAGTTATAACGAATTCTCTTTTTCTGAATTTTTCAGAGACCTTTACTTCTTCATTCTTGATTTTAAGCGTTCCGGTGATGTCCATAATTATGTAGGTTTTTTGGTTACACTAAAATTACTATCCTTCTGCCAACAAAGTTTTCCAGCCGCTCATCACTTCTCCTCTGTCCAGGTATTCTTTGGCTTTAAGGTGTAACTCGCGTTTCAGAGCTGTTTTGTCTGTATCAAATTTGCGAAAAATATCCTCCAGAGCCTCTTTTCTGAACTCGTTTATTTCGAACAATTCAGGCAACTTTTCAACATTGCCCAGTTGCCCAAGGTTATTTCCTGTTAAAACCCTGCTCAGCCTGATTTTATCAGGAATCTGGTCTACGCCAATTCCGATTTTAACCAGGGGTTTTTCAACCTCAAAAAGGGCCTCTCCGGTGGTTCTGCAGTAATAGTTTGCACCCATACGACCCACCAGGTCTATCTTTCTGGGGTCTATGCGACGGTTGGCATCGAGTATGCCTTCGCTGATGTGCATCATCAAAATCTCACAAATAATCAGGTTGCCGGCCCCACCTTCCTGTCCGAGTTCAATAATCTGCTGTATCCGGCACTCCATTTGAACGGGGCTTTCCTTTACCCTAAAGGGTTTTATTAATACCGAAGGAAGCGGGCTGAGACCCGTCTTTGTAAATTCATTAATTCCTTTGGCGTATTCGGTGCTCGAAAGTGAAGCTTGCTGAACAAGTTCGTAATTAACCACATTGATCACTACCTCGGGAACCTCTTTCAGGTTGTCATAGGTGTTTTTTGTTGCACCTGTTCTGCCGCTGCGTGAGGGAGAAAAAACCGCAATCGGAGGCTTTGCGCTGAAAATGTTGAAAAAACTGAAGGGGCTTAAATTAGGATTTCCCTCTTTGTCAACCGTACTGGCGAACGCGATAGGGCGCGGAGCCACTGCGCTCACCATATAACTGTGAAACTCTGAGGAATTCACTTTCTTTGGATCCAGGCTGATCATCTGATTTTGGCTTTGGTTTAAAAAAAATTACAACCCCACACTCTTCGCCAGGTCCTTAGGAATTTCTGCGCCGTTGTCTTTGGCTTTTTGAAGGTAGATTTTTGCTTTGCTTTTGTCGCCGTCGTTAAAATAGGCAAGCCCCAACAGGTACTGTGCATCTTTAAGGTAAGGACTCCTGGAGGCTTCGTAAAGCAGCATTGTTTTCCTTGCGTTTACGATTGCTGATTTTATATCCTGTAAAGCGAAATAAATCGTTACCGCCCCATAGTAGCCTTCGGGATTGGTGGAGTCCAGCTTTTGAAGAATTTTATATTGTTCAAGCGCCAGGTCGTATTTTTTTTCAATTCCATAAACGATCCCCAGATTCTGGTGTGCCATGTTACCTGTCGGGAATAAGTCTATGGATTTACTGTAATACTTTTTCGCATTTTCAAAATCCCCCAATTGCCGGCAACACAGGCCCGAATTGTCCAGCGCTTCAACGAATCCGGGATCCTTTTCAATTGCTTTTTTAAACCACTTCAATGCATTTTTACTATCATCTTTTTTATAGTAATCCAGGCCTTTGTCAAAAAAATCCTGTGCTTCTTTCGACTTGGTCGAATTGTACATTCCGACATCCTGTTCGGTAAGCTTGGCTTTTTTTTCCTGGGTTGTTTGTGCATTGAGACTCCAAACGGCTAATACCAGGAATGCGGTTACGGCAGTTATTTTTGTGCAGTTAAATGTCATTGGTTGTAATTTAACGGTTAACGTATAGTTTTCACTGCCCCTCAACACTGTTTTCATCATTGTTTTTCAGGTAGTCATCGGCTTCGTCCTGTACATCCTTATTTGTAAGCCCGTCCAGCAGGTTTTCATCATGTTCTTCCCGTTCAATCTCCCTATCAATCTGGTCCGCAGTCGGCAATTCCGTGAGTTCTGTTTCAGCGCCTTCAAATGAGGTTGAAAAAAGGGGCTTTGGCTTTTGTACGGTTCTTTTCCTTTTGGATTTTTTAGCTACAACCTTTTTTGCAGGTTTCGCCTTGGTGGATTTCTTTTTCGCTTTTACCGGTACTGCTTTCCCGGCGACCTTTTTTTTGGCTTTTTTTGGTTGCTTCTTTTGTGAGGATTTTTTCTTTGCGTTCATTGCCAATTATTTTTTTGGTTTATTAAAGGCACTTTCAGCCATGTTCACCCAGTCTTTAACGGTTACTTTTTTCATAAGCTCTCCGATTAACTTCAGGGGTACCTGTTCCATTTTTTTGAAGCGAACACAGCCTTTTCCCATATCCAGCTTTGTTTTGCTGTGTTTTGGATATTCCGCCTGAAACCATTTTAAAAGTCCGGGATTGGCGTACAATCCCATGTGGTGAAGGGCAATAAAATTCTTTTGTGAACCTAAGTTTACAAAAGGCAAGGGTAATGTAGGGTCGCAACGATAGCCTTGGGGATATGTTGTGAGCGGAACAACATATCCAATCATCCCGTAACTCATCTGTTCGGCAAACCCTTTCGGAATATTGGTTAGAATTGTTTTCCGGAGCTTATTAAAAGCTTCAAGTCTTTCTGCCGGAATTTCGGCTAAGTAGTCCTGTACAGTTTTGCTTTTTGATTGCATGCGTATTGGTTGTTATGTTTTCCGTTATACGAAACTCACTTATTCCTGCACGGAAGCTAATTTACTCCAAATACCCTTCCGAACCACCTCATAATTCCGGAATCAACTGTAGGTTCTTTCGGTAGTGCCGCAATTTCTTCATCACTGGGCATTTCAGCTGAGAATTCATTTCCGGCTTTTGTGGTTTCGGCAATAATGGCGAGCGCTCTTTCTTCGTCTTCCTTTTTCACCCGTATCTGAACTCCCCCGACTGCATTAGAGTACAATGGATTAGCGGTGACGATATTTTCGTTTTCAAGACAGCAGGTAATGCCTTCTGCTTCGAGTCTGCCCAAAATCATGCGGGCTTCGTGAGGATAGGTGAAGGTGGCTATGGTGACGAGGTCGTTCTGTGTATTCAATGGAGATTGCTTCTTTGTTTTGAAAATTTAAAGGCTGCTGGTGTCTTTGAAGTTTCCGCTTTCAAGAGTCCATTGATAATAGAATCCACGGACATGCCTGTCAATTTTGATTCTGTTTACTTTCACATCGGCCAGCGGCTCACCCAAAATATTAGTGGCCGTCAGAACTCCAAAAGGATTCCACTTGTTGTTTTCTAATTTGAAGACATCAATTGTAATACCATTCGTATCATCAAGATCATTATCCTGCACCGCAATAATAAGTTCGTCAATTCCATCGCCGTCAAAATCATACTGCCCGACAAGAAATTTTACATTTTTTTTGAAGGATGGCAATTTTACTTCCGCCGCTGTGTTCGAGGAGTACCCGACATCAAATTTGGTTTTCAGTTGTTGTTTCAGATTGCTTTCATCGTAAGCATCAAAGGAGATATCCACTTGCTCACAATAAATTTTTATCTTGAACGTTCTGCCGCTGGAATAGCTGTATTCTGAACCTTTTTCTGCCTGCTCTTTGCTGTAGGCGGTTGCAGATTTAAGCCCCCTTATAAATAACGAATTTGCCTGAGAGGTTTTCAAATCATTTTCAGTTGCGATACCGGATTTTTTAGAATCGTCAGAGCTTTCTGTTTTGGTATTGGCGCAGGATGCTACCAGAGAGATGAAAGCAAATAAAACGACCGGCTTTTTGAAAATTTTCATGGCTGATTGTTTAGATTGGTTGATAATTGGCTAATTTATGAAAATGGGCTAACAAACCGCTGTTCTTATCCCAGATTTCATTTACTATTTTGTTTGTGCGGAGAATAGGCATTATTTTACCCGCATATTATGCGGAGATTAATAACCTATAGTACAAGAATCAATAAAGCTAAGACCATAAAACCGCCCTTTGATATTGGTCATTTCCCTCACATTTCCTTTCAAATGAGTTATCAAATCCTTTTTGCAGGAATTGCACTGGTTTTGTCGGGTCATTTCCGTAAGGTTCTGCATCGTGTTTATTTTCAATATTTTCAAAGCAATTGCAATCGGTTAATAACATGTCTTTGCAGATTTTGCTTTTGCAGGATTTAATATTTTTCGCATTTAACGAGTCGGAAAATTTGGATGCCTTATAATAAATTGTTGAATCAGGCAAAGTATAATCAGGATAGTGCGAAATATCTGGGCTCGGCTTAATACCGCAGAAATTACCAGTGAAATAGTTTTCAATTTAAGCTCGTTTTCCCGAAAAACAGTGTACCTTATTTCGGGGCAGAAAACCTGCGTCAACCAATTTAAAGCAGGAATTCTGCTGGATTTTTCGTCCTTGCCATCCTTTTCCAGGATTTTTAGACCTTTTTGAAGTTTTTGGAGTTGAGAAGGTGGATTTCGGAACCCATTTTCAAACAGGTCAGTATCTTCGTAAAAGGGATAAGTGTTTCAAACGTGAACATATCTTATAAAACAGCCAACTCGTTACAGGATTTTGAAGTAGGAAGAAAGTTGTTTCAGGAATATGCTTGTTCACTCAATTTTGACTTGTCGTTTCAGGATTTTTCAAAAGAACTGGAAACAATTGATACCCAATACAGAAAACCCAGGGGAGCTTTGATTCTTGCTTTTTCTGGAAGAGTTGCAATCGGCTGTACAGGCATCCGTGAATGGGAATCTGACATTGCTGAACTAAAACGGATGTATATTCAGCCCGAATATAGAAAATATGGTATCGGACGGAAACTTTTGGAGCTTGGCATTGAGACAGCCCAGGTACTGAAATATAACAAAATCAGATTGGATACACTTCCAGATATGACACAGGCTATCAATCTTTATCTGGCATTCGGATTTTATGAAATTCCAGCGTATCGTTTTAATCCGAATGAAGGAACGGTTTATATGGAGAAAAATATAGCCAGATGATTGTCTCCACCATGTCCACCGAAGAAGTTCTGCGGGAAATCAATGGGGACTATCCAGTCGTAAGGAAGAAGGCAAACCACATGATTGATGAGACAAGAAGGAAAATGATGATGGCAAAGGGTTATCCATACCTTTTGATGTATGATTATGTTATTCCGAAGACAAAAAATACTTGGATGTACATCCTTGACGTTAAATCCAAACGGCACGAAATTTTCGTTACCTGCATCAATTACTACTGAAAAAATCACTTGATGGCATCAAAAAAGTAACAATTGAGATTTATTCAAAAATTTAGTTGAACAGCTAACCGAAATCCCTGCCCCGATAGCCTACCCGTCAACACCAGTGCTGGTTAGAATGGGGCGAAAGCTGAATAACCAATCTGTACCAATCGGCAAAAACGGTCAGGAAGCCCCCAAATTTCAGTTCACAGCCATTTTCTCGCAATTCAGACTCCACTTCCATCCAAATTCTGAACGCTGAATTTCAACGTCGGATTCAAAAATTCCCTACAATATGGGGGTATTTGGGGGTAATTTGTGTCCACAAATGTGTCCACAAAATGGAGGGTTTTGCCCACATTTCTGGTGTGCGGAGAATACAAGTTTATTTACCGCAAAAATTGCGGATAATAATTTGTTTCTGAGGAGAATAAGCGTTACTTTTACCGCTAAATATGCGGAGAATGGCAACCTATATCCATGAACTTGAAGGATTCCCAGATTTTGTCTGGGATGATGCTGAACTACAATTCACGCTCGGCAGGGTCAGGAACTTACAGGGAAGACTTCTTGGTCAAATGGGTGCTCTTGGCTTTGCATTGAAAGAAGAAGCGGTCTTGGAAACACTAACCCTGGATGTTCTCAAATCTACCGAGATTGAAGGGGAAATTCTGAATCCTGAACAGGTGCGTTCCTCCATAGCAAGGCGTTTGGGAATGGACATTTCTGGTCTTGTGCCTTCTGACAGCCATGTAGATGGTGTGGTTGAAATGATGTTAGATGCCACACAGCACAATCAAAAAGCTTTGACAGCAAGAAGATTATTCAACTGGCACTCCGCTTTATTTCCGACAGGCAGAAGTGGAATGTATAAAATTGTTGTGGGCAACTGGCGTAAAGAAGGAACTGACCCTATGCAGGTCGTATCTGGGGCAATGGGAAAAGAAAAAGTACATTACCAGGCACCAGAGGCAATAAAAGTAGGGAATGAGATGAGTAAGTTCCTCGTCTGGTTTAATGGCGAGCAAAAAATTGACCCCGTTATAAAGGCGGGGATAGCTCACCTCTGGTTTCTCACTATCCATCCCTTTGATGACGGAAACGGAAGAATTGCCCGTGCAATTGCCGATATGCAACTCGCCCGTGCTGACGGAAGTGCCCAACGATTTTACAGCATGTCTGTCCAAATCAGGAAGGAGCGTAAGGAATATTACGAGATATCGGAAAAGACACAGAAAGGAACATTGGATATTACTCATTGGCTAAAATGGTTTTTAGATTGCTTGCACCTTGCCCTGAACGCTACTGAAAAAACATTGGAAGCCGTATTGACAAAAGCTCGGTTTTGGGAGAAGCATTCAACCACCATTCTAAATGCCAGGCAGAGAACGATGATTAATAAGCTGTTTGATGGATTTGACGGCAAGCTGACTTCCTCAAAATGGGCGAAAATCAATAAATGCTCGGCTGATACGGCTCTTCGGGATATTCAGGATTTAATCGGTAAAGAAATCCTCTGCAAAGAACAGGCAGGGGGTAGGAGTACAAATTATGAATTGCTTGCCACTGCGAAACGGACGTAGCGATACCTTTCTGGATATTCAACATCGGATGCAAAAAAGCCGTACATTTGCCGTTCAATAAAAAAGAAAATTTGTGTCCACAAATGTGTCCACAAACCACTTTAGGAGTTCTTAAATA
>JABDFU010000018.1 GCA_013286385.1 Bacteroidota bacterium
TTATCTGTATGTCCGCTCAGGAGACCTTAAACACATACGTGTAAGTCAATACAGCATGAGGGGGAAACTCAGAACCCGCAACGAATACCAATACGACGATAAAGAGGCAAGACGTATTCTCGAGTCTGATTGTTACACCAGCAAAAACACCCTGAACTATAAACAGATTTTCAGTTACAATCAGGCGGGGCTTCTGATCAGAAGTAAAGCATATGATAAGAAGGGCAAATTGATTGCCGGATGGAAATATGAATATACCTCTTACCCGTAGCACAACAAAGACATGAAA
This sequence comes from Bacteroidota bacterium, assembly GCA_013286385.1. Classification (GTDB taxonomy): domain Bacteria; phylum Bacteroidota; class Bacteroidia; order JABDFU01; family JABDFU01; genus JABDFU01. The sequence goes on from JABDFU010000018.1 coordinate 290, forward strand.
ACAATTACATTATGATGAAAAAGGCAAGACAACAGTTGAAGATTGCATTAAAAAAGACAAAAAGGGATTTTGGCCCAAAATGAGTGGGTGAAAAAGGGAGAGTTTACAAAATGAACAGGTCTGTTTTTACATAACTCGCCAAAACATTAGTTTTTATAGTATATTTGGCGAAATATAATTTTTATAACTCGCCAAAACATTAGTTTTTATAGTATATTTGGCGGGATATAAGCAAATGTCAGATGGAGAAAATTATTGGAAGAGAGATTGAGAAATCCGTATTGTCACAAATTGAAAAATCAGGTGAGCCTGAGTTGGTTGCCGTATATGGTCGCAGACGGGTTGGAAAAACCTTTCTGATCCGAAATACTTTTGTAAAACAATTGACATTTGAATTTTCCGGAATTCACAATGCCAGTTTTGATCAGCAACTTGAAAATTTCAGTTACACGCTTGCCAAAGTTACAGGAAGGGCATTTCCTGAAAAATTTACCAGCTGGATTCAGGCATTTAAAATGCTGGAGGACTACCTTGAGCCGGTCATTAAGAATCAAAGAAAAGTGTTATTCTTTGATGAATTTCCATGGATCAATACTCCCCGATCCGGATTTTTGCAGGCATTTGAGAATTTCTGGAATATGTGGGCTTCCCGCCAGAAAAATCTTATTGTTGTTATTTGTGGTTCTGCTGCTTCCTGGATGATACAAAAAGTAATTAATAATAAAGGAGGATTGCATAACCGGGTAACAAGAAAAATAAGGCTTTTACCTTTTACCCTCGGAGAAACGGAAGCTTTTTTCAGGGAAAGAAAAATAATTCTTGACCACTATCAGCTATTGGAACTTTATATGGCGATAGGCGGAATTCCTCAATACCTGAAGGAGGCCGGAAAAGGCGAAAGTGCCACTCAGGTTATTGACAGGGTCTGTTTTACAAAGGATGGTCTTTTACACGAAGAATTCAAAAATCTGTACCATTCTTTATTTGACCATGCGGGATACCATATGGAGATTATAAGAGCTTTGGCTAAAATGGGTAAAGGACTTACCAGAGATGAAATCATAAAAACCTGCAAGCTAACTTCCGGTGGAAGAACCACCCTGCTGCTTGATGAACTTACCGAATCAGGCTTTATTACCCCTTATATTCCTTTCGACAGAACGGCAAAGGATGTAATCTACAAGTTAACAGATGAATATTCCCGTTTTTATATAAAGTTCATAGAAAATACCCGGTCAAGAGGAAAAGGAACATGGATCAAGCTTTCTTCGGGGGCATCCTGGAAAAGCTGGAGCGGAAATGTTTTTGAATGCATTTGTATGAAGCATACACTTCAATTGAAAAAAGCCCTGGGAATTGAAAACGTGCAGTCGGAGACATCTGTATGGCGATATAACCCACAGAAGGGCGAACAAGGAGCACAAATAGATTTAGTAATCGATAGACGGGATTTATGCATTAATGTTTGCGAAATGAAGTTTTCTGCCGATGTTTTTGAAATCACTAAGGGTTACGCAAAAGAATTGGAAAATAAACTAAAAACATTCAGAACTGCCACAAATAGCCGAAAAACATTGTTTCTGACGATGATTACAACTCACGGAGTAAAAAACAGTACGAATTACCCGAGTTTGGTTCAAAATGAAATCACGATGGAAGCATTGTTCAGATGAATTCCTCTTCCCCGAAAAATTCTTTATTGAAATTAACCAGGTAAAGTTTTTTTGAGGCGCGGGTGATGGCGGTGTAGAGCCAGCGCAGGAATTCGATGTTCATCATCTCTTTCGTGAGGTAGCCCTGGTCGACGAAGACGGTTTCCCATTGTCCGCCCTGTGCTTTGTGGCAGGTGATGGCGTAGGCGAATTTAACCTGAAGGGCATTGTAATAAGGGTCTTTTTTGAGGCCAGTCTGGCGTTTACGCCGGTCGGGCACATCGGAGTAATCTTTTAAAACTTCCTCGTAGAGTTTTTTGTTTTGCTCGCTGGTGAGGGAGGGCGTTTCGGCGGCAATAGTGTCCAGAATGAGTTTTACTTCAAGTGGCGGCGCTGAGGGGTAATCGACCATTCTGATTTTTGCGTCTGCAAAACGAAAACCGTACAATTCTTTTGCTGAACCGACGCTCAGAACCTCGACAATGTCTCCGTTGGCAATAAAACCGGCAACGGAATCATCGGGGAGCCAATGGTAATTGTTTTTGACCACCATCATGTAATCTCCGGCTGAGATTTCACTTTCCTGCCAGCGGATCCTGGCGCGGATTTGCTGGTTATACTGGTTGGCCCTTTTGTTGGAACGGCAGATGACGGCCGTGCCTTCAACTCCAAAATTGCTGTACGAAGTGTTTAAGGCATCTTCGAGATCGTTTCCGCTCAGGCGGACAATGTCTTTGAAATACGCTGTTGTGAGTCGGGGTGTTTGTATGCCGCCTTGGGCATTTCTCTGAGAATTTACATGGGCGTTCTCTGGTGAATTCAGTTGGGCAATCAATTCCCTGATCTGAGTGGCGTTGACCAATATGCCGGATTCGGCCTGTTGGCGGACCACATCGGTTAATTCGATGCTGTCCAATGTAAAGGAATAAGCATGTTTCAGGTGATCGGTATCCAGAGCCGGGCTGATGCTTAATCCGACCGGCGGGAGCTGGGCCGTGTCCCCAATGAGAATAAGTTTGCAATTTGAACCGGCAGAAACATAACGCACCAGATCGTCCAGCAGGCTGGATTGATCGGAGAAACTGCCGCTAAGTCCTCCTCCTGCAGAGATCATGGAGGCTTCATCTACGATGAACAGAGTATGGGTGTGCAGATTGGGTTGGAGCACGAAGCGTCCGATGCCATCTGCATTGATCATGCGTTTGTATATTTTTTTGTGAATGGTGTAGGCTGGTTTGCCTGAGTAATTGGAAAGGACTTTTGCTGCGCGTCCGGTAGGGGCAAGGAGCACAGATTTCTGGTTGATGGCTGGCAGGCAATTGATGAGGGCGCCTATGAGCGTTGTTTTGCCAGTACCGGCATAGCCTTTCAGTACGAACACAGTTGCATTTTCTTTACCAGCAGCGCCTTCTTTAAGTGTACAGAAGCCGGAAATTTTGCTGATGAGCCTGGACTGCCCTGGTGTGGGCGAGTGGGGAAACTGGCCCAGCAGGATAGTTTTGAATTCGGATTCGTTCACCCCGTAAAGGTATATTTTTGTAGTTTTGCCGGACATGAATGTTATCGACAGCGACAACAGGATTTCAAGGGCTCACAGTCTGGTGGATGATTTATTTGACGGGAATCAGACCCGGAATTACCAGCTGGCGATTCGCCTGGGTACTGACGGAATTTCTGCGGCGGTCTGGGATGATGTGTTCAATAAAATTCTTGCCGTAGAGCAGTTTTCTTTTCAAAAGGTTTTCAATGTGAATGTACTTCTGAATCTCAGTACTGCCGCTATACGGCAGTCTCAGGTTCTCGGAAGTTCCTATAAAAAAGTTTCCCTGTCGCTCGTCAATCAGAAATCGACCCTCGTTCCCAATGCTTTGTTCGATTCGGGAGAAAAGGAGGCTTTGTTGAAATTCAACCATGTTCTTGAAAGCGGGGAAATCACCGCTATCGACAACTTGTCCAATCTGGATGCGAAAAATATCTACGCCTATTCTGAGGTGGTAGGAAAATCATTTCAGGAACTCTATCCAGGGCTGAAAATCAATCATTTTTCAAGCCCTCTTATTGAATCGGCATTGCTCCGGTATAAAAACAAAGAAGCGGTTTCGGTTGTCGTCCATGTTCAAAATTCTTTTGAGCAGATTCTGGTTGTCAAGTCAGGCAAACTGACTTTTTACAATTGTTTTGTTTTTCATACGGCCGAGGATTTTATTTATTATTTACTGTTTGTATTTGAGCAGTTGCAACTGAATCCCGAATCTACTGATGTTGAACTCATGGGTGAACTGGACAAAAAATCCCCGGCCTGGCAGCTGGCTTACAATTATGTGCGGAATGTGAGATTTGCCGATCAGCCGGATTCTTTTGAATACAGTTTTAAGCTGGCCTCACTGCCTAAACACAGGTATTGCAGCCTGTACGCACAATTTTTACTTTCCTGAAGGCATGCGCATAGTCGGAGGAACACATAGGGGCAGGACGTTTTATCCTCCAAAAAATCTGCCTGTACGCCCCACTACTGATTTTGGTAAGGAAGCGTTGTTCAATATTTTAGCTAACCGCGTCGCATTCGAATCTGTTCATGCGCTTGATCTGTTTTGCGGTACCGGCAGCATCAGTTATGAATTGGCTTCCCGGGGTTGTACTGCTGTTACGGCTGTGGACGAAGATTATGCCTGTTGTGCTTTTGTAAAGAAAACTTCAGACGAATTCGGATTGGATGGTATTAAAGTGATTAAAAATGAGGTTTTTCGGTTTTTGAAAAACGAAAAAAAGCAGTTTGATCTGATTTTCGCTGATCCCCCTTATGAATTCAGGGATACTTCGAAACTTCCGGAACTTATTTTCGGATCGGATCTTTTAAAACCGGATGGATTGCTTATCATTGAACATCCGGCGGAACTGAACTTTGAAAAGGAAACGTTTTTTCTGGAAAAGCGTAACTACAGCAAGGTAAATTTCAGCTTGTTAAAAAAAAGGTTTGAAAAAGGCTTAAAAAATGACAGGACAGGACAGTAAACTGAAAATTAAAAGCCTTTGGTTAACCCTGACCATCACTTTTGTGCTCACGGGCATTAAGTTTTTTGCTTTTTTTCTGACTCATTCGAATGCGGTATTAACAGATGCCCTTGAGTCGATTATCAATATATTAGCCGGTACATTTGCCTTGTTCAGCATTTACTATGCTTCAAAGCCACGGGACGAGGATCATCCTTACGGGCATGGGAAAATCGAATTTGTATCTGCAGGATTTGAAGGGGGCCTTGTTTTTTTTACAGGTATTTATCTGATCTGGAATGCGGTTTCGGGATTTTTCAGACCTGCACAGCTTCAGGCATTGGATATCGGAATTGCACTATCGGCGTTTACCGGATTTGCGAATTTTCTGATGGGCCGGCTCTTGGTGCGAAGAGGCAAAAGGTATCATTCCATCACGCTGATTGCAGACGGAAGACATTTGATTACCGATACCGTTTCCAGCGCAGGGGTAATCATCGGATTAAGCATTATTTATTTTACAGGTTTGCAGTGGCTGGATAATCTGGTGGCGGTTATTCTTGGATTTATTATTCTGCGTACGGGCTATCAGTTGATGAGGGAATCCCTGACGGGTCTGTTGGATGAGGCAGATACGGAAAAGATAAATCTGCTGGTTGAAATTTTGAACAAAAACCGAAGGGAAAAATGGGTTGATATTCATAAACTCAGGGTTTTAAAATACGGAAGTCAACTGCATGTGGATTGCCATGTGACCCTTCCCTGGTATGATACTCTGGAAGAGGCGCATCAGGAGGTTGTTTTGGTGGAGAAGCTTATCCGTGAAAATGCCGGAATCGACGTGGAATTTTTTATCCATTCGGATCCCTGTATTCCCCCTGAATCCTGTACGGTTTGCATTCTGGCCGGATGCAAGCACCGGAAGGCCGAATTAACGAACAGGCTGGAATGGACAGTAAAGAATATGCTTCCGGATAAAAAGCATGGGCTGTAGGCGGTTTTGATGTATCTTCGCGAAAATGTTTTATTTCCGGTTTAAATCATGTTTCCTAAGTACGATGTCATAGTTGTTGGGGCCGGCCACGCCGGTTGCGAAGCAGCAGCTGCAGCTGCCAATCTGGGCTCCAAGGTGCTTTTGGTTACGATGAATATGCAGACCATTGCCCAAATGAGTTGCAATCCGGCTATGGGAGGTATTGCCAAGGGGCAGATTGTACGTGAAATTGATGCCCTTGGAGGCTATTCGGGAATCGTAAGCGACAAAAGCGCCATACAGTTTCGTATGCTCAACCGGTCGAAAGGTCCTGCTATGTGGAGTCCCCGGACTCAGAATGACCGGGAGCTTTTTTCGGCTGAATGGCGTAAACGTCTCGAACAAACACCTAATGTGGACTTTTTCCAGGAAATGGTAAAAGGATTGTTAATTGAAAAAGACGAGGCAGACGGGATGCGTGTTGCAGGGGTGGTTACGGGCATGGGCATTGAGATTCAGGCCCGCAGTGTGGTCCTCACCAACGGAACCTTTTTGAATGGACTCATCCATATCGGGGATAAGCAATTCGGAGGAGGGCGTACAGGGGAAAAAGCGGCTCATGGGATTACAGAGCAATTGGTCAGTCTGGGTTTTGAAAGCGGCAGAATGAAGACGGGAACACCTCCACGAATTGACGGGCGATCCCTGGATTATACAAAAATGGAAATTCAGAATGGGGATACTGAGCCCTGCAAATTTTCTTTTCTGGACAACACCTCTCCTTTGGAGAAAACTTCGACAAGTCAGCGAAAACAGCACAATTGCTGGATAACTTATACCAATGAAGCGGTTCACGAAGTTTTAAAAACCGGTTTTGAAAAATCACCCATGTTTACCGGCCGGATCAAGGGCCTGGGACCTCGCTATTGTCCGTCGATTGAGGACAAGATCACCCGTTTTGCTGAGCGGGAGCGCCATCAGTTATTTGTGGAACCCGAGGGCTGGGAAACAGTGGAAATGTATCTGAACGGATTTTCGACATCGCTTCCGGAGGATGTTCAATACGAAGCACTCACCAAAATAGCGGGTTTTGAAAAAGTAAAACTTTTCAGACCGGGATATGCCATTGAATACGATTATTTTCCGCCCCAGCAACTGCATCTGACACTGGAAACAAAACTTGTGCAACACTTGTATTTTGCCGGTCAGATCAATGGTACAACCGGATATGAGGAAGCTGCCTGCCAGGGATTGATGGCAGGTATCAACGCTCATCTGAAACTGAATGACCGGGCGCCGTTTATTTTGCAACGCTCGGAAGCCTATATCGGAGTATTGATTGATGATCTGGTAACCAAAGGAACCGAGGAGCCTTACCGGATGTTTACTTCCCGCGCCGAATACCGGATACTGCTGCGTCAGGACAACGCCGATATGCGGTTGACTCCAAAATCTTTTGAGCTGGGACTGGCCAGTGAAGATCGCTATAAAAAAGTGCAGGAAAAAGTAAAGCAATGCCATGAAGTAATGCGGTATTTCAAGACCGAGAGTATTGAACCCTTTGAAATCAATCCGGTTCTGGAAGCCATAGGTTCTAGCCCACTGACACAAAAAGTAAAATTATTCAGTGTGCTTTCGCGTCCGAATCTGACGATGATTGACTTCAGCCTGTATTGCAACAGAGTAAAGGAGTTTCTGCAACTTTATCGTTGGGACAGTATAGAACAGGCTGAAATTCTGATGAAATACGAAGGGTATATTTCAAAGGAAAGCGAATTGGCTGACAAAATGCAACGACTGGAGGATTTGGTATTGCACGAGGATTTTAATTATATGGAACTGGGCTCACTTTCTTCAGAAGCCCGGGAAAAACTTTCAAAAGTAAAACCCCGGACCATAGGACAGGCTTCCCGGATCAGCGGGGTGAGTCCTGCGGATATTTCTATCCTGATGGTCTACCTGGGTCGGTAAAATAGTTGGGCTATGAAAAGAAAATACACAAGAGAGTATGTGTTGGATCTGCTGAGAGCAGAAGATCTGCGGGAGCTTAAAAAAGCTTTGCACAGCTGGCATTCCCCTGAGGTGGCCGAATTGGTTGAACGTCTTCCCGGCGAGCAAAGAGCCCTGATTTTCGGTTCGCTCCCCAGCTCTTTGATCATGAATACATTTAAGGTTCTTGATCATGAAACGCAAAAGGATCTGATAAGGGATCTGGATCATTCAACGGCTGCAAAAATTTTAAATGAGATTCAGCCGGATGACCGTACTGAATTTTTATCTGAACTTCCTGGAAAAACTGTAAAGGAGCTTCTGAAACTACTTTCGGAAGAGGAACGCAAAGTGACTTTGTCCCTTCTCGGATATCCCGAGCACAGTCTGGGGCGGTTGATGACTCCGGACTATGTTGCGGTAAAAGAAGATTGGACGGTAAAGCATGTGCTGGATTATGTCCGTACGAACGGACAAGACTCAGAAACCATCAATGTGATTTACGTTGTGGATGAAAAGGGTGTCCTTATTGACGATATACGCATACGGGAGTTTCTTTTTGTTTCTCCGGACAAAAAAGTGAGTGATCTGATGGACCACAATTTCATTTCGATGCAGGCAACGGATGAGGAAGAGGTGGCTATCAATGTATTCCGGAAGAATAACAGGGTTGCGCTTCCCGTCACGGATACCAATGGTATATTGCTGGGAATCGTAACTATTGATGACGTTCTGCGTCTGGCAGAGAAGGAAGAAACGGAGGATATTCAGAAGATCGGTGCCGTGGAAGTGCTGGATGAACCGTACATGAGCATTCCTTTTTTCAAGCTGATGAAAAAGCGATCGGGCTGGCTGGTCATCCTCTTTGTCGGAGAAATGCTTACGGCCACGGCCATGGGTTATTTTGAGGATGAGATTGCCAAAGCTGTGGTACTGGCACTCTTTGTTCCTCTGATTATTTCGAGCGGGGGAAATTCGGGATCGCAGGCATCCACATTGATCATCCGTGCTATGGCCCTTGGCGAAGTCACTCTGAAAGACTGGTGGAGAATTATGCGAAGGGAAATCTTTTCAGGTTTGTTTCTCGGATCTCTCCTGGGCGCAATAGGTTTTGCCAGGATTGCCGCCTGGAGTATGTTTTCAACTATTTACGGACCTCACTGGTTTCTGGTGGCACTCGTTGTGTCTGTTTCACTGATCGGTGTTGTGCTTTGGGGGACGTTGTCGGGATCTATGCTCCCGCTGATACTTAAAAAGGCCGGAGCTGATCCTGCTGTTTCATCTGCTCCTTTTGTAGCTACTCTGGTCGACGTTACCGGACTTGTGATCTATTTTACCATTGCGATGATAATCATGAGGGGGGTCATGCTCTAAGCATGTTTGGGATATTCCTCCTGTTGATTATTTTGCTTTCCGTCGGAGGATTGTTGTATATGTTCCTTTACGGATTGTGGACTTTCCTGATTGGTCCGTTGTTCGGAATTAGCCTGACCGAAAAACAAAAAAACCTATCAAAACCGATTCTTGATCCTGAAATCGAAAGTTTGCTGGCAGCTGAATTCAGCTATTATAAAAATCTATCTCAGGATCTTAAGCCTTTGTTCGTTTACAGAGTAAGCGCGTTTCTGGATTCTCAGGAATTTGAGGGCAGGGGTCTGGACGTTACACAGGAAATGAAAGTCCTTATTTCAGCTTCTGCCATACAAGTCACATTTGGGTTGACCAAGTACCGCTTCGATAATTTTACCAAGATTATCATTTTCCCGCGTGAATACCGCTCACCTTTGGATCATCGTTTTCATCTGGGGGAAGTAAACCTTGGAGGGGCCATATTCATTTCTTGGGATGATTTCAGGAAAGGGTACTCCGGAAACAATGACAATTACAATGTTGGATTGCATGAAATGGCTCACGCACTTCGGTTTGACAAGTTCCGGAGTGGAGACCGCGATGATTTTTTCGACGGGTATTTTGATAAATTCATTGCCGAGGGGAAAGAAGAATTCCTGCGCATAAGGGCAGGAGAGAATTCCTTTATACGAAAGTATGCGGGAACAAATAGTGAGGAGTTTTTTGCTGTCTGTGTGGAATATTTTTTTGAATCTCCTTTGGTCCTGAAAGAGAAACTCCCGGATCTGTACCGCAATCTTTGTATTCTGCTCAATCAGGATCCTTCGGTTCCATTAAGCAATGGAATGCCCATCCGTTCTGCATTTTTTAAAGCAATCACTGATGATCGGGGTAAACTGTATTTTTCATCTTCCCTATCCTATACCCGGCTCATTATAACTTATTGCCTGGGTTTTGTTTTTTTGTTTATGCTATTCCTGAATAAGCTTCAGGGTTCAGAAACTGCCGGTGATTCAGCAATTTTCATTGGATTGTTTTCAATAGTTTATATAGCTGCCGGTGGTTTTACCATGAGTGCTTCATTTAAAAAATTTAAACTATTTGAAAACTCTTTTGTTGTTTCCTATTCCCTGAATCCGTTACTAAAGGATATTGTGTTGCCCTACGAGAGAATGATTTCGGCCAAATTAAGCCGGGGTGAATCCCGTTACCGGAATAATTTAACCGTGCATTCTGACTTTCTGGACATTACCTATGCCAACGGAACACGTATTGAATCAAAGGAGTTTCCCATCGATTCTGTCGGTACAGAGACCATGGAAAAGGTAGCTGCGTTTTTGAAGAAGGAAAAGGTGATGATAAAGATTGTCGGGGGGAACTGGAGTCACGAGAGGATTGATAAGGTTATCAATGGGCTGGGCGCTTAATCTCTGATTAATTTCGAACCTTTTGTATCTTTCTGGCTTTCTCCGCGTTTTACTCTTACAAAGACCAAAATATGCCTAGTGTAAATCAGGATACCGCAGTTTTTAATGAAGAGCTCCTTATTGAGCAATCCAAGGCGGATCCTGAGAAATTCAAAGCTATTTACCTGAAGTATTACAGGCAAATCCTGGGTTTTGTGTACAAACGTATGGAGGAGAAGGAGGATGCCTATGAGGTGACTTCTGTTGTTTTTGCCAAGGCACTCCACAATCTGAAAAAATTTGAAAGCCGCGGATGCCCTTTTTCTTCCTGGCTTTACCGGATTGCGGTAAATGAATCGGTTCAGTTTTACAGGGAGCAGAAAAAAAACAGGGTAGTAAGCATTGATTTTCGAACTGCAAAAAATATTGTGGACGAGAGCAGGGGGGCAGGGGAGGCAAAGGAACTTGAGGGTTCGCTCAGGATGGCCTTGCAGTACCTGGATGAGGAAGAGATGCAGCTGATTGAGTTAAGGTATTTTGAGGAAAGGCCCTTTGCCGAAGTGGGCGAAATTTTAAACATAACTGAAAACAATGCCAAAGTGAAAACGTACCGTATTATCGATAAGCTCAGGGAGATTTTTAAAAAAATAAACCATGGATAAGTATAAGGTAAAATATAACCGGGAAGGTCTTTCGGAGAAAGACCTTGAGAAGGGAAAGGATTTTGACAAGGTCAGATACAGGGCCCGGACGATGAAAAGTAATGGGCTTTCTAAAACCCTGGTTGGGTTCTCGGTTGTTGCTTCTCTTGCGTTTCTGGGTCTGTACCTGTTGAAAAATAATGCCGGATCTGAAAACGTGGAAAACGTCAGGGTGCTGCCAAATGATGCGAATCAGCCGGTTTTCTATACGGTGGAAAGCGGAAGGGATACTTCCCTGGTTTATAAAACGGGTACAGTCATTCATATTCCGGCTGCAGCGTTCAGGGATAAAATGGGGAAACCGGTTAAAGGAAAGGTTGAGCTGCATTACAGGGAATTTCATGATCCGGGGGAGCTATTGCTTTCAGGAATCCCGATGACCTACGATTCAGCCGGAAACAAGTACGATTTCGAATCGGCCGGGATGTTTGAACTTTACGGATTTCAGAATGATCAGCCTGTTTTTATTCAGAACGATAAAAAAATAGAGGTGGCCATGGTTTCGGCTGATCATAATGCAACGAAATTCAACAAGTACATTTACAATACTGCCGATAAAAAATGGAGCTGTCTGGGCAAGGATAAGGCTGATGTACTTAATGTAAAACAATACGAGGGTCATAAACAGGAAAAAGAGAGCAGGCATTACGAAAGTCACGACAGGCCAAGTCAGATCAAAGGCTTATTCAAACCTGCTAAATTTGATCCGGAGCGTTATCACTTTACCATTGAGGTGGATCAAAACGATTTCCCTGAATTGGCGGTGTACGATAAAATTGTATTTGAAGTGTTGCCCGAGAACAAAAATTACGACCCTAATACAGCCAACCTGGTCTGGGACAATGCCATTCTTGAGCGCACTTCAACGTTGGGTAAATACAAGGTTACCTTTGTCAGAGGGGATAAAAGGTACCTGGTAATGGCATCTGTGGTAGTTAGTTCTATGGACAAGCCTGAGATCAATGCTGATAAAATGGATCAGGCTTACAAGCAAAAACAAAAGGAAAAAACTGAAAGGGAAGAAGCTTCTGATCAGAAAATTCAGGCGGAAGTGAAAACATTTGAACGGATTGCAGGTTATTACAGGATGAAAGAAGAACTTGATATGAAACGCGCACAGGCAGTTGAAAAATCTGAGGAGGTGGTGTACCGAACCTTTCAGGTCAGCCAGTTTGCGATCTATAATTCGGACTGCGCCAGTACTTTGCCCCTTGGTCAGTTGGTGCATGCAGAATTCAGGGCCAGGACCGGGGAACCGATTTCAGTAGCTGCCGTTTACCTGGTGGAAAACGGGAAAAATGCGCTCTATTCACTGGGGATACCCAAAACATTTTCTTTCAATCCCAATTCTGACAATCTGCTCATTGTGATTACCAAGGATAATTCCCTTGCCTGGTTCAGCAAGGAGGATTTTAAATCGATTGCCAGGGGAGATAAAAGCGTTATTTTTAAATTAAATACCAAGCGTCAGCTTAAGTATACGCCGGAGGATATTAATAAACTAATTTAGGATTGCAGGATGAAGATTTTCTTAAAGGTACATGTACTTTTGCTTATGATTTCAGTTGTGGTTTCAACTTCGGTTTCAACTTCGGTTTACGGACAGAAGGATACAAGCGGCTTGCTGAAATATAAAATTAAGGCCGCAAAACAGGCTTTTGAGATTTTTCCTCCGGACAATTACCTGTATAAGGAATGCCGGAATAAAATAAAAATTGTAAGCCGCAGCGGATCTAAAATCGCCAGGGTTAGTGTCAATGGAGGAACACTGTTCAGGAAAAACGACAGCATTTATTATCTAGATCATCTGCAGGGCAAGGAGTTGCTTTTGTCTGTTTATTCGGCTACTGCAAAAGGGGAAAAACCGGAACTGAATAAACAGTATGTAATTGTGCCGTATCCCCGGTTGGATTTCGGAGGAGTTAAATCGGATTCTGCGATTGTGAAACCTTTGCTGGAGGGCGGAATGATGAGCGCGCATTATGATGCGGTAGGAAAAATGTCAAAGGTTGTTTCGTTTAAGATGGATATACTCAGTAAAGGAGAATTCATCAAGGACAGTGTAATGGGAAATAAACTCAATGCCCGCATGCGGGAGTATGTGGAGAAATTGCCAAAGGGAGCCCTTGTTTATTTTAAGGATATCAATTATATCAATCCAAAGGGAATGATCCAATCCATTCCCATTTTCAGGGTATTCGTAATTGCAGAAGATCGCACTACTCTTTTTGGATTTTAATGCGTCCTCGTGAATGTAGTATAAATCATTTTTTTATTTTTTGTAATTTATTTCATATATTTGTATTGTAAATCATTCAATAATATATTAATTTAATTTTATGAATGAAATATCATACAAAAATTCGAATACTACCAGTGACCGAAAACTATCTGAGGATATCGGCGATTTTATTAAACACCACCGTGTCGATCAAAATAAAACCCAAAACGAGCTTTCAAAAGCTGCCGGAATAAGCCGTTCTACGTTGAGTCTTCTGGAAAGGGGAGAAACGGTGACGTTGGCGACATTAATACAAGTGCTGAGGGTGTTGGACAAGTTGAATGTCCTGGAGGGATTTTCAGTCGAGCAAACATTGAGCCCATTGGCACTTGCAAAACTGGAAAAGAAAAAAAGACAAAGAGTCAGAAAGGGAAAAGGAGAAAACGGGGGTGAATCAAATTGGTAAGATAAATATGGCATTTTGGTAAAATGAATACGGCATTTGTAAAAGTATGGGGAGAATTGGCAGGGGCTGTTGCATGGAATGAGAAAACCGGTGTTGCAAGTTTTGAGTACGATGCCAACTTCAAAAAATTAAACTGGGAATTGTCGCCGATCAAAATGCCTGTTTCTTCCGGCAGGAGTGTGTTTGCCTTTCCGGAACTGAAGGCCAACTTGTTTTCTGAATTTAATACGTTTAAAGGATTACCCGGGTTACTTGCAGACGTCCTTCCTGATAAATATGGAAACCGGCTAATCAATATGTGGCTTGCAAGAATGGGCAGGGAGCAAGACAGTTTGAATCCGGTAGAATTGCTTTGCTTTATCGGAACAAGAGGAATGGGAGCAATGGAATTCGAACCAGCAAAATTCAGTGAGGGCCGAAGTGCATTTACCATTGAATTGGAATCCCTGGTGAACATTGCCCAAAAAATTCTGAATAACCGGATGTCATTCAAAACGAAGCTGAACGAATCGGATGAACATGCAATGATGGATATTTTCAGGACCGGAGTATCGGCAGGCGGTGCCAGGCCTAAAGCCGTGATCGCCTATAATGAAAAAACAGGAGAAGTGAAATCAGGGCAAACACTTGCTCCCAAAGGTTTTGAGCACTGGCTGATCAAATTGGACGGGGTGAGCGATATTCAACTGGGGGCCAGTCAGGGTTATGGAAGGGTGGAAATGGCCTACTACAATATGGCAACTGCATGCGGCATAGAAATGATGCCCTGCAAACTGTTGGAGGAAAACGGAAGGGCGCATTTTATGACCAAAAGGTTTGACCGTGAAGACGGAGATGTAAAGCATCACATACAGACATTTTGTGCCTTAAAGCATTTTGATTTCAATCAGGTGAATAGCTTTAGTTATGAGCAGCTATTTCAGACTTTGCGGGAGTTAAAATTGGACTATTCAGTTGCTGAGCAATTATTCAGGAGAATGGTATTTAACGTAATTGCCCGAAATTGCGATGATCATACCAAGAATTTTTCTTTCCGATTAAAAAAAGGAAGTAATTGGGAATTGGCTCCGGCATACGATATGTGTCATGCCTATAAGCCGGATCACAAATGGGTGAACCAGCATGCGCTGAGCATTAACGGGAAAAGGACCGGAATCAGCAAGGAAGACTTGTCAGTCATTGGTAAATCCGAAAGAACAAAAAATGCGGTTCACATTATCCAGGAAATAAGTGAGACTGTAGGTCATTGGAAGAAATACGCAGATGAAGTGAATGTCCTGCCTGCAATTCGAGATGAGATTGATAAAACCCTAATTCTTTTTTAGCTTCTCCGCATGAAGGAGAAGCGTCAGGTCTTCGATGAGTTTGTTGACCTCCGGCAGCTGGGTGCCGTCGTAAATTCCCCGAATGTGTTTTTCTTTATCGACCAGGATCAGCTGTTCGCTGTGAAGGAATCCTCCTTCGGCCATGGCATCTTCTCCGGCCGGCAACAGATAACCGTGTATGGCGATGTCGTAAATCGATTTTTTGTCACCGGTGACAAAGGTCCAGAATCTGGTATCCGCATGAACCAGTTGTGAATAGGCTTTGAGTACCGGGACACTGTCGTTTTGGGGGTTTACCGTGTGAGACAGAATACGCACTTCAGGGTTGGCGGCGAACTTATTCTGAACAACGCCCAGTGTAGCGGCCATTTTCGGACAAATGCTTTTGCAGGTTGTGAAAAAGAACTCAGCCACATAATATTTGCCATCGAAGTTTTTATTGCTTATGCTGTCTCCGTCCTGGTCAATGAATCTGAAAGAGGGAACTGTATGATAGAGGGTATCAGTAATCTGTTTTCCGTCAACAATTCTGGTAACCGCTTCCCGTGGTCCGAAGTAGGGAACAATTGCGGCGTTATGAGTCGCAGTAGAGAAAAAAAGAAAGATGATAACGGGTAAAAGAAGTACGGTAAATAATATCAGACGTTGCCGGCTCACTTACTCGTGATGAGCTCCTCCTCCGATTTGTTTGTGCTGGGCAGCCTGCTGAACCACATTCGGATCCATGTCGGCTCTGTGGCTCTGAGAGTAACCGCCTTCACCTATTGAACCCATGCAGGCCAGGTAAACGATGAAACAGATGTAGGGCCCAAGAATGACCCATTTGAGGGATTTTTTTTCATCCCCCAGGTGCATGAAAGAAAGCACAATGAATGCAGCTTTGGCAACGGTAAAGAAAATGAAAAACACTTTTAAGCCAAAAGTGGAGGCGCGGTGATTGTCCAACAGGCCCCAGGATTCGGCTTTAAAACCAACCATCAGTTCCAGAAGTGTAATGCCCAGCATGATCCAGAATACTCTCCAGAGTTTTTTGCGGATTGTCTTTCCGGTTTCCTCATTGTGGTGAGCCATCATTTCGTACTCGGGGAAATTGTCGTGGAATTCTGACATAACAATTAGTTTAAAAGTTCAACGTTTGAGACTTACAACAGGTAAAAGAAGGTGAACACGAACACCCAGACCAAATCCACAAAGTGCCAGTATAACCCCACTTTTTCAACCATTTCATAGTGGCCCCTTTTTTCCATCATTCCGTTTACGACCATAATGAAAATCGTAATGTTGATGAGAACTCCGCTGAATACGTGAAATCCGTGAAATCCGGTGATAAAGAAAAAGAAATCCCCGAACTGGGGGTTGCCGTATTCGTTCTGCGTGAGATTAGCGCCGTGAAAAGTCTCTGTTACGTATTTTCCCAGTTCCTGATGCCACACTTCGCGAAGTGCACCATGTTCTGTTCCTACGATGAAGTGATACCACTCCCAGGCCTGGGAACCGACGAACATCAAACCACCGACGATGGTCAGCAGCATCCAGATGGTTACTCCTTTTTTATTGTTTCTATGTCCTGCTTCTACTGCAAGCACCATGGTAACGGAGGACATAATGAGGATAAATGTCATCAGACCTACGTAGGCCAGCGGAATGTGTTTTTCCATGAACGGAAAGTGCGTAAACACGTCTCCCGGAACCGGCCAGACATCAGGATATTTGTGCCTCATGAAACCGTAGGCGCACAAAAGTCCTCCGAATGTCAGGGCGTCTGAAACCAGGAAAAACCACATAAATAGCTTTCCATAGCTTACCCTGAACGGGGAAACACCGCCCTGCCAGCCATCTACTACTTCATTTCCAGTTGCTGAATGTGACATAAACCAAGTTTAAAGTTTAAAGATGATGGTGCAATTTTAACGAATAAAATACAAAAATAGAAATAAATAGATCCAAAGCACATCTAAAAAGTGCCAATAAATTGAACAAAGTTGTACACCCAAAAAGTCTGAAGGCTTGTATTTTTCGGCCAAGGCTTTAAAATAAACTACCATTAGCGCAATTAGTCCGCCCACCAGGTGGAGCAGATGCATGAAGGTGATCAAATAGAAAAACGATCCCGAAGCGTTGCTTGCGGATCCGGTGAAAAATACATTTTGAGCTACCAGGCTTTTCCAGCCCAGGTATTGTGATAACATGAATCCCAGACCAAGTAAAAGGGTCATCAGAATTGACGTTTTAAAAGGACTGTTGTTTCCCTTTTTTACTGCGCTCAGGGCCCAATTCATCGTAACACTGCTCAGAAGAATTAAAGCGGTGCTTATAAAAAAAGCGCTGGGAATAACAAACTTTATCCAATCGCCTTTTGCATGACTGACAACATAAGCGCTGGTAAATCCTGCAAACAGCATGATGATGGATACAATGCCCAGCCAGAGCAGGTTTTTGGATACCTTTCTGCGGCTCTGACGCATTTCATCGTCGATGCCGGCTTTTAAATCGGGGTTCATTTTTTATTAATTTTTTTATTTTCCAATCATAATGGCTAACTGAACCAATGGCAAATAGGCAAAAGATCCGAACATGAGGTTCCTGGCATAGTTTATCGTCAACTGGTTGAATACTTTTTGGGCCTGGTAAACAAAAGCGAGGCCGCAGGCGCTGATGACA
Organism: Bacteroidota bacterium; assembly: GCA_013286385.1. Taxonomy (GTDB): domain Bacteria; phylum Bacteroidota; class Bacteroidia; order JABDFU01; family JABDFU01; genus JABDFU01. The sequence goes on from JABDFU010000018.1 coordinate 18,025, forward strand.
ATGGCAGATACGATTCCTGACATTCCGAAGAAAACGGGACTGAGGCTAATGGGAAGTAAAAACAGGGTGTAAATCAGGATTTGAAAGGCGCTGGCTCTGTCGCGTCCTCCGGCAGAAGGAAGCATTTTAAATCCGGCCCTCCGGTAGTCATCGTCGAGGACCCAGGCTATGGACCAGAAGTGGGGAAACTGCCAGATGAACTGTATGGAATAGAGGATGCAGGCCTGCAGGGTAATGCTGCCAAATCCGTTTGTGGCGGCTACGCAGCCCAGAAGGGGAGGAATGGCGCCCGGAAAGGCGCCTACAAAAACCGCGAAAGGCGTTTTCTTTTTGAGCGGAGTATAAACCAAAACATACAGGAGCAGGGCCAGAAGCCCGAGCAGGGCGCTCAGAATGTTGATGAATGCAAGAAACAGGCCTAATCCTGTTAAACCGAGCAGGCTGGCCAGAACAACACCTTCACTGACACTCATGCGGCCTTTGGGAAGAGGGCGATCCATGGTGCGGGTCATGAGTTTGTCGGTTTCGCGTTCGAGGATCTGGTTAAAACCATTGGAAGAGGCCGTGATTAAGAAGCCTCCAATGACCAGCCACAACAATTTGTGTAAATCGTGAGGTTGAGAAAGGGTAGGAGGTTGGGAAACGGTCAGGTAGGAAATAGCGGCTGAAAAAACCACCAGGGAGGATAGCCTGAGTTTGGCGAACTGCACATAATCTTTCAACTTCCTCATGGTGCGAAATTACTCTTATTTTTTTATTACTTTCGTCAAATGATTACACTTGACCACATTAAAGAGCTGAAACAGCGTACAGAAACGTTGGGGAGGCATCTTTGACATACCAGGGAAACTGGATGAAATAAGGGAAGAAGAAGTAAAAACACTGAACCCGAAATTTTGGGATGATCCCAAAAAAGCTGAAGAAATCATAAAGGTTATCCGTTCCAGGAAAGTATGGACAGATGGCTTTTCAAACATCGGCAAAAATGTCGATGACATGGAATTGCTGTTTGATTTTTACAAGTCGGGTGACGCTACGGAAGCGGAAGTAGAGCATCAGTATGCCCTGACGCTGAAGCAACTGGAAGAACTGGAATTTAAAAACATGCTCAGTGGTACCGAAGACCGCCTGAATGCGGTCTTGCAGATTAATTCGGGGGCCGGAGGCACGGAGAGCTGTGATTGGGCGAGTATGCTCATGCGCATGTATATTATGTGGGGAGAGAAGAACGGATTTAAGGTGAAAGAAGTAGACAAACAGGATGGAGATATGGCCGGGATTAAATCGGCTGTTCTTGAATTTGAAGGAGACTTTGCCTACGGTTATCTGAAAGGAGAAAACGGCGTTCACCGTCTGGTACGGATTTCCCCTTTTGATGCCAATGCCAAACGACATACTTCTTTTGCTTCGGTTTATGTTTACCCTCTGGTGAATGATGAAATTACCATTGAGGTGAAACCGGGCGATATTGAATGGCAGACTTCCAGGTCAGGCGGGGCAGGGGGACAGAACGTAAATAAGGTGGAGACTAAAGTGCAACTGACCCATAAGCCCAGCGGAATTGTAGTGGTTTGTCAGGTCGAGCGTTCCCAAAGCGGCAATAAGGAAAGAGCCATGACCATGCTGAAGTCTCAGCTGTTTGAAATGGAAATGCGCAAACGAAATGAGGCGAAAGCCGCTGTGGAGGCCGGAAAGAAAAAAATAGAATGGGGATCTCAGATTCGCAACTATGTTCTTCATCCTTACAAGTTAGTGAAGGATATACGTACGGATTTTGAAACTTCGAACGCGCAGGCGGTGCTGGACGGGGATTTGAATGATTTTATCAAGGCGTACTTGATGGAGTATGGAAGCTCAAACTAGCGAACATGAAAACAAAACTAATCATATATCACAATCCCAAGTGCAGCAAGAGCCGGGAGGCCTGCAGTCTGGTAAAAACGGAAGGACGCGAATTCGAAATCAGGGAATACCTTAAAAATCCGCTGAGTGAGGCTGAGATAATTGATCTTTTGAAAAAACTCAGGATGAAGGCCGAAGAACTCGTTCGTAAAAAGGAGCCCTTGTATAAGGACAATTACGCGGGGAAAAAAGTAAGTGAAAAAGAATGGGTAAGCATTCTTGCCAGGAACCCCATCCTGATCGAGCGACCTGTTATTGTGCTTGGCAACAAGGCTGTTATCGGGAGGCCGACCTCAACCATTGAAAAATTATTTTGATACCTTTGAGTGTCCATTGGGTTTTCAGTAGGGTATCCATTGGGGTTTTCAATAGGACACCTACATATTGATTTGCCGATGGAATACGTATTTATTTTACCAATCGAATAACGTCCGGATAATTTAAAAACTGCAGCAAATAATTTTATTTATCATGAAAACAATAGATTTTCGAATCGAAAAAGACACGATGGGTGAGGTGAAAGTGCCTGCCGATAAATACTGGGGCGCTCAGACCGAACGCTCACGCAACAACTTTAAAATTGGTGCTGAAGCTTCCATGCCCAGGGAAATTATACATGCCTTTGCCTACCTGAAAAAGGCGGCTGCTATGGCCAACAATGATCTGGGCGTTTTATCCAGGGAAAAAATGGCGATGATTTCGAGCGTCTGTGAGGAAATCCTGAGCGGAAAACTGGATGATCAGTTTCCTCTGGTGATCTGGCAAACCGGGTCGGGTACCCAGTCGAATATGAATGCGAATGAGGTTATAGCTTACCGGGCGCATGTGCTTAGCGGAGGAAAACTGAGTGATGAAAAAAAGATTTTGCACCCCAATGATGATGTCAACAAGTCCCAGTCTTCGAACGATACGTTCCCGACTGCCATGCACATTGCGGCTTATAAACTGGTATCTGAAGTGACACTCAGAGGCATGGAGCAATTACAGCTGACATTGCGGAAAAAAGCGGAGGAGTTCAAAAGCATTGTGAAAATCGGTCGCACACATTTTATGGATGCTACCCCGCTCACCCTGGGACAGGAATTTTCAGGTTATGCACAGCAGATTACCAATAGCATTCGGGCGGTTAAAAACGCTCTTGTTGCGGTCAGCGAACTGGCTCTTGGTGGAACGGCAGTGGGTACTGGACTGAACACACCTAAAGGATACGATGTTCTGGTCGCTAAAAAAATTGCAGATCTTACCGGTTTTCCTTTTGTGACTGCCCCCAACAAATTTGAGGCGCTTGCTGCACACGATGCTATGGTTGAATTGTCGGGCGCATTAAAACGTTCGGCTGTTTCCCTGATGAAAATAGCGAACGATGTGCGCATGTTGAGTTCAGGCCCCCGCTGTGGCATAGGGGAGATTATCATTCCGGACAACGAACCGGGGTCTTCCATAATGCCCGGAAAAGTCAATCCGACCCAGCCTGAGGCACTGACCATGGTATGCGCTCAGGTGATGGGCAACGATGTTTCGGTTTCGATCGGTGGAGCGACCGGTCATTTTGAACTAAATGTTTTCAAACCTTTGATTGCAGCCAATGTGCTGCAATCGGCCCGCCTTCTGGGTGATGCCTGCGTCTCTTTCGACATTCATTGTGCGAAAGGCATTCTGCCCAATCCGGAAATGATCAAACGTCACCTCGAAGATTCATTGATGCTGGTTACAGCACTCAATACCCATATCGGTTATGAAAATGCCGCTAAGATTGCCAAGAAGGCCCACAAAGAAGGTTTGTCTTTACGCAAGGCGGCGGTTTCGCTTAATTTATTAACTGATGAACAGTTTACGCAGTGGGTAAAACCAGAAACAATGGTAGGTTCTATGTCATAATGGATAGCTTCAATGGACTAGCATGAGAATTTATTTTTCTTTTTTTCTTTTTTTCCTTTTTTTTTTCCTTTCGGGAGTGGATAAACTGCAAGCCCAGATCGGCAATTCGTCCAAGCCCAGGTGGAAAAGAGATACGATTGTCGGGGACAATGTGTTTAAAGAGCAGAACAACTGGGTGAGCGGGGGAGCAGGGGTTGGCAAAAACAGTCAGTTCGGCGGCTCGCAATTTGCAGGAGGGCTGGATTATAATTTTCACCTGCGTATGGAGTATTTTCAATTCGGGGTACTGGTAACCGGGGATCAGTTTGGCGAATACAACAATTACGAATTTCACCTTTGTTACGGAAAGCGAAAAGAAAATGTCAACTACAATTTTTCTTATTACGGAGGACTTTCCTATTGTTTTTTCTATCAACGGTTTGCTCCCAATGATTACAGTGAAAATTCAACCAATGCGATCGGATTGTACGGCAATGCCCAGCTGATCTACAAACTTACCTACGATGTGGGAATCGGGCCCGGCGTATTCATTGATATCAATACAAAAGAAGTGGTGGAAGGCCTGAAACTTGATTTGTATTTTTCGGGCGCATACCGGGGTAAGAAGGATACGTATTACTGATGAGGGCTACTCTGGCTATTTTTTGTAGAAATTCATTTCCTGAATATAGGTCCATACAGCAGCCGGTACAAAATGGCGTACGTCTTTTTTAGCCCGAATGGCTTCACGGATAAAGCTGGAGGAAATTTCCATCAGGGGAGCTTCGAGGATCGTGCCGATCTGTTCAGGAACTGCGTTCATTGCTTTTGAGTCCTGCTCACTGCCATTGTCCCGATTGGTACGGGGATAAACGATAATTTCGTATTGCTTCAAAATTTCACGGTAGTTTTTCCATTTGTTCAACGTCTGAACATTATCTGAACCCAGAATCAACACAAACTCTTTTTCAGGATGCTTCTCTTTCAGATGCGTCAGTGTATCTATGGTATAGGAAGGCTGGGGTAACTTAAATTCGACGGAACTTGCCTTAAACCGGCGGTCTTCCCCGATGGCTTCTTTTACCAGGCGCAAACGATGAACATCCGCCAGCAACGTTTTCTTTTCTTTCAGGGGGTTATGGGGGGATACGACAAACCAGATCTGTTTCAGGTCCGTATGCTCTACGATGTAATTGGCAATGGCCATGTGGCCGATGTGAACGGGATTGAAGGAACCGAAAAAGAGTCCTGTTTTCATCAGTAAACAAGCAGGTCGTAGGGCATGCGGGCCTGTACGCCACGACTTAGAGCCAGATCCCTGAAATTGTTGTAATACACATAGTTGAGGCCCAGTTCTTTTTTAAGAATCCGGGTTTCTGAATCTTCTGTAATATCTTTTACCAGCGCTTCCCAGAAGTCTTTTTGTCTGGGGAGCTCAATGATTCTGTAGTTTTCTGTCTTCGCCATTCTGGCCGCAATTTTGATGGCCGTCCCGATTCCGCCCAATGTGTCCACCAGACCGATACGTTTGGCATCTGTACCGCTCCATACCCGTCCCTGTCCAATGCTGTCGATTTCCTGGGATTTTTTCTTTCGTCCGTCGGCTACTTTTCCGATGAAAGCGTTGTAAATGTCTTCAACGCTTTCCTGAATGACACGTCCTTCTTCGGGGGAAACGGGGCGGAAGGGAGTGCCCAGATCGGCATGTTTGTTGGTGTTGGCAGTATCAAAGGTGATGCCTAATTTGTCTGAAAAAAATTTCTGGGCATTGGGAAGCAATCCGAATACACCAATGGATCCGGTAATGGTGTTGGGTTGGGCTACGATTATGTCTGCTGCGCAGGAAATGTAGTAGCCGCCTGAAGCGGCAACGTCTCCCATGGAAACGATAACGGGTTTTGCTTTTTCAGCAAGCAAAACCTCTCTCCAGATGACATCCGAAGCCAATGCGCTTCCTCCCGGAGAATTCACACGAAGGACAATCGCCTTAATTGTACTGTCCAGGCGGGCCTCCCGAATTGTTTTGGAGATGCGATCTGACCCTATATTTTCTTCATCGCCTTCTCCGCCGCCGATGGTACCCACTGCATAAATGACTGCAATTTTTTCCCTGCCGGATTTTTTATCCTTTTTTGCGGCCCGGCTGTAATCTTCTAACTCCACAAAATTTATTTTCGACTTTTCTTTCAGAGCCAATTTGTCTTTCAGTTCGTCAATTATTTCATCTTTGTATTTAAGTCCATCCACAAATTTGTGGCTCAGGGCGTCCTGAGGTTTGCGGATGCCGAGTTGATCGGCGAGGCGGTTTAATTCCTCAGCAGGTACATGACGGGTTGCCGTAATTCCTTCCAGGAGATGGTTCCACAACGCATCCATATAACTCATAGTCTGCAGGCGATTGGCTGCGCTCATTTTATCCAGATCGAAAGGTTCGATGGCGCTTTTGAATTTACCGTGACGGAATATCTGGGCGTTGATTTCGAGTTTTTCAAGCGCTCCCTTGAAAAACATCAGCTGGGCACTTAATCCTTTCCAGTCCATCACTCCCTGGGGATTCAGGTAAATTTTGTCGGCAACGCTTGCCAGGTAAAAGGCTCCCTGGGAATAATTTTCGCTGTAGGATAAGATAAATTTACCTGATTTCCTGAAGTCAATCAGGGCATTTCTTATTTCTTCCACGGTTGCCATTCCTGCCGGAACACTGCCCATGTCCATGTAAATGCCTTTGATATCGGGATCTGATTTTGCATTCTCAATAGCTGAGAGAATGTCGTTCAGTCCGAGCTGTTTATTGGAGGTAAAGGAAGAGAAGTTGAAATCCTTCAGGGGGTTGTTCGTGGTGCGTTCGGTTACAGGTTGTGTCAGGTTAAGGTGCAGCACTGAATTGGCTTTGACATGAACTGTTTTTTCTTTGCTGGCAGAAGAAAACGCGGCTGCGGCAATGACGACAATCAGGATAATGCCAATAAAAAAGGTCAGCAGCATGCCGATTACTGAACCGATCACAGCTGCAAGTACTTGTTTCAGGAATTGCTTCATGGGGCTGTTATTTTTTTTATTAATTTAGAACAATATTACTCATATCTATTTGTATTCATGAAAAAAGCCTACCTTTTACTGGGTTCAAATATGGGAAACAAACGCCAGAATTTGCTGGATGCTTTGGTTCACATAGAAAATTACGCCGGAAAGATTCTCAAATGCTCTTCGGTATATGAATCGGCTCCCTGGGGAAATAGTGGTCAGGCTGCTTTTTTTAATCAGGCTGTTCTGATCGAAACCTTGCTTGAGCCCGCTCATTTGCTTCCTGAATTGCTTGCTATCGAACGTCTTATGGGCAGAAAACGAAATCCCGAAGAACAATTTATGCCCCGGATGATAGATATTGATATCCTGTTTTACAATGACCAGCAATTGCAGACCGAATCCCTTACCATACCTCACCCCCGCTTTCACGAGCGCAATTTTGCCCTTCAGCCCATGCTCGAACTGGCCCCTGAGCATGTTCACCCCGTCAGCGGCATAAAAATCAGCGAGTTGTCTAAAATTTGCCGGGATACCCTTCAGGTGGTTAAATTGTGAAAAGCTTTCATATTTTAAAAAAATAGTTACTTTTGCACCTGTTCTAACAAAATTCTAATATTTGGTTGAATTTTAATTTAAAAACACTACGGATGAAAAATAGCAGTTTACACCTTCTTGGATTAGCAGTTTTTGCAGCAATTGGTTTTTCGGCCTGCGATGGATTGGGCAAAATGGTGAAAAAAGCCAATACGGTGACGTATACCGTTACTCCCAATCCTATACAGATGAACGGAGATACTGTATCTGTCACTATAGCAGGTAAATACCCTGAAAAGTACTTTGCCAAAAAGGCTGTTCTGACACTTACCCCAAGCATTAAATATGCAGGCGGTGAGAAAACCCTGAAACCGGTTACTGTTGTGGGCGAAAAGGCTGAAGGAACAGGTACGAAAATTACCAATGCTTCCGGCGGAAGTTTTTCTTATTCAGACCGCGTAGCTTATGAAAAGGGCATGGAGAACGCGACTGTTGAACTTAAAATTTCGGGTGCTGTCAAAAAGAAGACCAAGGATTTCCCTCCCGTTAAAATTGCAGACGGAACCATTGTTACTTCTTTGCTTGTGAAGAGCGATGAAAAATCGATTATGGGCAAGGATGCGTTTTCGAAAACCAAACCTATTTCTGCAAATTCGGTTATTTATTATACCATTAGTTCGGATGTGGTGCGTCCAGGTGAAATGAACAGCAAGGAGATGAAGGAATTCAAGGAATTTGTTGAAACTGAACTTGCCAAAGGCGCTGATCTGAAAAATATCAGCATCAGCGCTTATGCTTCTCCGGACGGAGAACAGGCTAAAAACACCAATCTGGCCAACGATCGCGCAACAACTGCTTCAAAGGCGCTGATGACACTGTTTAAAGAAAAGAAAACCAAGCTGGAAGCCGCTGAGAAAGAAGATTTTTATACTAAAGTGGGAAAAGGCGAAGACTGGGATGGTTTCAAGAGCATGATGGAAGCATCGAGTATAAAAGACAAGGATCTTATCCTTCGCGTTTTGGGTATGTATCCTGACCTGGATCAACGAGAAAAAGAAATCCGTAATGTTTCGAAATCTTTTCAGGAAGTGGAAGACATTCTGCCAAAATTGAGAAGGTCGATGATTACCCTTAGTGGTGAGGAAAAGAGCAGGTCGGATGACCAAATCATGCAGATGGTGAACACCACTCCGGACAGTCTTTCTGTTGAGGAACTTATTTATGCGGGCGCCAATCTTACCAAGGACATGAATCTGAGACTGACGATTTACAAAGCAGCTGAGCGCAGGTATCCCAGCGATTGGAGAGGCCCTAATAATGCAGGTTGTATATTGCTGATGCAAAATAAAATGAACGATGCGGAAGCTGAATTCAGCAAGGCTGCAACAGCGGATGCCAGGAATACAACTGTAAAGAACAACCAGGGTATCATTGCCCGCTGGAAGGGCGATCGTAAGAAAGCTTCGGATTTGTACAAGGCTGCAGCAGGTGCAGGACCTGAAGTGAACTACAATCTTGGTATCATCGATATCATGAATGGAAATTATGCTTCTGCTGTTTCGAATTTCGGTTCATACAATACGTTTAATATGGCTCTTGGAAAAGTGCTGAACGGAAGTCCTGATGCAGGCGCACAGGTCATTGACGCTTCGGATGATAAGGATTCTGCACTTGGGTTTTACCTGAAAGCAGTAATCGGAGCCCGCACCGGAAAGAATGACATGGTTATCAATAACCTGAAAACTGCCATCAGCAAGGATGCTTCTTATTCAGAGAAGGCCAAGAATGATGCTGAGTTCATTAAGTTAAGAGACGATGCAGGGTTTAAGGCGCTTTTCAACTAATGGCTAACTTTTTGAAAATCTCCCAAATGACAATCCCCGCACTTACGGCAATGTTCAATGAATGTTTGGTTCCTGCCTGAGGGATTTCGATTACCCCGTCGCAGGCATCGATAACCTTCTGATCGACCCCTTTTACTTCGTGTCCGAATACCAAAGCAATTTTTGAATCAGTACCGGGATTGAACTGGTTAAGCGGAACGGAGTTTACGGCCTGTTCGATTGCATAAATCTGATAGCCGTCTTGTTTCAGCTGTTGGATGGCTTCCAGGGTTGTTTTGAAATGCGTCCAGTTTACGGTCTGGCTGGAGCCCAGCGCTGTCTTGAGAATTTCTTTGTTGGGCGGGGTACCTGTAATGCCGCAAAGATAGAGCGCTTCAATCAGAAAGGCGTCTGAGGTACGGAAGACCGATCCTACGTTGTGCAGACTTCTGACATTGTCCAAAACCACTATTAAAGGGGTTTTGGCTGATTGCCTGAATTGCTCTACTGTTTTACGACCCAGTTCTTCATTTAGCAGCTTGCGCATGGCACAAATATCCTCAAATTCTGTTAAAAACTTTACATTAATCGAACTACCTGTATTCGTACATTTAAAACATTGAAAAATTCTGATAAAACAGCAGGCGGTGCGGAACTGGCCAGGAAGACGACGGCAATTGCGGAAACCCCTTTGATGAAGCAGTACAATGTCATCAAGCAGAAGTTCCCCGATGCGTTGCTGCTTTTCAGGGTGGGGGATTTTTACGAGACCTTTGGTGCCGATGCGATAAAAGCATCGGCGATACTGGGGATCGTGCTCACCCGCCGCGCCAACGGCGCGGCGACGTTTATCGAACTGGCAGGCTTTCCGCATCATTCCCTGGACACGTATCTTCCCAAGCTGGTGAGGTCGGGACAGCGGGTGGCGATCTGCGATCAGTTGGAGGATCCTAAATTGACCAAGACCATTGTCAAACGGGGTGTTACCGAATTGGTAACTCCGGGTGTCTCCTACAACGATAAGGTTCTGGACCACAAGGCCAATACTTTTCTGGCGAGTGTTGTGTTCGGACCTTTCCCGAATCCTTCTGGAAATCAGGCGGGCGTTTCTTTTCTGGATGTGTCAACGGGCGAGTTTTTGCTCGCCCAGGGGACTGTGGATTATATCGATCAGCTGCTTCAGAGTTTTAAACCTGGGGAGGTGCTTTATCCGAAGAACCACAAGAAACATTTTCTTGAAAGTTTCGGCAGTCAATTGTATTCCTACGGACTTGAAGACTGGGCTTTCACCGCGGATTTCGGAAAAGAATCGTTGCAGAAACATTTCGGCAGCAGTTCGCTGAAGGGATTTGGAATTGAACAGCTCGATCTGGGTATTGCTGCATCAGGAGCGGTTTTGCATTACCTGGCAGAAACCCAGCATGATAAGGTAAAACACATTAGTGCGATTGCGAGGATAGAGGAAGAAAAATACGTATGGCTGGATAAATTTACGGTGCGAAATCTCGAACTGTTCGGTTCGGGAAACGAAAATGCAAGGACGCTTTTAAGCATTATGGATCAGACCGTTTCTCCCATGGGGTCCCGTATGCTTAAAAGGTGGATGGCTTTGCCTTTAAAGGATAAAGGTCCGATTGAAGAAAGGCACGAAGCAGTGGATTATTTTTTAAAGAACGCGGAAGCTGTCGGGCAAATCAGCGAGCAGATGAAGCTGATGGGTGACCTGGAGCGTATCATTTCTAAAGTCGCAACAGCGCGTATTTCTCCCAAGGAAACGGTTCAGTTGAAACGGGCACTTTCGGCTGTTCAACCTGTAAAAGAGCTGCTGAAGGGTTCTGAAAATGAGGTTTTGAACCGCATTTCTGAGCAACTGGATTCCTGCCTCACCGTGATTGACAAAATCGAAAAGCAGCTGAAGCCCGATCCTCCTTTTATGGTCAATAAAGGAAATGTGATCGCTGAAGGAGTCGATCCTGAACTGGATGAACTAAGAAAAATTGCCTATTCGGGAAAGGATTATCTGTTGCAGATACAACAACGCGAATCAGAGCGCACCGGTATTCCTTCTTTAAAAATTGCATTTAACAATGTGTTCGGATATTATCTGGAAGTAACCCATACGCACAAAGACAAGGTTCCTGCAGACTGGATGCGTAAGCAGACCCTTACCAGTGCAGAACGCTACATTACCGAAGAACTGAAGCAATACGAAGAAAAAATTCTGGGCGCAGAAGAAAAAATTCTGGCCCTGGAGACACGGCTTTTCAATGAGCTGATCATCGCCCTGTCGGACTACATTCAACCTGTTCAGAAAAATGCCTCCCTGCTTGCTCAGGTTGACTGTTTTTTGTCGTTTTCATCGACTGCCCTGAAAAATAATTATGTCAGGCCTCGTGTCAATGACACAAAAGTAATTGATATCAAAGACGGCAGGCATCCGGTAATCGAAAAACAACTTTCACCCGGCGAAGAATACATTGCCAACGATATTTACCTCGATAACGAAACCCAGCAGATCATCATCATCACGGGTCCCAATATGTCGGGTAAATCGGCCCTGCTCCGGCAAACTGCTTTGATTGTATTGATGGCGCAGATGGGAAGTTTTGTACCGGCGAAACATGCGAATATAGGTTTGGTTGACAAACTCTTTACCCGGGTGGGCGCTTCGGATAATATTTCTGCCGGCGAATCGACCTTCATGGTGGAAATGAATGAGACGGCCAGCATACTCAACAATGTTTCAGATCGTAGCCTTATTCTACTGGATGAGATAGGCAGGGGCACCAGCACTTACGACGGCATTTCCATAGCCTGGGCGATTGTGGAATTTTTGCATGAACATCCCAAAGCCAGGGCCAAAACCTTGTTTGCAACCCATTACCATGAACTGAACGATCTCGAAGGCTCCTTCAAACGGGTGAAAAACTTTAACGTGTCCATCAAGGAGCTTGATAACCGTGTTCTGTTTATGCGCAAACTGGTGCCCGGAGGAAGTGAACACAGTTTCGGTATTCACGTTGCACAGATGGCAGGAATGCCCAGAAGGGTGGTGGAGAGGGCCAAGGAGATTCTGGTCCAGCTGGAGAAGAGATCGAAATCAGAAGAGGGTGGCTCTGCGTCAGATGAGGTTAACTCTGCCGGGAAAAAACGGGTTTCGGCGCAGGGAATTCAAGGTTTGAATGAAGGGCAACTGAGTTTCATTCAGCTGAATGATCCGGTTCTGGAGCAGATCAAAGACGATATTCTGAATACCGACATCAACAACCTTACTCCGGTGGAGGCGTTAATGAAGCTGAATGCGATTTCGAAATTGCTGAACAAAACCTGAGTTTTTTATTTTTGTTTGATGTTACAGTACTTGTCGATCAGGTCATTTGCCAGGTCATTGCCCAGACTATCAGCCGAAACCAGATCGGCACAGGCTCCTTTTTTATCTCCCATGGCAAAGTGGACAGCCGCCCGGTTTATGTAAGCGGCTGAGAAGCTGGGTTTTAGTTTGATGGCTTTATCCAGATCTTCTATAGCTCCCCGGTAGTCTTTCAGTCCGCTTTTTGCGGTGCCCCTGAAATTGTAAATTTTCGGATTGTTAGCATCCGTACTGAGGGCTTTGTTGCAATCCTCAACCGCTCCTTTGTTGTCGCGGAGATTGATTCGTGTTGCGGCCCGGTTGGTATATACTTCGGGATCCTTGTCGTTCATTTCGACCGCTTTGTTGTAGTCTTCGAGGGCTGATTTAAAATCCTGAATCTGGAATTCGGTATTCCCGCGGAATTTAAAAAGTTCGTAGTGGGTACTGTCGAGGTGAATTGCTTTGGAAAAATCGATCATCGCCATCTGGTAGTCTCCAATGTCATTATGGGATTTGGCCCTGTAAATCCAGGCTTCCGCACAGGAAGGTTTTATGTCGAGGGCCACATTGAAATCATCAATGGCTTCCTTGTGTTTTTTCATTTTGTTTTTGATGATTCCTCGTTGTACCAGCGCTTCAAGATTTTCACCATTGAGGCTGAGGGCTTTGTCGAGATCGGCGAGCGCCGATTTGAAATCGCCACCGGCGGCTTCAATGAGCCCTTTTTTACTGAAGGCCAGTGAGAAGTCAGGTTTTACTTTTATGGCCATGGCCAGGTCTTCAAGGGCACTTTTGTTTTGCCCGAGCAGGTAACGGTCTGTGGCTTTGTAAAGCCAGGCATTGGCGTTTTCGGTATTGGCCTTGGTGGCCTTACTGTAGTATTTGATGGCTTCTTTGTAATTTTTCAGACTGTCCTGATGTATGCCTTCGGTGGTATTTGCATCTATGGCCAGACTGTCGGTTTGGGCAAGGGCCTTGCTAATTGTCAGAAAGAAAAAAAGAAAAGAAAAAAGTAGTCGCGCCAGGTGCGAAAGAATCTGCTGAGCCTTGGATGGCCCCACAACCTCGCTGATTTCTTCGAGGGTTTTGCTTTTGATCTGTTTGACGGATTTGAATTTTTCGAGCAGCTTTCGGGCTGTCAGATCGCTTACTCCGGGGATTTCGGTAAGTTCGGTTTTAATGGTTCCCTTCTCCCTTTTTTTACGGTGATGTGTTATGCCGAAACGGTGCGCCTCATCCCTGATCTGCTGGATTATTCTGAGGGTTTCTGATTTTTTATCGAGGTAAAGCGGCAGGGAATCGCCCGGGTAATAGATTTCTTCGAGTTTTTTGGCGATGCCGATAATGCCGACTTTGCCGGTCAGCCCTAGGTTTTCGAGGCTCTTCAGGGCTGAACTCAATTGCCCTTTTCCTCCGTCTATTACGATCAGATCGGGCAGTGGAAGGTTGCCTTCGAGAACCCGTTTGTACCTTCGGTAGATCACCTCTTCCATGGAGGCAAAATCATCAGGCCCTTCGACTGTTTTAATGTTGAAGTGACGGTATTGTTTTTTGGCAGGTTTGCCATCTATAAATACGGTCATCGCGGCGACCGGATAGCTGCCCTGAATATTCGAGTTGTCAAAACATTCGATCAGACGGGGTTCGCTTTTAAGGCGCAGATCCTTCATCATCTGTTGCATGATTCGTCTGGTATGTCTTTCAGGATCAACAAGAGACTGCTGTCTTTCTTTTTCTTTGCGGTAATAGCCTACATTCTTTTCGGACAGTTCGAGCAGATGGCGTTTGTCGCCCCGCTGGGGAACGGTGTACTGGGCTCCGCCGAACTGAAGTTCGGGTGCAAACGGAACAATGATTTCTTTTGCGTTGCTATCGAAGCGGGACCGAAGTTCTGCGATAGCCAGGGTAAGCAATTCTTCGGGTGTTTCTTCGAGTTTCTTTTTGAGCTCGATGGTGTGGCCCTGAATGATGGCTCCGTTGATTACTCTCAGGTAGTTTACGTAAGCGGTTTTTTCATCGCTTACGATGGAAAACACATCGGCATTTTCTATGTCAGGACTGACCACTGTCGATTTACTTTGGTAGTTCAGGAGCAGGCCGATCTTTTCTTTGATCAGCTGCGCTTTTTCGAATTCGGTTTTTTCTGAATACGAAAGCATAAGGGATTTCATTTCTTTAATGACCGAAGAAATATTTCCTTTAATGATGTTTTTTATGAGCGCAATGTTCGCATTGTATTCTTCTTCGGATTGGAGATTCTCACAGGGGCCCTTGCAATTGCCGATATGGTATTCGAGGCAGATTTTGAATTTCTTCTTTTCGATATTTTCTGCGCTCAGGTTGAAGTTGCAATTACGCAAGGGGTACAGTTTATGCACGAGATCGAGAAGGATGTGCATGGTGCGGCCGCTGGCGTAAGGGCCAAAATAAGCGGAGCCGTCTTTAACAAACGTACGGGTGGAAAAAACACGGGGAAAGCGTTCGTTTTTAATGCATATCCAGGGATAGGTTTTATCGTCTTTGAGCAGAACATTGTACCTGGGCTGGTGATTTTTAATCAGAGAGTTTTCGAGCAGCAAGGCATCCAGTTCGGTATCGACGATGATGAATTTAATGTCGCAGATTTTTTTAACCAGTACCGATGTTTTGTTGTTGTCGTGTACATCGCGGTTGAAATAGGAGCCGACTCTTTTTTTTAAATTTTTAGCTTTCCCGATGTACAGAAGCAGCGCCTGGGCATCATAAAATTGATACACGCCCGGATTATCGGGCAGGGAATTCAATAGTTCCTGAATTTTTTCAGACTTCTCCATTGTCTATCAAAAGTAAGACAAATTAAAAAGCCGCACCTTATCGGGTGCGGCTTGGTATTTTGTGCCGGGACTGAATTGTTTTCGGGTTCGTCCGGGCCGAATAGATTTAGAACCGTGCCTTGTTCTGATACAGGAAATTGCTTGGATTCACATAGCGAAGTGCCAATTCAATACCACCCAGTCCATTACTTGCAGTGCGTAAATCAGATACGTTTACATCGTAACTCACACCAATTGCATAGTTTGCAAATTCCATAAGGCTCGAAATAACCACCGCATCGTTCCAGCGGTAGTAAGCGCCTAAAGCTATGGATGCTCCTTTTACGTAGCCCGTATATTTAGAATCTTCTTTAAGCGTGTATTTAACCAGGGATCCCACCATGATTTCCTGAGTCGGGCCCTGACGGTAGAATACGAAACCGGGCATCAATGACAGGGGTGTGTTTTTCAATCCGAAGGTCATGTTTCCGTGTAAGGTGTATTTCATGTACAGTTGGTCCGTACTTGAAGCGTAAAACGTTTGCATAGGCTGGTTGATGTGGGAAACCGAAAATCCGATATCCGATTGCAGATTATCGTTTCCGCTCACATACATTTCCCCTTTGTTATATTGGTAAAGAACACCTGCACCTACATCAGGATAAAGAAAACTTTGGTTTTTGAAGGTTTCTCCTGAAGGCAACTGAGAATTGTATTCAAAACCGTTCCATTGGTTGTCCCAGGAAAGGTTACTGACCTGAATGCTGCTTTGGCCGAATCCGCCCTGCACTCCGGCGGAAAGTAACTGGTGATTGTCAATTCGTACGTGTCCGGCAAGCGATAAGTCAACCATGGTCGTGGTCAGATTTCCGTCACCGGCTACGTCATTATAAACGTTCAGGCCAAGTCCCAAAAAGCCGCTTTTCCATTTTTTCTGGAATGCTCTTAAATCCACAGCAGCTTCCATTGTTTTATAGGGGCTGGAGACGCTGCCCCATTGATTTCTGTAATTCAGAGTCGCGTCAACGTCCTTAAATGCACCTGCACAGGCGGGGTTAAGCGTCAGGGGAGACATATAAAACTGGGAAAAGTGGATGTCCTGAGCCATTGCTTCGCCTGTAAAAGCAAACGACAACGCCAGGCCCAAACCCAGGGACTGCATTGATTTACGAGTAGTTTTATTCATGCTATCGGGATTTAATTAGCGTTAGATTGAATAAAGATAATAATTGAATCTAATTTTTCAAATTTTAAGGGAGGTTTTTTTGCCTAATTTAGCAAGCCGGACGAGGACGATGAGTTTAGAAGGTTTACTGGAGCTGTATATCAATAGCGACAACACTTCAAGGCTACTTGAAAAGTTAAAATCGCAGGGGAAGTCGCGTGTCAGTCTCAAAGGTATGGTAGGTTCGGCCCCTCCATTTGTTCTTGCAGCGGTCTCTAAGGGTTTGCAAAAGGTTCATTTGTGCATTTTGCCCAATCAGGAAACGGCGGCCTATTTTCTGAATGATCTGGAAAATATCTGCGGAAAAGAAGCCGTATTGTACTTTCCGGCCTCCGGACGAAAGCCTTACGAGGAGGGGCCGGCTGATAATTCGAGTATTTTACTCAGAGCTGAAGTTCTGAGTAGCCTGTTGCATTATTCTGATAATGATGCTAATAAACACAAGGTAATTGTCACCTATCCAGAGGCTCTTTCAGAAAAAGTCGTTACGAAATCACATTTGTTGAAGAATACTCTTGAAGTCAGGAAAGGGGAAAAACTTTCGGTCGAGTTCGTAGTTGAAATTCTTTTGGAGTACGGTTTTGAACGCGCAGATTACGTAATCGAACCGGGTCAGTTTTCGGTCAGAGGCGGAATCATTGACCTGTTTTCATTTTCAAATGATTTCCCCTACCGGGTTGAGTTATCGGGCGATGAAGTAGAATCCATACGATCTTTTAATACGGTCGATCAGCTTTCAATTGAGCAGCACGATACGATTACGGTGTTGCCGAATATTCAGACCCGCCTGCTGAGGGAGCATCAGCAGAGTTTTCTGGAATACATTCCTTCGGATTCTGTCATCTGGATAAAGGAGGCCGAGTTGTTTACAGATAAGGAACAATTTTTAAATCAGCTGGAGAACTTCAGCATTGTTGAACTGGGCAACCGGTTTTATTTTAACGCGGCTCTGGTTCTGGAGTACCGGATGAGCCAGCAGCCGGTATTCAACAAAAATTTTGACCTGCTGATTGAAAATCTCAATGAGAACGAAAGAGCCGGGTTCAGAAATATTTTGTTTTCGGATACAGAGAAGCAGGTCGAACGTCTCCGCTCGATTCTGGATGAACGGGCTGCTTTTACGCCCATTCATCTTTCTATTCACGAGGGCTTTACGGATCATCAGCTCAAGGTGGCTTGTTATACTGATCACCAGGTATTCGGAAGGTACCATCGCTTTCAGGTAAAAAACGTGTTCAGTAAAACCAATGAAGCAATTACACTGAAAGAAATCAAAGGTTTGAATCCCGGAGATTACATAACGCACATCGATCACGGAGTAGGACGTTACGGAGGTTTGGAGAAAATGGAAGTGAACGGAAAATTGCAGGAGGCCATACGGCTTGTCTATAAGGACAACGATATCTTATATGTGAGCATTCACTCCCTGCACCGGATCGCAAAATACAGCAGCAAAGAGGGAGCTGTGCCGAAGCTGGACAAGCTGGGAAGCGCTGCCTGGCAGAACCTCAAGCAAAAAACAAAAAAGAAGGTGAAGGAAATTGCCTTTGACCTGATCAGGCTTTACGCTGAACGCAAAGCAAAAAAAGGCTTTGCGTTCGCTCCGGATAATTACCTGCAAAACGAGATGGAAGCGTCCTTTATCTACGAAGACACGCCGGATCAGCTGAAGGCCACAAAGGATGTGAAGAAGGACATGGAAGAAAGCGCTCCCATGGATCGGCTGGTTTGCGGG
>JABDFU010000019.1 GCA_013286385.1 Bacteroidota bacterium
ACATTTTCCCGGGGATGCTGGATTTTTTCAAAGCGGATGAATACGATTCCATGAAGAATCAGATTATCCAGGGCGGAAACCCTCCTGCTACAGCACAGTCCTTTTTGGATAATCTTGAAACAGCGCGCAAGGCCATTTTCAAAGCAGATGTACTGAGGACTTTTTTGCTCATCAGTATGTCGGCAGGGGTGTTGTGGATGTATTTCAAGGCTAAAATTGACCGGGTTTACATTGTTCTTACGATCGCTTTTTTTATTGTTGCCGATATGTGGAGTGTGGACCGGCGCTACCTGGGTACTGAAAATTTTGTACCCAAAGCCAGAACTCAGGTTCCTTTTACAAAGTCTCCGGCTGATGAAAAAATACTGGAAGACAAGGATCCCGATTACCGGGTGCTGAATATTTCCCTGAGCACCTTCAATGACGCAAGCACTTCCTATTGGCATAAATCAATCGGGGGTTACCATGGTGCCAAAATGAAGCGCTATCAGGAATTAATTGATTTTCAGATTGACAAATGCATAGAGACGATTACCGGAACACTGAAATCACATCCAAGCGATTCTTCGATACGGTTTGCATTTTCGGGCCTTCCGGTTTTGAACATGCTCAATACCCGCTATGTTATTTACAATCCGGATGCAGCCCCTTTGCAAAACCCTTCAGCTCTTGGAAATGCCTGGTTTGTCAGTACGGTCAGGTTTGTGAAAACGGCCGATTCTGAAATAACCGCTTTGAGCAATTTTAATCCCCGTACGACTACTATCGTGGATGAGCGCTTCAAAAATGAACTGGATCAGTTTACGCCCAAAGCCGACCCGGAGGCCCATATTCAGTTGCTGTCCTATAAAGCCAATGAGCTGAGCTATGAATCGAATTCCTCCTCAGAACAACTGGCTGTTTTTTCTGAAATCTATTACAAGGACGGATGGAATGCCTATGTCGACGGCAAACTCAGTCCGCATTTCAGGGCGAATTATGTATTGCGTGCTATGCGCATTCCGGCCGGCAAGCACAGCATTGTTTACAAATTCGAACCGACGGTCTATAAAACAGGGGAGGGAATTTCGTTTGCGATGTCTGCCCTGCTTTTACTCAGCGTAGCCGCCTCATTATTTATGGAGGGCAAAAATCAGTTCAGACCGAAAGCCTGATATGAAAAAAAAAATCTTAATTGTAGTCGGTACCCGGCCCAACATTATCAAGGTCACTCAATTCAGGAAGGTCGCTGAACAGTACTACCCCGGGCTGGAACTGAAGATTATTCATACCGGCCAGCATTCCAATGACAAAATGTCAACTGTTTTTTTTGAAGAGCTGAAGGTGTTTCCTGATTTTTATCTGGAATTGACGGCATCCACACCGCTTTCCCAAATCGGCGAGATTATGTCCAAACTTGAAGTTACGCTCCAATCGTATCAGCCGGACCTGTTGCTGGTTGTGGGGGATGTCAATTCGACGGTTGCGGCTGCGTTTGCCGCAAACCGCCTGGGTGTGAAACTGGCCCATGTGGAGAGCGGACTCAGGAGCTACGACAGAGGCATGCCCGAAGAAATCAACCGCATCCTGACCGATGACCTGGCTGATTATTTTTTCGTTACCGAGCCCAGCGGCATGGAAAACCTGTTGAAGGAAGGAAAAGATAACGCGGCTGTTTTTATGGTCGGTAATACCATGATCGATACCCTTGTTGCCTTTGACGACTCGATTCGTTCCTGTGACATACTCCGGCGGCTGAAGATTTCTCCCGGGGCTTATGTCCTGGTAACCATGCACAGGCCCTCCAATGTCGATACCCCTGAAGGACTGAATAAAATTATCGAATTGATAAGCGCGGTTACCAAACAATATTCTGTGGTTTTTCCCGTGCATCCGCGGACCTTAAACAATCTTCAGCGCTTCGGATTGACCGACCGTTTGGAAAAAAATAAAAAGGTGGTGCTCACTGGGCCCCAGGACTATTTTTCTTTTCAGAAACTGCTGCTCGACAGTGCAAAAGTCATTACCGACAGCGGAGGAGTTCAGGAGGAAACGACCTTCAGGAAAGTCCCCTGTTTTACCTTACGGCCGAATACCGAAAGGCCGGTTACTATCCGTGAGGGCTCCAACGAACTGCTTCCCTTTGATGTGAAGCAGATTTGCGAGCGACTGTTTGCTCCTCAAAAGAAATCGGCAGTTCCGGCTTTGTGGGACGGCCAATCTACCCGCCGCATTCTGGAAGCAATAGCTACCGTTATTCTGACCTGAATTGGCCCGGAGAGTACTCATAATTACCTATTACTGGCCCCCCAGCGGAGGCTCAGGGGTTCAGCGCTGGCTCAAGACAAGCAAATACCTGAGGCTTTTCGGTTGGGAGCCGGTTATCTATACGGCAAAGGGGGGAGAAGCGCCTGTTACCGATGATTCGCTTGAGAAGGATGTGCCTGTTGGACTAGAAGTTCTGCGAAGGCCCATCTGGGAGCCCTATTTTTTTTACAAGCGTCTGATCGGACAAAAGAAGACCGAACGAATCAATACCGGATTTTTAGCCGAATCTGACAAGCCGAAACTTGCTGAAAAATTATCGGTCTGGATCAGGGGAAATTTTTTTATCCCGGACGCCAGGTGTTTCTGGATCAGGCCTTCGGTTAAGTACCTGACTTCCTACCTGCAAAAAAACCGGGTGGATGCTATTGTTTCTACCGGTCCCCCGCACTCCATGCATTTAATAGCGCTGGGACTGAAAAAGGAATTGGGAATACCCTGGCTGGCCGATTTCAGGGACCCCTGGACGGATATCGACTTTTACGATCAGCTGATGCTGAGCGCCCGGGCGGATGCCAAACACAAACGTCTTGAAAAAGAAGTGCTCCAGCGTGCGGATGAGGTGGTTACCGTGAGCCGCAACTGGGCTGCGGACCTTGAAAAAATTGCAGGCCGGCCCGTCCGGGTTGTGACCAACGGATTTGACGAGGATGACTTCCCGGGCAATGAAAGCGAAACGTATCCGGGCTTTCTGTTTCACCATATCGGTTCGATGAACAAAGACCGCAATCCGCATAATTTCTGGAAGGCTCTGGCCGAATTGTGCCGGGAAATACCGGGGTTCGCCGGTGATCTGAAGGTCAGGTTAACCGGTAAAAACGATGTGTCAGTGCTTAAAAGTATTCAGGAGAACGGGCTGGAAAAGCAAACAGAAATCGTAGAATACATGGATCACGAAAAGGTAATCGAAAGCCTGAGAAAATCACCCATACTGTTGCTTCCCCTGAACGATACGCCGAATACCCTTGGTATTATACCCGGAAAGTTGTTTGAATACCTGGCCGCCAAACGGCCTGTATTTGTTATCGGAAGTTTAACCGGAGACACTTCGAGGATCGTCCATGAGCTGAAGGCCGGAACAGTGGCAGGATTCGGGGATTACGCAATGACCAAAAAACTGATTCGGGAGTATTACGACAAATTCAAAAACGGGCAATTGAAAATTTCTTCAGAAGAATTGATAAACAGTTATTCGAGAAAAAACCTTGCCGGATCCCTTGCCGCATTCTTAACCGCTATGTCAGCCCCAAAAGCCGTCTGAACATGAAAAAATTAGCGATCCTTCCGCTGAAATACATTCTGCTGTTGAATCTGTTCCTGAAGCTGGTGTTTTTTCTGATGATTGCTCCCTGGAGGAGCGATGTGGTCTCCGATACAATTTTGGTCAGCGATTCAAAAGGCTACCATGAACTTGCCCTGAATATTTTGCGCAATCACTCTTTTGCTCCCGTAAAAGATACGGCGGATGTCAGGTCTATGAGCGCAGTAGAGGCTTCGGGATTCATTTTTTCAAGGTCGGACACCTTCAGGACTCCTGGTTACCCCTTGTTTCTGGCTGCAGTCTATTGGCTTTTCGGCGAACGGCCATGGACAGCTTTGCTTATCCAAATCCTGCTCAGCCTGCTGACGGTTGTTTATGTGTACAAACTATCGGTTCTGCTTTTTAACACGACCCAAATTGCCGGCCTTGCAGCCTTGCTTTTTGTCCTGGATATTCATTCTGCGTACGCTGCAAATCAACTGCTGACCGATACGTTGTTTACCTTTTTGTTTTTATCCTCCGTGTATTTCTTTTTGAAAGGAATTTACGACAAGGTTTCCCCATTTAAGATGCCGGGAATGGGGGCTTTTTTACTGGGGCTGGCCTGCCTGACAAGGCCCATTGCCTTCCTGTATCTGATCGTTCCTCTGAGTTTACTTTTAGTTCTTCCCGGGAAGGGGATGCCGCAGAAAATCAGGTCTGCCGTATTTTCAGCGCTTATTTTCGCCGGCATTGTCTGTTGCTGGACTTCCCGTAACTATGTTAAGTACGGGCATTGGAGTTTTTCTACATTGCAGGGGCACTCGATGTTTTTGAACATGTGCCTGCTCAAATCTAAAATCGAAAAGCAGCCCTTGGATGCATCAAGGACGTATTTCCAGGCAAAAGCCGATTCGATGGGCTTCAGAGCCACAAGCGATGTTTTTCAACAGGCCGGGATTTTCGAAAAAGTGGGTATCGCTTACCTGATGAAACACAAACTCGAATACGCCAAGGCTCACCTGATGGGGGCTGTGAATATGTTTCTTTCCCTTGGCAACCGGGGTATGGCGAATTCATTCGGATGGTCCCGGGCAAAGCCCGGTTATGAATTTGCCGAACTGAATCCGGCCCGGATTTCAAAAAACTTCAATCCTGATAATGTCCGCGAAACAGCCCTTGGAATCCTGATTGCCCTGTTACTGGCTATTCAATACCTGGGAAGCTTCCTGGGACTGATTCAATTGAAAAAAGAAAGAAGCACCGGTGTGCTTCTTTTCTTTCTTCTGACTATACTCTATTTTGCGAGTTTAACAGGAATTGTAGGCATGTACAGGCATAAAATTCCTATCGTTCCGCTGCTGTGTATTCTTGCAGGAGCCGGGCTCAGTTCACTTTTTCGTTCGCCAAAACAGCTTTAACCTGGGTGTAATCTTTCCAGTTCACCGAAGGGTATTTTTTCATGCCAGCTGCAGAAATAGAAACGATTCTGACATAAATGGTTGTTTCGCTGTACGAGGTATTTGCGTTTCCTCCGCCTGCAAAGAACAGGGTAAGCTGATCTGCGGGCAAATAGGTTTTGGAAGTCGCATTGATATTGAACCCGAAAGTGGTAGAGCCTGAAATTTCAGGCAGCGGGTTCCAGTTGTATCCGGTAGCAGACCAATATACATTTACTGTTCCTCCGTTTGCCACAGTATCTGTAATCTGCGGGTCGTTTACATAAATGTAATCATAGCTTCCCGCAGAGCTCCAGTCGGCACTGGTATAGGTGTACATGGTGTCTTTAATCAGGGTATTTCCCGATCCTGAGCCACCTCCGCCGGGTCCTGTTGGTCCGGTTGGTCCTGTTGGTCCGGCAGGTCCCGTAGCTCCGTCTTTTGAGCAAGAAGTAATGGCCATTGTCAAAAACAGCCCGGCTGCCAATGCGCTAATAAGTTTCATAATTTTCAGGGTTAAATGGTTACTATTATCGGGCCAATTTAGGCAAAAAACCTATTCGACCAACTATTTTTATCAATGGAATACTGCACTTTGAGTATCTTTACGTTCTATGTCCAAAAAGAGAGCCATAATTATAGGAGGTGGTCCTGCAGGCCTAACTGCTGCATATGAATTCAAGAAATACACGGACATTGAACCGGTTGTTTTGGAACAAAGCGAATACTGGGGAGGGATTTCAAGAACGGTCAATTTTAAAGGAAACCGGATTGATATCGGCGGACATCGTTTTTTTTCAAAATCAAGTGAGGTTATGGAGTGGTGGGAGAAAATCCTTCCCATCTTTTCTGAACAGGAAAATTTCAAGGTTACCTACCGGAATAAATCCGTAGACCTGAACCGTACAACAACCGCAGTCAGCAAAGATGCCGAGGATGTTATGCTTGTTCGCAGCCGCAAATCGAGAATCTATTACGATAAGACTTTTTTTGATTACCCGATTTCCCTGACCCCGGAAACGATACTGAAACTGGGTCTGTTTAACACCTTTTTAATCGGGGTGAGCTATATGAAAAGCCTCCTGTTTCAGATTAAGCCCGAAAAAAATCTGGAAGATTTTTTTATTAACCGGTTCGGGAAAAACCTGTACAAGCAGTTTTTTAAGGACTATACGGAGAAAGTCTGGGGAATCAAGTGTACCGAGATAAGTCCCGAATGGGGTGCCCAGCGTATCAAGGGTCTTTCGATTACGGAGGCCATCCTTCATTTTTTTCGGCAAGCTTTTCAGCAAGAAAGAAAAGGACATTCATCAGAAAAACACAAACACCTCCCTGATTGAATTTTTCCTTTATCCCAAATACGGCCCCGGGCAGATGTGGGAAAAAGTAGCTTCCCTTGTTGCTGAAATGGGCGGACAACTGGTTCAGAATTCCAAGGTTGTAAAAATCGAAACCCAGGATAAAAAAATTACTGCAGTTGTCGCAAAAAATCAGGTCACGGGAGAAGAGACCCGGTATGAAGGGGATTATTTTATTTCAACCATGCCTGTGAAAGAACTGATCGAAGCGATGAACGCTCAGATTCCTGATACGGTCAGGGAGGTTTCATCAGGACTGATCTACCGGGATTTTATTACTGTCGGATTGCTGCTCAGTAAACTCAAATTGCCGGATATTACGGATAACTGGATATACATACAGGAGCCGGAAGTCAAGGTGGGGAGACTGCAGATTTTTAACAACTGGAGCCCGTTTATGGTAAAGGATCCGAATACGGTTTGGGTAGGCCTTGAGTATTTCTGCAATGAAAAAGATGAGCTCTGGGAATTGAGCGAAAGTGATATGAAAGCCATGGCTATACGTGAGCTTTCGGATATAGGGATCATTTTTAAGGAGGATGTGCTGGATTCGGTTGTTATTAAAATGCCTAAAACGTATCCCGCCTATTTCGGAACCTATGACAGGTTTGGTGAACTGAAGAGCTATGTTGATCAATTCAGCAACCTGTTTCTGGTCGGAAGAAACGGAATGCACAAATACAACAACCAGGATCATTCGATGCTGACGGCTATTGAGGCCGTCCGGAATATCCGTACTAACGTGAGCGGAAAAGAAAACATCTGGGCCATCAATGCAGAGCAGGAGTATCACGAAGAAAAGTAAGCCCACTAAAAACTTTAGAACGGCGCATGATAAAAACAGAGCCCTACGTATCCAAAAATAAACTGCGTATCGTTACCGCAGCATCGCTGTTCGACGGACATGACGCCGCCATCAATATCATGCGGAGGATTATACAGGCCAGCGGGGCGGAAGTCATCCACCTGGGACATGACCGGAGCGTGAAAGAGATTGTGGATTGTGCCATTCAGGAAGATGCCAACGCCATTGCCCTTACTTCCTACCAGGGCGGACACAATGAGTTTTTCAAATACATGTTTGATCTGCTGAAAGAAAAAGGCTGCGGACACATTAAGATTTTCGGCGGAGGCGGAGGGACCATTCTGCCTTCTGAAATCGAAGAGTTACACCGCTATGGCATTACCCGTATTTATGCTCCGGATGACGGGCGCTCGATGGGCCTTCAGGGTATGATCAATGACATGCTGAGTAAATGTGATTTTGCGACCGGTTCGAATCTGAACGGGGAACTCAGGCATTTTACGACCAGGGATCCCAAAGCCATTGCCCGTCTGATTTCAGCTGCTGAAAATTTTCCTGTTGAATCAAAACCGGTTTTGGATCAGGTCAGGCAACTGGCTTCAAAATCAAAATCGGTCATACTCGGCATCACCGGTACGGGCGGTGCAGGCAAGTCTTCGCTTGTGGATGAACTGGTGAGAAGGTACCTGGCGGACTTCAGAACTGAAAAAACGGTGGCTATTGTTTCCGTCGACCCGTCCAAACGGAAAACAGGAGGCGCCCTGCTGGGCGACCGGATACGGATGAATTCGATCAACAACGACCGCGTTTTTATGCGGTCGCTGGCTACCCGTCAAAGTAACCTGGCGCTTTCAAAATATGTGAAAGAAGCGGTTGACATTCTCAAGGCTGCCAATTTTGACCTGATCATTCTCGAAACAAGCGGCATCGGGCAGAGCGATACAGAGATTACCGACCATTGCGACCTGTCTCTGTATGTCATGACCCCCGAATACGGAGCCGCCTCCCAACTGGAGAAAATAGATATGCTTGATTTTGCGGATGTCATTGCCCTGAATAAGTTTGACAAACGCGGAGCTCTTGATGCGCTCCGGGATGTTAAAAAGCAATACAAAAGAAATCACCAGCTGTTTGAAACAGCCGATGAACTGTTGCCTGTTTTCGGAACAATTGCCTCGCAGTTTAACGATCCCGGCATGAACAGCCTCTACGTGGCGGTGATGAACAAACTGCTCGAAAAAACAGGCCGGCAGGATCTGAAAACCGTGTTTCATTTCGGTAACGAAATGAGTGAGAAAATATTTATCATTCCTTCGGACCGGACCCGTTACCTGAGTGAGATTACAGCCAATAACCGCAGCTACGACAAATGGGTGAACGAGCAGGCTGAAATCGCCCAGCGGTTGTATGGGTTGTGCAAATCCATAGAGGTGCTGAAAGACGGCACCCGCGAAGCTGAAAACGGGTCCACGGGCGAACACTCTGCTAAAAGCCTGCTGCCGGGGCTCGAGCGTCTGTACGCTGAGCTGGAGTTGAAGCTCGATCCGAATAACAAAAAAATTCTCGACCAGTGGTCTGAGAAAGTGAAGCGCTATTCGAACGACTATTATTTTTTCAAGGTAAGAGACAAAGAACTGAAAATAGAAACGCATTATGAGTCGCTTTCCCATTCACAGATCCCCAAGATCAGTATGCCCAGGTATTCGGCCTGGGGCGATTTACTGAAATGGAATTTGCAGGAAAATGTACCCGGAGAGTTTCCGTTTACTGCCGGTGTATTCCCGTTTAAGCGGGAAGGCGAAGACCCTACACGCATGTTTGCGGGTGAAGGAGGTCCCGAACGCACGAACCATCGTTTTCATTATGTTTCCCTGGGTCTTCCGGCCAAGCGCCTGTCAACGGCTTTTGACAGCGTAACGCTGTACGGCAGGGATCCCGAGTACCGCCCCGATATTTTCGGAAAGATCGGCAACTCCGGGGTTTCGATCTGTTGTCTGGATGATGCAAAAAAATTGTACTCCGGATTTAATCTGGCTGATCCCGGCACTTCGGTCAGCATGACCATTAACGGTCCTTCGGCGATTCTGGCGGCATTTTTTATGAATGCCGCCATTGACCAGCAATGCGAATTGTATATCCGTCAGCATAAGATGGAAGAAGAGGTCACAAAAAAGATCTCAGTGATTTACGCTGAAAAGGGAGTGAAACGCCCTTCCTATCAGGGGCCGTTGCCCGAAGGCAATGATGGTCTGGGGCTGCTGCTGCTGGGCATTACCGGCGACCGGGTTTTGCCGCAAGACGTCTATCAGAAAATCAAGCAAACCACACTGGCTGCTGTACGCGGAACGGTGCAGGCCGATATCCTCAAGGAAGACCAGGCCCAGAACACCTGTATTTTTTCCACCGAGTTTTCACTTCGGGTAATGGGAGATATGCAGGCTTATTTTATTGAAAATAAAATCCGTAATTTTTATTCGGTTTCCATTTCGGGCTACCACATTGCCGAGGCCGGTGCCAATCCTATTTCCCAGCTGGCCTTTACACTGGCCAACGGATTTACCTTTGTGGAGTATTATGTGAGCAGAGGAATGGATGTCGATCAGTTTGCGCCTAATTTGTCTTTCTTCTTTTCAAACGGAATCGATCCTGAATATGCGGTCATCGGGCGTGTGGCCCGCAGGATCTGGGCCAAGGCCATGAAACTAAGGTACAAGGCCAACGAACGTTCGCAGATGCTGAAGTACCATATTCAGACCTCCGGACGCTCGCTGCATGCCCAGGAAATTGATTTTAACGATATCCGTACAACCCTTCAGGCCCTTTATGCCATTTATGACAACTGCAACTCTCTTCACACCAATGCCTATGATGAGGCGATCACTACGCCTACCGAGGAATCGGTGCGAAGGGCTATGGCCATTCAGCTGATCATCAACAGGGAACTGGGTCTGGCGAAAAACGAAAATCCCCTGCAGGGCTCCTTTATTATCGAAGAACTCACCGACCTGGTTGAAGAAGCCGTGCTCGCCGAGTTCGATCGCATTAACGAACGGGGAGGGGTGCTCGGTGCTATGGAAACCATGTACCAGCGCGGAAAGATTCAGGAAGAAAGCCTGTATTACGAAACCTTAAAGCATAGCGGACAATATCCCATCATAGGTGTCAATACGTTTCTTTCCTCCAAAGGTTCTCCGACCATCGTACCCAAGGAGGTTATCCGGGCGACTCAGGAGGAAAAAGAATACCAGATCAAAATGCTCGAGCACCTGCATACATTCAATGCCCAGGCCGGTCCTGCGTGTCTGGTGTCACTTCAGACCGCCGCCATTAAGAACCAGAATATTTTTGAGGGGATCATGGAAGCTGCCAAGTATTCTTCGCTGGGGCAGATTACGGCTGCGCTGTTTGAGGTGGGGGGGCAGTACCGCAGGAACATGTAATCAGTCCATCGCTCTTTTGTTGAAAAGGGTGTATCCGAAGTGAAATAAAAAGGTAAAGGGCCCGGTCACCCGGTCGTAGTAATTCACGCTGAAACTTATGGGACCAACAGGCGTGGTATAGACTGCTGCAGTGGTCAGGATGTAATGTTTGACGGCAAAGGATCCGGGGCTGTAGTATGCCGTGTATTCCTGAGGCCCGGTTCCGTTGTTTTCCAGAATGGCCTGGTACGGATTGAAAACATAGGCTTCGGTTCGGAGTTCGAGATTCTTGCTGAAGCTGATTATGTTTTTGAGTCCGCCTGCAATATAATTGTAAGCCATGTAATTGTTAAGAAAGAGGGTTTGCGTCTCCGTTGTTGGCTGAAAGGAGGGTGCAGCAAGAATGGAGGACGCATAATTGAAGGAAAGGCTTTGGTTGGAGTATACACCTTCGAGACGGAAACCGAATTTGAAGATGCCACTGGTGATAAAATAATTATCGTAAATCATCTTCAGCTGGAGCCAGTCTCTTTGTGCGCTGTTGGGTTTAAGTCCTGGTTCCAGCGATCCGGGCTGATTGTATTCGGTTCCGTCCAGGTACCTCATCCTGAACATAAAATAATGCCCTTTGCTGGGATACATTTTTCGGTTGAAGGTGTTGTTTTCATACGTCAGGTTGGCCGCAAACATGTTAAATTTATCCTGATTGGCTGTATCCTGTGGAGTCGGGGCAAAATTAGGACTCTGTCCCAGGTAATACTGGTTGGTATTTATTGTATAGCCTGCGCTTCCCATGAGTTTACCGTTATTGGCCAGGGGAATTCCGGCCGTTAATTCCTGGTGCTGTTCAATCTGAATCAGGTAGGCAGGGATAATGTCTGAAAAGAACAATTCGCTGCTGTTGTAATAATCCCAGCGGTTGTAGGTGACGGAGGGTTCGAGGTAGAAAGGGATGCGGGTCGGAATATCGATGCGAACCAGGACCTGGGCGGAGTTGTACAGGCGGCCGAAATACGTATTGGCATATGCCGTGACGGCTTCTTTTCCAAAGTAATTGTACTTTAACCCGACAAAGCCTTCGCTGATGGGCCGGGTTGAAAGATCGCCTCCCAGGCAGGCTACAATATCTTTTTGTCTTTTTACTTTAAGGGCCAGATCGTACAATCCTGTTCTGGGATTGTAAATTGCTTTCGGAAAAACGTCTTTGACCTGCTCGTCTGCCGAGAGTCTGAAGTACTGCTTTTTTATTTTACCCAGGGAAAGGGAGTCGTCGTTGTGCCGCATCACACGCTGAACGTATGCGGCCTGATTTTCGTTAACTCCGGTTACTTCAATAGCGCCGAATTCAAGCGGATGCTGGTTGCCCAGAAAAGCTTCCCGTTTTTTCCGGATGGATTCTGCACTTATTCTGCCGGTCATGGCCCGTTTGATTTCAGGCATTACTCTCATCGTGCTGACGTATCCGCTGTCGATCAGTTTCTGAGGGTCGTTGAAATCGAAGAGTCCGATATCTGTTTTAGGCTCGATCTTAACCCCGGCATCTGAAAGCAATGAATAGTTGGTAATTCCTGTCATCATACTTCTGATTTGCGAAACGACATTGTCATCTGTGGGAGGAGGAACATTGCCGGTCACATTGCTTCCGATCACGTAGTCGGGATGAAAATCAGATTTCATAATGTCCGAAGGAAAATTATTGTAAAGCCCTCCGTCGAAAAGCAGCTTGTCGTTTACCGAAATCGGCCTCAGGTAAAAAGGATAGGACATGGAAGCCCTGAGCGCAATTCCCAGATCGCCTCTGCGGAAAACAACAGAACGGTTACTGTCAATATCGGCGGCCAGGCAGCGGAAAGGAACCAGCAGGCTGTCAAAATTGTAGCCCGCTTCGGCGGAAGCTTTGGCAAAAAGCTGCAGGAGTGCAAAATCGATGGGGTGGGAATTAATGATATTGGTTGGAAGCGAGGATTGTATGCCTTGTTTCAGGTCGATTTTGAATTGAATCCAGGAAGATTTGTCGTCGGCCCTTTTGAAGTAATAATTGTTTTTTGTATCGATCTCCCCCTGGGTCCATTTCCGGAAAGCTTCTGATTTTACAAGTTTTTCAATCTGTTCAGGGCTGTAACCGATTGCATACAGGGCGCCAATAAGCGCCCCGCTTGAGGTTCCGCAAATGTAATCAATGGGGATGTTGTTTTCCTCCAGGGCTTTCAGGACTCCGATATGGGCCAGTCCGCTTGCGCCACCTCCGCTCAATACCAGTCCAACCTTCTGAGGGAAACAGTTAAACAGAGGAACAAAAATCAAGAGGAAAAAGAAAACAATGCGAATCCTCATACCGGCCCTAAAGTACGAAAAAAAGGCGCAGACTAATTATTCATCACGTCCGTTGTATTCTCAGACTCGGTGACATAATCCCTGAGCAGTTTCTTGGTGTTCTTGGTCTTAAAGAAACTCATGGGCTGGTAATTGATGTCTTTGTCCTTTCCGCGAACCAGCATGTGCAGGAACCAGTTGTCTTCGCTGTAGGTACCGAAGGGCTTTGGTGTCATGGTCAGCAGCTGGTAGCCGAACTGCTCGGCTATTTGCGGGAAGAGTCCGAAGTTGGTGTCGTCGATATTCGAAAGCTCCTCGATGATGATGAACTTGACTCCGGGGCGTTCTTTTTCACGCTGAATGACAGACAACCTTCCTATGCAAAGAAGCGCAAGGGCGGTATAGGCCTGTCCGCCTGAGCCGGAGTACTTGTTGTTCTTGTCGTCAAACAATCCGACTTTCAGTTCAAAATAATATTTGGGATTCAGCAAATCCTCGAGTTCACAACTGCGGGCCTGGCTGAAGGCCTGGGCGATGCTGATGATGAGCTTATCGGGAGAGCTGTCGCTGGTGTCGATTCCCTGGATATCACTGAACAGGTCGGCTCCGAAGCGCTGAACTTTTGCACGCTCGCGCATTTTTGAAATCCAGTCGATGCTGATGTCTTTGCGATCGTTGAAGTCGATACGGAAAGCGTATCCGCTGCTGATTTTATTTTCCTGAAAGAAGAAGTTGAGTTCGGTGACCAGGCGGCGCAGGTTGTTGTATTGTTTTTCAACCTGTGAGAATACATTGATAATAATCGCCACCTGAAGGTCTCCGAATTTCTTGATCTCTTCGTTGAGCTTTACCAGTTCGGGAGCCATGCCTTCCAGAGCCAGCTTGCCGCAAAGTATGCGCACAAGCGTATGGAAATTGAAACGGTCATTCTCGAGTTCGGGATTTTTCTGGTCTTTGGTTTCCTCGAAGGATTGCGCAATGCGCGTAAATTCCTGCTCGTAGCCCCGGCGGGATTCAAAGTATTCGGTCTCAAAGCGTTTGAGCGTTTTTTCGCTGTAGTTGCTGCTTTCAGCCAGAATATCTTCGAATTTAAGTTCTGTTTCAGACTCCAGCAATTTGCGTTTCTCTTCAAAAACCCGTGCCAGTTTTTCGATCTCTACGCCCAACTGTTTTTTGCGTTCCTTGCTGCTTTCGATAATGCCTTCGTTTGAGATGATGTTGCGTTCGGCATTTTCTTTATTGGTAAGCAGCAATTCAACCTGTGTGGCAATTTCATTTTTGCGGTCCTTCAGTTCTTCTATACTTGAACCCATCAGTTCAGGTTCGAGTTCCCTGATGCCTTTCTTCGCGTTTTTGTAATTGCTGTCGAGGTAGGACACGTAATTGATAAGGTCCTTGTTTACATTGTCCAGGTCGATGCGAAGTGCCGTCTGACGTTTGGTGAGGGAGGTCGCTTCTTCGTTTGCACTTTTGTATTGTTCAGACAGGGTGTCGAAATTCCGGAGGATCTCAATGTTGTTTTCGATCAGCGGAATCACCGATTCGTTCAGCGAATCGTCGAATCCGAAGCTCTCCACTTCTTTTCTGTTCTTGTAGGCTTCCAGCGTTTCTGTGTTGAAGCCGATTTCGGTCAGCTCTTTTTTAAGCAGGGTGATGGTTTCAAATTCAGTCTGTGCGGCTTCGATCTGCGTCTTCAGATCGGCGCTGTCTTTCTGTATCGATGACTTGAGCGATTTCGCATTGTTGAATTTCTGTTTTTCGACAAAAGGCACGAATTCTCTCAGTTCGCCCAAAACCAGCCAAACCCCGTCCCTGGTTTCTTCAAAGCTGTTCATCAGGGCCGAAGGATCCACGGTATAAGTGTACCCGGCCTCGTTTTTCATGGGTTTGCTGAGCAGGGTGTCTTTCAGGTGCATCAGAACCGTTTCCTGTCCGATGGAAAGCGCTTTCTTCTGATCTACCGCCCAGTGCAGAAAGGTGTCTGAACCCGTATCGCTTTGGTAAATATCAAGCAGATTCTTAAGGGATGCGATTGTCTGCGGAAGCTCAATCAGCCGCTGCTGATAGGATTCATACGCTTCTCCGCTGTTTTTCACCCATTCTGATTTTTCGAATTCAGCGTAGCTCGACATGCCCCTGAGCAGGTCAAGTTTTCTTTTTTGCTCGCGGATTACGGCCTGATCAGCCAGTTTTTTCTGAATGGTTTTTACGTTCTTGTATTTTTTAAAAATCGGAGCGATACTTTCCAGCTGGCTTACAAGTCCCCAGAGTTTGTTCGCTTCCATGCGCTTGAGGTCAATCTTCGCGTCGGTCAGTGAAGGCAGTTCGTCGTTCAGCTTGTCCCGCAGGATCGCAGAGGTTGAAATCATTTCCTGGTAGATCCTCAGGATGGTGCCTGAAAGCTGTTGCACTTCTTCCTGATTTTTTTTGTGACTTCCCAATGCGTTGTTCAGACGTATTTCGTTGTCGTCTGTGATGTTTTGGGCATCCAGGTAGGCCAGGGAAGAAACAACGGCATCGGCCTTGAGGTGATCTACTTTGCTTTTCAGAAAACGCTCGTGCAGGGTTTTCAGATTGCTCAGTTTGGTCTGTTTGATTTCGAGGTCGCCGATCAGTCTTCGGTTTTTGTTGTATTGACGGATGTAACTGACCAGCTGATCTTTCTGTTCTTCGAAAATCTGCCTGATGATGTCGTTGTCTTCAAACAGAAAGTTCTGAAGGCTTCTGGAATTGTTAATGTCAAGCGTTTTTGCGCGAGCAAACGACTGCAGGATTTTTGCGTATGTTTTTAAATTGTTTTCCTTGGTCAGGTCAATAGGGATGAGCTGATTTTTGTACAACATCTCGTAATAGATCTGGATTTCGTCGTGGTTGATGAAATCTTTCAGGTGAATGTCGTATTTGTGCAGCAACTGATCTTTCAGTTCCTTGAGTTCAAATACCTGTTTCTGTTCGTTTACAAAATCGGTTGCTTTCAGGGGTTTGTTGAAAGACATCAGGGTCTTGCTTTCAAAGTCATCACTTTTCTGAACGATGAAGGGTCTTACCGGCAATCTTGAATTCTTCGGGATAAATGCACCTATCGTTACAAAGTGGCCCTGGTAGCGCTCAATGTTGACAAAGGTGTAGGCATGCGTCACGTAGTCTTTGTTCAGCGGGATACCTTCGATCCTCCGGTCGTTTTTGCCAACGCCTTCGGTTCCGGGTTTCCACATGTCCCGTTTGGGAACAAAAATAAGCTGCATCAAATCGGCAATGATCGATTTTCCCAGACCATTGTCCCCGGTAAAGTCGGTGCGGGTATGGTGCAGTAAATAATCGGCATTGTTGTGCTGACGCACGCCAACAGTGGAAAGGGAATAAATCCTTGGATACTTGTTGTTCAATTCCTTTGTGATCTCTTTGCTCATACTGATCTTAAATTAAGTGTTGTTACAGAACCTGTTCGTGTACATATTCGCTCATCAGTTCGACGTTCGCAATTTCCCTGGCGTAGAGCCTCGAAATGCGGTCGATGGACGGCATGATTTCAAAATGGATATTGGTGGGGTCAATCCATTGAATCCAACCCAGCTTGTCAAACAGATTGAGGGAATGTTCGACCCTTCGTTTTACTTCTTCTTTCTCGTGGGGTGTATAATTCCTTTTTACTTCTCCGTACAGCAACTTCTGCCAGAGTTCACGGCTCTCACTTTCGTCAAACAGTTGTTCGAGATGTTCCCATTTCATTTCTTTTTTCTCGAACATCCGTTCTTTGTACACATTCAAAAGCAGGATGCCGAAAATAACATGCCTGGGGTCGAGTTCTTTGTAACGGTCCTTGATAAACCGGCCATGTCCGTCTTCGGGAAAATCGAGGTAAAAGTATTCTTCCCGGTCGTTGCTTTCTTTTCTCAGAAACACAGCGAACAGCTGTTCGTAATACTTTGCCAGGTCTTCGTAATTGTCATACAGGTAATCAAACAGTTTGGCATCTCCGCCATATTGCTGTATGTGCCTGCCCTGTTTCAGGGTAAAATCAGTTTCGGCAAAATACTTTGCCGCTGCTTCCCTTGTTAAGAATTCGAAGGTTGAATTTTCATTTTCCATAATGCCAGATCTTCTTTTGGGTGAAAGGGTTTTGTTTTATCGATTACAAATTCAATTTCTTTGTTTTTGCCATAGCGCTGAATCAGTCCGAAACAGACATCGATGGGCACTTCGAGGTTTTTTTCTTTGCTGTAGATGTCCTTGAACCAATCGTTGAACTGAATTGATTTCCCGGCCAAAAGTTCGGCATTCATGCTTTCGAGCCATTTGGATATGCTCTCCTGACGGGCCAGCAAGGTATAGTTCTGGTCTTCTTTTAATTTCTGATAGGCTTCGTCTACTATGAAGTCGGGAACATCTGCGGGCTCGACATTCATAAAGTCGAGCCTTGGTATTTGCGGAAGTCTCGAACGGTGATACGGTATGCGTTTGCCTTGCATGGGCTCGGGGAAAACAAGGTTTCCTTCGGCGTCGGTTTTGGTATTGCGCAGCATAAAAAACAGCAGTTTTTCCATTTTCAGCTTGTACAGCTGCTTGTATTGGAGCGTATCGTACAGGGTTTTCAGCCTGCTTACCGATTGCTGAATGCGGTCATTGATGGAAAGCATGCGGTTGTCGATGTTCTCGAAAAACCGCTCGACATCCCCCCGGATACGCATGTATACGTCCCAGGAATCTTTTTTGTTGAGGAAGCTGGATTCTGCCGATTTGATGGTGTCAAAAATGGTCTGCTTGAAGGTCAGCGTTTGGGTGAGACCTTCGGATTGGCGTCCCAGTTCTTCAAATATCGAAATAAAGCTGTTGATCAGGTCCTTGGTGTTTTCGATGTTGTTTTTCATCAGCTGCCGCAGGGCCAATGTGCGGTCGTC
Organism: Bacteroidota bacterium; assembly: GCA_013286385.1. Classification (GTDB taxonomy): domain Bacteria; phylum Bacteroidota; class Bacteroidia; order JABDFU01; family JABDFU01; genus JABDFU01. The sequence continues at coordinate 17,777 of JABDFU010000019.1, forward strand.
CACCAGTCGCTGCAGGTTTTCGGTATGGGAAAGAATCACCCGCCGCGAGGGCTGGTAATGGTTCATGTGCCAGTATTCAAATGTCTTGACCGATTTCAGGTCCTCGTCCACCAGCTGCAGCGTGCGTTTAAACGTGTGAATGAGTTCGATGCTTTCAAATTCGGGCTGGATCTCCTGAAGCATGATGCGAACCAGGTCGGTGGCAAAAACAGTAAGCTGATAGCGGTATTCGTTCCCCTTTTTAAGGGTGGTGTAAAAATACTGGCTCAGTTTCTTCGAAATATTTTCGACCTGAATCTGCTTGTCGCGGGCCATGGCCGAACTCACTTCGTCAATGGCCTGCTCAAAGTCCTTCTGGGTAAAGGCTTCGTCGATTTCGTTGTTCTGTATTTTCCTGTAAAGAGAGACAAGAATTAAAACCGACTCCGGATTCTGAGGGATCAGGGCCTCAAACTGGGAGGAAACCGTACGTAACAGGCTGTCTTGCATAAAGAATTACGCGTTTTGGTGTAATTGAACAAAAATGCGAAAACAGCGCTACTTATAAGGTTTACTCAAGGCTGTTTTATGAGCAAGATATGAACAGAAATGCGTTTTTGTGGAAAAGGTGTTGAAAAGAAGTTTTTTGGGGTTAGGTTTTACGCCTATGCTGTTTTGGTGTTTATACCTAAATCCTGCGGTGTCCGGCATTCTAGTTTTGCGTATCAATTTTTTGATACATGCACAAATTGTTCATCGCCCATTATTTTTCGGTACTGCTGAAAGGCAGGCAAGTTAAGATTCAGATTGCCTTTGCCGGATTGGTACTTGTACTTAGTCTGGTCAAAGCTCAGGGGTTCATGCGTTTTGTTTCAGGCAGAGAGATTGATTTTGCTGATTTTGTAGGCTTGCTGTTTATGCTTTACTCCCTGTTGAATCTGATCTATGTTTTGCTTGGTGAAAAGCAGCAGGTAACAGATCAGGATTCTGATAAGATTGAATTGCTTCCTGTAGAGCAGGCTATAGGTGAATCGTTAAATGAATAAACTTAAAAAAACTAAAATGTTAAAGGAAGAAAAAAAGATCAAAAAGAGAAGCCGACTCATCGTCCTGTTGCTGACCCTGATTGCAGTTGCTGATAAAGCCCTTGGACAAGGTGCAACGGCCAGCAAAATAGCCGGTTTCTATTCCTGGCTGAAACCATTGGTTACTGCCATATTGCTAATTCTTACCCTTGTGTTTGCCGCAAGACTCTTGTTTAAGATGGCTTTTCGTCAACAAGAAGCCGGCATTGATCTGGCCTGGTTTATTGTATTTCTGGCCTTTTGGGGTTTGTGGGCAATTTTCGCTTCCGACATTCTTTCGTTTTTCGGCGTTTCTGCGAGTTTTTAAAATGAATATACCAAGAACCATAACAAAACCAAGCTACGTGTTTGGTCTTCCTCAAAGCGATTTCAGAATTCTCCTGATTTGGTTTGTCGGTTTGTTTATGCTCAATAATTTGTTGCAAACCATTGGTGTTTCCATACGGTTTTACGGTTGGCTATTCATCGTTCTCAGTACCTGGGCACTGTTCATTTATCTGAGATTTGGTGCAAGGCAAAATTACCCTGGTTTTTTAAGTTCGAGTCTTTCCTTTCATTTTTTTCAAGGAAAGCGTATAGCCAATAATGGATTTAAAATTCAAATCAATGGATAAGGATCTGGCTTCGGTGATTCCCCTTCTTCGGATTGAAAACGACCTCCTGATAATGAAGGATGGACGTGTGGCTATAGGTTATAAGGTTTGGGGTGCTCCTTTTGAAAGTCTGAGCGAGCAGGACTACCAGGGCTTGGGAAAGTTATTTGACAATGCCTTTTGTGTATTACCTGAAGATTTTATCATCCAAAAAATCGATGTGTACTCGAATGCCTTTTTTCCAGAAGGAAAACAGGCGGAAAAATTTAAAACCAAGGAATTTTTCGAACGGGAAACGATCAAGTATTTTGCCGAGAGGCCCGTTTTAAAACAGGACAGTTATATTTTCATTGTCAGCAATACGCTGAATATAAAGAAGAAAAGCGCGTTTTCAAATTCTTTTCTTTGGGGAAGCAAGCTGCAGCCACGGGATTTTAAAAATCTTAATCAGCGTATTTCGCTTTTACTAAATGCGGGAGTTTCGTTCGTTGAATCGATTCAGTCCGGCGGATTGGTGAGAGCTGAACGGATGCCGACAAGGCAATTGGAGAATCTGTATTGCAGTATGCTGAATTGCGAATATACGCTAGGTAATGGGGCTGCAAGTAACAGTATCTCTACCTGCAAAGCTATGCTGAATGAAAAAAACGCCTTGATTGTAGGCGAACGGAAAGTGAATGTGGTTTCCATGGAGCAAATGGGAGAGGAGGCGTTTTATTCGGTAAAAAATGACTACGGTATTGACGCTCCTTATCTTTACAGGCTTGGGATTTATCTGCAGTTTCCACACCTTACAGTTACCGAATGGTATCGGGAAGATACCCGGCTGCAGCTTCAGAAGCTTGATCAGCAACGCAACCAACAGGTTGTATTTTCAAAAATCGGAGGTCAGAGTGCCGAACTGAAACATCAGGAATTAAAAGATTTTACAGCTCATGTGCGGGCCAAAGACCTGAAGTTCGTTTCGGTTTCCTGCAAAGTTGTTGTGTTTTGCCTCAATGACCGTTCGAGGGAAATGCAATTGCAAAAGGTAAGAGATGCTTTCAGGTCGACTTACAGCACCCATCCACTGGTAGAAACCTTTGATACGGCTCTGTGTTTTTTCTCCTGTCTTCCAGGAGCGTCGGGTCAAAATCTTCGCTGGAACCTTACGACCAATGAACTGGCCGCAGCGTATGCTAATTTTACACATGAGTTTTTAAGCAAAAGTCAGGGGGATTACATTTGTGACCGTTTCAGAAATCTGGTTTACATTGACCTGTTCGACAGGAGTTTAAACAATCAGAATTCGATCTGTGTGGGTCCATCGGGATCGGGAAAATCCTTTACCATCGGTCATTTTATTTTGCAGCGGTATGAGCGAAAAGAAAGGCAGATACTCATTGATGTAGGTGGGTCCTACAAAAATATTCTGGAAGGTCTGGGTTCGGGAGATCCCCTGAGTGATGTTCGCTATTTCGAATACAGTCCAGAAAACCCGATTTCCTTTAATCCGTTTCTGACAGAAAAAGACAAGCTGGGCAAGTACATTCTTACGGAAGACAAGACTTCTGTGATTTTAGCCTTATTATCCTTATTGATAAAAGGGAAGGACGGATTTTTTAGTCCGGTAGAATGGCCCATTCTTCAGAATTTTATTGAGCACTATTACAGAAGCCTCACAGAGCGGGATGACGGGCAAAGAACAATTCCCTGTCTTTCGGGTTTCTATGCCTGGCTGAAGGACTTTGCAAAAAACAACAAAGATCAGGAGGAACTAAAAAGGAGGCTCGAACGTATTCGTTTCGACGATCTCGGCTTCATCCTGGAGCCCTATATCAGTGGCCCTTACAAAACCCTTTTCAATTCGACCGAACCATTGGATCTGTCTGAATTCAGGTTGGTCTGCTTTGATATGGCAAGGATAAAGGATGATAAAAAGATTTACCCGGTTGTTTCTTTTCTGTTGATTGAACTTACGTTGGATGTTATACGCAGGTTTCCGGAGGATAAGAAATATTTTACGATGGATGAAGCCTGGTCTATGCTCAGCGAAAGCATGGGCGGTTTTGTGGAATACCTGTACCGAACCATTCGCAAATGCAACGGTTCTATGTGCATCGTTACGCAGGGGGTGGATGAACTGGAAAATGGCATTGGAGCAATTATTAAAAACAAGTGTGAAACAAAAATAATTCTTAACCACAGTACCGAATCCGAAATAAAAAAAACGGGATTGGCCCTGGGTCTGACTTCGGGAGAGATGCAGAAAGTTTCGAGCATACGTATCAGCAAGGATTGCCGGGAGTTGTTTATCAAACAAGGGAATTGTTCGAATGTATTTGTGCTGGAAGTACCTCCGGCTGAGCATGCTCTGCTTACCTCGAATCCTGTTGAGCGCAACCATTTGAATAAACTCAAATCGGCCTATGGCAATTTGCCGTATGCCATCAGGCAATGGGAAGAGGACCGAGAAAAGGGTGCATTTAAAAACCAATAAATGGACACGGCATCACTTAACCAAAGCGTAAATGAATTTGCCTCGCATTATGGGGTCACCGATGTGGCCACTATGTATGCAGCGGCAGTTTCGGCTGCCTCTGCGATCAAATCGATTTGTCTTCCCCTGGTTTTGCTGGCCTTTACTTTTGTTTTTCTCGGTCAGATGACGCGCTGGGTAGTAGGGGAGCGTTCCTTTGACCTGATGAAATTAGGACGCTTTCTTTTTTTGTTGCTGGCACTGGTCAATTATGAGGAAATGCTGGCTCAGCTAAATGCACTTATTTCTTATTTCTCGGATGCAGCCGGTCCTACGCTTGGAAACTATAATTCGGGTTCTTCGCTTACCGAAAAAGTGAATCAACTTATTGACAAAACGGACAGCAAAGATAATTTCAACCTGCTGACCGACGGTTTTTCGAATGTGCTTGACTGGCTGGTGTCGAACTGCACCCATTTAATCATTGTTGTTGCCAGGTCGGTAATTTACTGTATTCGTGAACTGTATATGATGTTTCTCATGGCGACGGGGCCCGTGGCTATTTTGCTTTCGATGTTTCCCTTTTTTCAAAAAACGCTTACGCATTGGCTTAGCGCTTATTTAAGCGCTGGATGCTGGGCTTTGACGATGGGAGTTTTAGACCGTTTATTAAATGCCTACCTAGACCGAATGCTGGAGAGCAATGATGGAAACGGATTAATCGTAATGAATATCGGTATCGCTCTGATGTACCTGATGGTTCCTTATATTACGAATAAATACATTGGCGCGGCACACAGTCAGTTTATGACCAGATTGGGAGGGATGGGCTCAAAAGTAATGAGCATGGGTGGCAGTATGCTGGCTCCGGCTGAATTTATGGGAGCATCTTTTTCGGCCCAAAGCCGGATGAATGATTTTTTGGTCAAAATCTCGAAATCACACGTTTATGATGAACGACCTCCGGGCCCTACCTCTAAAGGGGTGGGAGAAATACCCAAACAGGATAATCAAATTTAAAAATGGAAACAGTAGATTTTTTTAAAATTCTTATAAAATTCAGAGCCTTAGCAGTTACAGCTATTGTTCTTAGCTGGTTTTTTACCTTGCTATTTGCCGGCCTGTATGTTGCTGAAAAAAACAGCAACTCAAAAATGCTTTATGTGGCTACTGATGCTGGCAGCTTTCTGATCAACAGAAATGATATGAATGTGCGTCAACCCTGGGAAATAAAAAATCAGGTCCGGCTGTTGCTCGAACATCTTTTTGAAAATGACAGTTATACTTATGGCCCGAACCTCGAATCCGCTTTGTGCCTTATGGATAACACGGTGGGAATGAGGACACGGGATCTGATGGAAAAATCAGGGCTGTACGATTTGTTGAGAAAAGAAAATGCGTATACCCGGATTTATTTCGATTCGGTAGTTGTGAACGCAATGGTTCAGCCTTATCAGGTCAGGGCCTATTTCAAACAAGCCGTTATGTGGAGGGGTTTGAATCATCTGGTTCCTTATGGGGTACTTCTTTCTGTTACGGAGGATTCAAGAAGCGAAAAGAATCCCTACGGTTTGCTGGCAAACCGTTTCGATCTGATAAAATACGAGCCCGGAATTTCTGAAAAAATAAAATTTCATCCGGACAGTCTGAAAGGCGAACGATGAGCCAACGAATTAAATACAGGTTAAGGATGCTGGCCTTTCAGGGATTGGTAACAGCAACGGCCGTTTTTGCTCAGGTAGTTCCGTCTGGCCATGCAGTCCGATCTACTATTGATACCATCTATTGCACCAGTACCAATACCAGTTACCTCATATTCAGGGACAAGGTTGAACTGGTAGACCTCGGAAATCCTATGGCGTATTTCTCCCAGATTGAAGGAAGTTCTGTTTTTATCAAAGCCCAACAAGCCAATTCAGATGTTTCGACTCTTCTTGTTAAAACAGAAAAGGATTTCTGTTATGCGGTTATCAAAAATTGTCCGGATAATAAACTGTTTTTCTATGATTTTACAAAGACGAAGCCAGCCAGGAAGGAGGGAACTGAAGCCGAAATTGAATCCAAATCTGCATCTGACACGGAATCTGACACGAAATCTGAAAGCTCAGGCTTATCTTCCCTGATTTCACGTGTCGCAGAAACCCGAAACGAACTTTTTTCAATGGGCTTTATTTCTGAGTTCATTGAGGCAGCCGTTACGGTGATCAGAAACGATTCTGCAACTACGTATCTGAAAATTGTATTGACCAATAAAAGTTCAATTCCCTATAAGCTGGATTTTATTTCTTTCCAATATTACCGTCACCTTTTCAAGGGCTTTGCAAAAAAGGGAAAGAAAAACTGCTTCGATGTGTTTCCTCTTGCCATTCCCTCGTTTCGGCAGATTGACCCCCTTTCCTGCCGGGCGCTGGGTTATGCAATTCCCTCTTTCGGTCTGGCCGGAAAGGGATATTTAATGGTCTCGTTCAGGGAATCATCGGGAGACCGCATTTTAAAAATAGAGGTTCCGGGATCTGAGATTCAAAAAGCAAGGGTACTGCACAATGGGAAAAAATGAGCTGTCAAAAATTCTTTTTCTTTCTGGACTAGGCTTGCTGGCTCTGCTAATTGTTCTTCGGATGATTACCCTTAAAAGGAAAGAACAGAAAATAGAAATGAAAAAGATCGAAGATGTAAAGCCTGAGGATTGTAAGATTCCGGCAAAGGAAAAAAGAACAGATCTCCTTGATCATTTAAAAAGTGAAGAAGAAAAAGCGAAGATAGAATTGTCAGCTATGCAATACGTACAGCTTGATTTGAGAAAATTGGTTGAAAAAGATACGAATCCTGGACCGGAGGAAAAAGTTGTAAAAACTGAACAGCATATTGAACAGCGTAAGGAGACACCGGTAAGGGAAATTTTACTCAAAACTACCTTAACGAATTCTAAAACCTCAAGTAAGCGCCTTCCGAAAGAACGGTCTTTGTTTCAGGATTCTTCTGTTTCTTCTTCTTCTTCTTCTTCTTCTGTCGTTGCTCCAACCAAAACCGTATTCGGAACGATGAAGGTGTATTCTGCCGAAAGCGACCTTCAGGATACGGGCAAGTCCTATTACAGGGCAGAGGTCTATGGGGATCAGAAATTAATGAGCAACACAGCCCTGGTTGTGCGCAACCTGGAAGAGTTGAATTACAAAGGAATACGGATTCCAAGGAATTCTTTGTTCTATGGAATTGCGGCCTTTTCAGGGAACAGGGTGCTGGTACACATCAGCAAAGTGAAGACAGCTCTTGGAGAATATCCCGTGAAATACAACATCATGGACAATGACCGGATTGAAGGATTGTTTTATCAGGCTCCGGTGGATGAAGTGGTTGCAAGTACCACCGATAATTCGAATCTGAACAGTAACCTCAGTACCAATCCGGTTTATGGAAACGCTATTAACAATATGAGCAGGGGAGCCGTAAATAGCGCGAAGCAGCTCCTTCAAAAATCCAGATCGCTTACCCTGCCGGAAGGTTATGCGCTTTATATACTACAGGTTAAAAAACAGTAAATATGAAACGAGCACTGCTTATTGCTTTTATTTTTAGCGTGGGTTTAAACGCGAAGGGACAGGGCGTGCTGGCTATCCCGGGCCAGTCGGTGATGATTACCAATCAGGCCACCCAGATCAGTCAACAGACAACTGCAATTGCCAAGGCGGTGGAATTACTGAAATTGACGCAATCGGCGGTACAGACCCTTCAGACCCAGGAAAATCAACTGAACTACATGAAAAATTACATGCAGGAAGCAGAAGAAAACCTGAAGCACCTGGACAATATCAAAAATCTGAAAATCAATCAGATTGAAAATTTGCTGGATGCAGTTTTGTGCGTGAAGGGCGGGGACAGGTACTTTCAATTGCGCTTCCCTTCTCTTGTAAATCTGATAAAGAGTTTTTACGGAAAATGCGACAACACCGATTTGTTTAATCTGACCTGGGCTGGTGTTACAAAAAAATTTAACGAATCCATGGGTTCAACGGTTAAAAATGTAAATGCTTTCGTAAGCCAGTTCAATACTCAACAATCGGTTATTGATCAGAATAACCGGATGAATACGAATTTGAAAACGGCCTATTCTATACAACAGGTTGGATCGAGCTATCAGGAGCAGACGCAGGTAGAACTGGCCATGAAATACAAACAGATGAGTGATGAACTGATGAAAATGTCTCATCAGCTGAATCAGGCCCTGAACCTTGAAGGAGAGGATGCCGTGCAGGTAACAAAGGGAGAGCGACTGCTGCTGCTTTCAAAAGCAATGGATTACCAGTTGAAATCGCTGGAATACGAAGAAAAATATGCCGAACTGCTGAAAGAAGGAACAGCTCTTAGTCCCAATGACCGCAAAGAACTATCGGGATACCATCAGGCTATGGGAATGAATGAAGTACTGATGTTCAGACGATAAAACCAGATACCTATTTAAAACAGAAAAGCCTAAGTCTATGAAAAATTTAAAAAACATTATTTTCCTGCTTATTGCAGGATCAATCCAAGCACAAAACAAGAGTGTCTCTATCGGAACTCTGAGTCCTGACCCTTCAGCTGTCCTGGATCTGGAATCACCTGCACAGGGATTTTTAATGCCTCGCCTTGATTCATCGGCCATTCCAGAAATACTGAGTCCTGCGCAGGGGCTGATGGTTTTCAACAGGCAGGACGAGTGCTATTATTATAAAAAAAATCTGAACTGGTCAAGGATTTGTTCTACGGATTCGTTTGCCTGGCTGAGCAAAGGAAATTCAGGTACGGTACCCCTCAAAAACTTTTTGGGAACAATTGACAACCAGGATCTGGTCATCCGTACCGCTAACCTTGAGCATATGCGGATCTTAAGTAACGGAAATATTGGTATCGGCTATAGCAATCCGTCAAAACTGTTTTGTGTTGGAATCGGGGGAAACGATTTTCAGGTAGATGCCAACGGTGTGACTTACCTGGGTGATGGTGGTCTTACCTTACCCCAGCTGACATTTATAAACGATCCTTCGACAGGTCTTTACCGTCCGGGCGCTAACCAGTTTGCCCTTGCAGTGGGCGGAAATCAGGGATTGTGGTTCGATTCGTTTACCAGAAACATTTATCTGGGATTAATGGGTACTTCTGCCGGTTTATCGACCGGCAGTGGAAATGTTGTAATTGGCAAAGGATCGGTTACTGGGGGTGGCGGAGGAAATTTCAGCATGGGGTATACCGTGAACGGATTGGGAAATACCTGCCTGGCCACTTGTTACAGCACCAATGCTTCAACAGTTTCGGGCACAGGCAATCTGGTACTTGGTTTTATGAATACCGTGTCGGCTGCAAACAGTGGCGTAAATAGGATAATCGGAGACAACAACAACGTCAGCCCAACCTGTACCGGAGGGGGTGATAATTTTATCATTGGCACCAACAATATCAATAAAGGAACAGCTTGCAGCACAACCTATATTATCGGGGATTACAATACGATCAGCGGGGGTGTTCAAAATAGTATTGCCATAGGCGGAAACATAACTGTGGAACACAGCGGAAACGTTGCGCTGAGCGATTGGGACGGAATCCTGCCGTATTTAAAAACACAGACGGCCAATCAAATGATTGCCCGCTTTACAGGAGGCTATGCATTTTACAGTGATGTCAACCAGACTACTGGGGCTGTAATGGCTTCAGGCGGTGGATGGGCGTCGGTTTCTGATCGAAATGTAAAGGAAAATTTCAGGGAGGTAAGCAAAGAGGAACTTTTGCAGAAATTTCTGAAGTTGAAGGCCTGTGAATGGCAATTTATTGCTCAGCGTCCCGACGGCAAACTGAATACTTATAAAACCCAGCCCCTTCACATAGGTTTGATGGCCCAGGACTTTAACCAAATGTTTGGATACGGGGAATTTGACAACAGGATTACCCAAACCGATATTGATGGAGTGATGACCGTTGCCATTCAGGCCCTCGCCGAACGTACCGAACAACTTGAAGCACTCGGGAATCGGGTGGCTGAACTCCAATTACTCGTTAACAGATTGATCAAAAAGCTGGGGGAGCAGAAATAAAATGAAGAAAATAAAAGTATTTACTGCTTCTCTTCTGGCTTTGACCGTCATCTCCGATGCACAACTTTGGTATAACAAAGGCCAGCTCGTTCATACCGATTACGGAATTCAAATAAGGGTTGAAGGTTCTTTTGAAAACGATTCTATGGCCTACAGTCAGCACAACGGCCGTATAGTTATTGACTCTTCCTTTTACAATTTGCACGGCAGTTTTCAACAGGGAAACGGGGTGTACGATTTGAATGGCAATTGGCTGAATTCAGCTGTATTTTCAGGAGATACCGGTTTTGTGCACTTGCAGGGAGCTGATGAATTCATTGAAGGAGACAGTGTCAGCAGGTTTTATAACCTTTCCACTGAAGGCTCTGGGAGAAAAATACTAAAGATAAATACGGTCGTTTTAAATCAGTTGTATCTGAACAGCCTTGAGTTTGCGACAAATCAGGATACGATATTCATTGAAAATCCAGACCCTGCTGCTATACAGGTCAGTATTGCTTTCGGGGACGAGGGTTTTGTTTCCACTTTGGATTCGGGATGTCTGGTGCGTAAAACAAATGCTTCGGCAACTTATTATTTTCCTTTCGGTTCAATTGTAGGCACAGCTCGTTTCAGGCCGGTAAATCTGGTCCCGGATTCCTCTTCAGTGAATTCATTCGCCCTGTCTTTTCAAAATAAAAATGCAAGTCTGGATGGTTATTTAACAAGTCACATGGACAGTGATGTGTGCAAGGTAAACCCCTTTTTTTACCATTCCCTAAACCGGCTTTACGGAACTTCAGGTGTTTCCATAACACTAGGCTACCTGATCGGAGAAGATGGAATCTGGACCGAAATCGGGAACTGGAAGTCTTCGGTTTTGAAATGGAACAACACAGATCAGGGTCAAAAGGCTGTGCTCAATGATTACAATGCCGTGTTGCGTAAAGGGTGGAAGAATTTTTCAAACAAGCCTTATGCCCTTGAAAATTTCGAGCCGCTGATTGACTCTGTTTCAGGACCGGCATTGCTTTGCAAATCAGAAGGGTCTGTCTATTCGGTCTATACTCCAGATAGGGGTCCTTACGTTTTTTCCTGGACTGCAGAGGGCGCCGTTTTTGGCGGTGATTCAACAGGTTCCAATATCAGTTTTCACTATTCAACGCCAGGAAGCAAAATGATAAGCGTTATCCTTACCGACCGCAGTACAGGATGTGTTTCTGTCCCTTTCGACAAAAGGCTCATGGTTTCTCCCGGACCGAGGGCCGGTTTTTATCTTTCGTTTACCGATTTGTTTGAAAATGCTCCGGTACTTCTAAAAGATACCAGTTTCGGTGCTGACTCCTGGAGATGGACATTTGGTAATGGGCTTGGTTCTACTTTCGAAAATCCTATAACGCAATACGAAGCTGCCGGATCGTATACGATCCGGCAATGGGTGAGCGATTCTGCAGGATGCAATGATTCTGCCCAATACATGCTTGATATTTTTTGTTCCCTTAAAGTTCCCAATGTTTTCAGTCCCAACGGAGACGGTATAAACGATATTTTTTTAATTCAGGGCCTGTGCATAAACGATTATACAATTGAAATTATTGACCGCTGGGGATTGACGCTTTTTGTCGGTTCTGCAACCAGTGGAGGTTGGGACGGAAGGACTGTGGCGGGAGAGGAGTGTCCCTCGGGAACCTATTATTACGTGCTTCGCCTACTAATGGAAGGCAAGGAAATGGTGAAAAAAGGATTTTTAACACTACTCAGATAACATGCAGATGATGAAAAATTTGATCCCGGCGCAGATGCTGCTTCAGATACTGTTTCAAATCCTCCTTCAGACAATAATACTTACCACTGTTGCAGAGGCCCAGGACGATTCCAGGGTTCAGCTCAGACATATTGCAGGAATCCGGACGATTGATTTTACCGGCGGAACAGGACTGAATTCGCGCAACGGAGAATTGTCGCGCTGCAAATTTTACAGCCCGATTTTTTTTCTTCGTACAGCTTTTAATTTCGAGAAAACGAATTTTCCTTCCACTGTTTTATCTGATTACAGCCTTAAGTATTCAGCAAATTTCACAGTGGTGAAATTGAGCGACAAACTTTTTGTTAATGCTGAATTGGGATTTTTTTCAGGACTTGAAGGCAATACGGCTTATTCACCTGCCGACGATCCTACGTTTCTTTATCCCGCCGCGACTGTATTTATTTATGGTGTCTTTGCAGGAGGTAACCTTGAACTCTACCTGAATGAAAATGTCGCCCTTGTCGGAAGCATTCAACAGTGGTACATGCTGGGCTCTGCATTCGGAGAGTGGAAATACCAGATGAACGGGGGCTTCCGTTTTATTTTAAACTGATTTATTTTTAATTAATATAATTTAACTGATTTTTAACACTAAAACAAATCTGCATGACCTATAAAATTTCAAATCCGGTTTTGCCGGGAATCCGGCTTTTTACTTTACTTGCTCTGACCTTAGCACTGATCCAGTCCTGTGATACCCGAAAAGACATTATCCCGGCTCTCGAACAGAGCGAAAGCGCCGCCCCGGTTATTCAGGTCAGAAGGCATAGCAGTGGGCTGCCTTTTGTTTCAAATTTTAAGGACACAGTGCTTCTCGGGATTTCAGGTTACCGGCTTGACTTTTCTGTTTCAGGCAATGCCGATTTATCTACACTTAATTTTTCCTGCGTGACCGGATGTGTGAATCTTAGTTACAGTCAGGTGAAGCAGGACAGCGGATTTGTTTTGTTGTATATTTCCAACGGAACTTCGGCGACTTTTACTTTCAGTGTAAGCAATAAGTTCGGTCAAAGTTCAAGCGCATATTTTAGCCTGGCAGCAGAAGATGAGGTTCCTTCGATTCTTATACGGAATTCAAATTATACTTTGAGCTTCGCACAAATCCTTACGGATACAATTAAAACGGCGGTTTCTCCGGTTTACAGCATTGAATATGTGATGTCTGGCAGTAATTTAACCTATTCGAATGTAGTTGTCAAACGTATGAATCTCGGGGACGCTACTCCTTTCAGTATAGGGTCGCATATTAATTTTAATTTCAGCGGTGTTGTGATCCCTTCTACTTATGGTTATAAAATTTATGTGGTAGATCCTTTGGGAAAGGTATCAGATACCTGCAGTTTTCAGATCTATGCCTTCAGGGATTTACCGCCTGTATTCGATGGATTGGTCAGCGCCACGTCTGCTGCCGTATCTGTTCAGGCAACAGATACCTATCTTCAGGGTTATGAGGGAGGAGGCGGGCCGACCTGGTTTGCCTGGCCTTCCAGCATTACATTTAATGCCCATGAGGCCGAACAGCGGTTCGGAGGCTTTATTCAGACCATTCGATGGAGAATCAGATTTTACAATAATTACGATAGCAAAACCTTCGACCAGAGTTTTTCAACGATCTATGCATCAAGCAATACTAGTTTTACGCTTACGTTTGATTCTCCCTGGTATACTGGTTATATGAGCTGGCTTGGAGTGCCGACAACCGTATTGTTTTCGGGAAGCCTGATTGATAACACGAATGACAGCACTGTCTTTTACACTACTGTTACTTTTTAAAGGGTATCTATAAACCAGTTGGGACAGGCTGTATACTTTCAAGTGATCAACCGTTTTTGCTGTTGATAACCTAGCCTATACACAACGATATTTAAGAGTGGTAAATGAATTAAAAGAAAAAGCAGTCCAAAATTTACCTAATATTATCTTGTCATAATAACTTTTCAAAATAAGCTACAAAATGAAAAAAGAATTAATTAAGGAACTATTTCAAAAATTTGAAGCGGCACGCTATGAAATAAAAGGCATTGAATGTTGGAGCGCAAGAGATTTGCAGGAGATTTTGGGATACTCTCAGTGGAGAAATTTTCTAAATTCAATAGATAAAGCTAAAAAAGCCTGCGAAGGTGCTGGAGAAAGGATTCCTGACCATTTTGCTGACATCAGCAAAATGGTTAAGATCGGATCAGAAACCGAAAGAGAAATAGCTGATATTGCTCTGACAAGGTATGCGTGTTATTTGGTTACTCAAAATGGTGATCCGGCTAAATCTGAAATTGCATTTGCTCAGACGTATTTTGCGATTCAAACCCGAAAACAAGAAATTATTGAACAGCGTTTACTTGATATTGCAAGAGTAACGGCACGTGAAAAACTTTCCAATTGTTAGGATGAAATTAGTTTTGCTGTTTAACCAAAACAGTAAAGCGATGGGAAAATTTGGATTGAAGCAAAGAAGGGAAAGGGATAAGGTAGTTCAGGAATGGCTTTCAAGTGGACAGAGTCAGCCGGTATTTGCCCGTGAAAACAACATTTCCTTTCATAAGTTAAATTACTGGATCAAGGAAACATCAAAGGAAGAAGCCAACCAATCCTGCCAAAGGGAATAAAACCCAAATAACCAACAGGGAATTCGATATTTCGACTTCTTTTTTATAAAACTTTAGAAATCCATGCATGGGACAATAAAATGAGAAATCTCACGCATTTACAGTCAGTTTGGGCGCCGCCGCCAGAATCTCTTCATTGGCCGCACTTGAATACTGCTCGAAGTTTTTCACGAAAGAGGCGGCGAGGCTGGCCGCCTTGGCATCGTACTCTTCTTTTTTCTTCCAGGTGTTGCGGGGGTTGAGAATTTCGGAGGGGACATCAGGACAGGTTTCGGGAATGCTGAGTCCGAATACGGGCATATTTTGGTAACTGACCTTATCCAGGCTGCCGTTTAATGCAGCGGTTATAATGGATCTGGTGTAGGCTAATTTCATCCGGGTCCCGGTTCCATAGGGACCACCGGTCCAGCCGGTATTGATGAGCCATACACTGACTTTGTTTTCCTTCAGTTTTTTTCCCAGCAATTCGGCATATTTTGTGGGGTGAAGCGGCAGGAAGGCTTTTCCGAAACAGGCTGAAAAGGTCAGCGTCGGTTCGGTTACACCCACTTCGGTTCCGGCCACTTTGGCGGTATAGCCCGAGATAAAATGATACATGGCCTGGGCCGGGCTGAGTTTTGAAATAGGGGGCAGTACGCCGCAGGCATCGCAGGTCAGAAAGAAAATATTTTTAGGAATTTCTCCGATGGAGGGTTCCACTGCATTGGCAATGTGATCGATCGGGTAGGCCGCCCGGGTGTTCTCGGTCTTGGATATGTTTTTGTAATCCACCGAATTGCTGTCGTCCTTGAATTCAATGTTCTCCAAAAGGGAACCGAATTTTATCGCGTTGAAAATTTCAGGCTCTTTTTCCTTGCTCAGGTCCACGCATTTGGCGTAACAGCCACCTTCGAAATTGAATACGGTTTTGTCTGCCCATCCGTGTTCGTCGTCGCCGATCAGTCCCCGGTTAGGGTCGGCTGAAAGGGTGGTTTTTCCGGTTCCTGAAAGTCCGAAGAAAATAGCCGTATCTCCGTTCTTTCCGATATTGCCTGAGCAATGCATGGATAATACTCCTTTTTCCTGGGGCAGGATGTAATTCAAAAGGGTGAAAATTCCTTTTTTAATTTCACCGGTATAGGCACTTCCGCCAATCAAAATAATTTTCCTTGTAAAGTTAAGTATGGTGAAATTGTGCTGGCGGGTGTGATCGATCTTTGGATTGGCTTTAAAACCGGGAGCCTGAAGAATGGTCCAGTCGGTCTTGAAATTCAGAAGTTCATCTTTGGTCGGGCGCAGAAACAGATTGTTGGCGAACAGATTGGCCCAGGGGGATTCGGTTACCACCCTCACTCCGATACGGTAGGCAGGGTCGGCACAGGCAAAACAATCCCTGATATAGACCTCTTTTCCGCTGAGGTAAGCGGTAACCCTGTTATACAGGCGGTCAAAATCCTCGGGTTCAAATTTCGAATTGACATCTCCCCACCAAACGGTGTTTTTGGTAATGGCGTCGCAAACAATGTA